>DNFT01000069.1:5975-6207 GCA_003486385.1 Eubacterium sp. | reverse complement strand
GTTTTTCTATTTTACGAATTATTGTATCACTTATCGTGGCTGCCATCTGCATTGCAGTGGCTATATTCAATCTTGTATAAGATAAGGAGGATTGAGATTATGCCACATTTTCCAGGTTGGTTTGTAGCTATATGTGTTTTACTTCCTATTTCCAATGTTATACAAAATATGGAAGAACAATAAGAGAAAATAATTATCAAAGAGCCTGTCACACAGTCACAGAGCCGATGAA
>DNFT01000069.1:780-5922 GCA_003486385.1 Eubacterium sp. | reverse complement strand
GTAGTCCATTGGCTCTTTTGGGAGTATCAGGTAAATAACTCGCCTACCCAAAAAAGTACCGCCACCTGATAGAGGTGGCAAGTCTTGATTATCTCTTCAGTTGTTTACAGTAATCGGGAAGCGTTTCTGACCAGGGCATAAGTTCTGCCGAGCATTCAGTTGACTAAAAATTGAATGCTCCATTTACACTTACAGTTAGTTTATTAAGTAAAGTTTTGTTTTTTAGTCATATAAATTTTTGTATCCACCCACATCTGCATGGTTCCATCAAGCTCCAGCTTAGCATATATCCAACGACCGTATTTATTTTGGCAATCTTCAAAAACTTCTACCAAAGTGAGCTACTTATGTTTTACCATATGAGTATATCTCTTTGAAGCTGGATGGTTATTTAGTTTCTGGACAATTCTATTTTACCATCCAGACATTGCCATTGAAAAGAAATCCAAACGGCGTGTCTGTCATTGTGATAATCCATGTACAGTTCTTCCTGTGGCAGAAATAAGCTTTCACACATAATACTGTGAAAGCCTCATACCATAGAAAAAGTGGCACTAGAATATGAATTCCAGTGCCACTGCTTTAATAACATTTATCCCGAAACACCGTCTCCTATAGCTTACTGCTTCTCATCCAGATACAGCTGAACTCTGTCCTGTATAAGCTGTGCCGCCATCTCCGGTGTGCTCTGTCCTGCAAAGAGACTGTCAAGTTCCTCATAAATAATATTATCGATTGTCCCATTGCTTGTGCTTATGGCACCGATATGGTCTATAAGATACCTGACATGCTCCACATCCTCAGCCGTGGCAGCGTAGTAAGTCTGTCCGTTCATTGCCCCCTTTTCCTTCTGCCGCACATTTCCGTCAGCATCGTACACAATCTCACCATTCTCGTCATATACAGGTTCTATTTCCATTGCGCTGTCAAAAACAGCCTCCAGCTTATCCACCATAACCGGGAACTGCGTGGCAGAATCCGGCTTGCTCTGATACTTTATACCATCAGAATATCCCTGCGTTACAAGAAATTCTATAAATTTCCATGCACCATCTTTATTTTTACTCATGCTGTTAATTGCATAGCCATTACTCACAACGGCATGGTATACCGGCTCATTTTTCTCGTACGGATATCCCTTGAATACAGCATCATCCCCTAATGTTTCCTCAATCGTCTGATACGCCGCCATGCTTCCGATTTTTATGTCATATACGATATTATCTCCGCTTGTCAGTGCTTCACGGAGCTTATCATCAGTTGAAACATCATATCCATCACCAACTCTGTACTCTGCCGCATACGCCAACAGCTCTGCAAATTCAGCATTATCAAAATGCGCCTTGAAGCTCTGCCAATCAACATATTTACCGCTGTCAGACATATATGCAAGCATCACAAGATATTCACCTGTAGAATACGATGTACCTATGCCGCCTATGGCACAGCCTCGGTTACTTTCAACGCACTCCATGAACTCGTCAAAAGTCCATGCCTCATTCGCCCCTACATATTGAGCCTTTCCGGGAAGTGCGGATATTCCGAACGCAGCCGGAATGACAGCAAGCTTTCCATTGTAGCTGCACACATCCAGCACACTCTCTACAAGCATTGACTCACTCAATTTATCCGAAGCATCAAGATAATCACTCAAGTCGTCTATCATGCCAACAGATACATATTCCCTGATATCAAAAAGCGTCTGCTGTATAAGGTCTGGTCCATTACCTGTAATCATCTCCGTTCCAAGCTTCTGCGTCCTGTCGGATGAATAAGGATAGATTTTTATTACTGCCTCATATATACCCTGTGATGAGTTAAACTGCTTCACCATATTCTGAAGATAACCGTCAGGTTCCACACTGACACCTATAACAACCTCTTTTCGCATCCCGGTATATTCTGCATCTGATTTTTCAAGACTGAGAAGCGTGATGCTTCTGCTGTCATCACTGATGCTTACATCGGCACTGACATAGACATCTTCACTCATTCTGACAATATCAGCGGCATTGCCGATGCCGATATCGGCCCACTTTATAACCATGTTGTATTGTCCGGCAGCACCATCCATAACATACACGCCGTCCTTGTTCTGCATGTACATTGTGTCTCCTACAGCCTTCACCGATATATATGGCTTTATACCGGTTATGTATGCCGCATCATCAATTTCATTTTCCAACTTCAATCTGCTTATACGCTTATCATAATCCTCACTGCCATCATAATTGCTTACAAGCATAAGATTTCCATCTGCATCACAGAACACGTTCTGTATATAATATGAGTACTCCTCCTGTGCCACAACCTGGCCGTCAGTACTGCATACTGTGATATAACTTTTCTTATCCTCAAAAGAACACAATGCGATATAGTCTGTGCCTTCATCCTTGAAGCAGACAAGCTTATCGCAATTATCATATATCTCACTATCGCCTTCTAAACTTACATTCGCTTTAAGGCTTCCATCGTTTTCAAATGTCCATAACGAATAAACAAATTTTCCATCAACCATCGTAAATCCAAGGACATATATATTATTCTCATCAAAACAGAATCTCTTAATGGCATAATCCATTGAAAACTCAAGCTCAACATAGCTTACAAGTTCCTCGGGAAATTCTCCCTCGTCAACGACCGTGCCAAGTTCTCCCTCCCCATCCACAGATGCTAAATCAGTGTAATCTATTCTGCCTATGAGCGTGGTATATTTATCATCAGTCTTACGATATGCCAGAAATGCAAACACGTCATCATGCAAATCCGACTGGCCTCCGATGGTGAACTCGTCGCTCTCCCCTATGGTATAACTTGTTCCGGAATACATAGAGCACATATTAATACCTTCGGTGTATTTCTTAACCTCCGATACCTCATTTGCAGTACTTTCTTTTTCCGTCTGATTACTGCCCTGCTTTACGTCCTTGTTCCCGCACGCCATAACAAAAAATGATGCCAGCAGTAACATAACACCGATAAATATCTTTTTTGTGTTCTTCATTCCGTATGCTCCTCCATTGATTCTCTTTTGTATATATTCTATAATCTGTTTTAAATTTAAAACATCCCCCTTTTCGGGAAAGAATCCTTAGCAAGAGCTGACTATCTTATTCGTGAAAATTTTGGCAACCGATTCTCCGTCATATATTTCGCACAATGCCGCACATTCCCTCAGAACCGAATTGTACTTCTCCTTGTCTTTTTCCTTGGTTTCATCATTCCATAGATTATTGTATTTGTGCCACCAGATTTTCTCAGGCCGGTACAATTCAAGCATCCGTTTTGCTGCCTCATCTGCAAGTCTGTCGGAGACTTCAAAATTTCCTATATCTCCCAGCATACTGGTATAATGAGTCATAAATCTTGTAAATACACTCTCCATACAATATACGTCATCACTCTCTCCGTTATTTGTGAGATATTCATATAGCAGTCCCATATAATCCATGGCTTTCTCCATGAGCCCTGACTTACCATAATATCCGGCAAGTGATACAATGCAAGCAAGCTCTGTACGTGTAAAATAGATTCTTTTACTCACATGCTCATTTTTCCTAAGTCCATGGTTTCTGTTATTTATGAAATTGTCAATGTACTTTAACGGAACCGTAAGTTCTATAAGCGTCTTTACCCTGTCTGCAGCATCCTGTGGCGTTAGTTTCCAACGATTATTTAATATAACCTGCTCTATCCACCCAAGCTCCTGCATATTATATGAATACCCTGGTACATCCTTTTTTAGTTCTTCCATAGCTGCGAGCGCATCGGATAATTCATTTCTTCCTGCAAGCTGGTTGATTTCTTCTTCCCTTTCAAGGGTAATAATATCCGGCACAATAAGCGATGCATGCTGATAAGTACATGGCAGATTAAGACGATTATATATAAGTTTCATATTGGCATACTGCAGATTACTTTTATGCTGTTCAGTCTTTTCAATAGTTTTTTCGGCACATATTCCGGCACATAAATCTTTTCTGTTAAGTCTTAACAACTCTCGTCTTGCCCTTATAACATCATTAATACAATAAGCAGTTCCTTCCTGATAAATGTAGAAATCATTCGGCATTGTAAGTGGGACTTCTCTTATTCTGTACTCGTTAAGTATCGCGTCAAGCCACTGCCTTATTCTTCTTTTATCGAACTTCACCTGTTTTTGAAATCCGACATGCCCATCATCCTTTAAAGTTTCACATAGCTTATCTGCAATACATAAGTAAATATTAAAAAGTTCCACTATATAATAAGCCCTCTTTTGTGCTCTTAAAAGGCTTATGGCTTCATCACAGATTTTCTGCATACGCCTGAGTACATTTAAATCCGTCGTATTTTCATTTAATCTGCAATAATAAACTGCCAGTTTGGGAAATATTTTTACTTTCGTTTTGATATCGTAATAATGCGTGTCTATGCAGGCTATCAGTGCATTGATAACCTTCTCTTTATTTTCTGTAGCTTTACTATGCCACACGGCTTCCAAATAAAGATTAAGCTCTCCAATCGACAGCTTATATCTTGAAAGAATACTCTCATCAATTATCCCACCATGGTATGCTTTAGATGTCAATGCGGCTGCCAGCTCATAATAGGGCTCCTCTCCATCTTTACCACACATCCCCTTCACGGTATAATAAAACTGCAGCCTCAGCTTTTCATCCGCTTCATTTTCATCAAGTTTCTGTGCATATATACCATCTATAGCTGCTATGTCTCCGGCAATATATTTTTTCCTGTATTCTTCAACCAGCGCATCCGCACTCATGTATTCTTTCTTTCTGAGCTGACTGATTATCATTCTCCTGCACTGCCACTCCTCATACTCACCTACCGTGAGCATATTCTCAAACCACTCTCTCGCAAGTCCGAGCCTGTCAATCAGAAAATTCCTCAAAAGATAACCGGGAAATGTTTTCCCGCTCTCTATATTATTCAGAACCTTCACCGAGCAAATACCCCTGACCAGTGTTTCCGCATTGATTTTATTCTTATTTCTGATACTCTTTATAAGATTACCGAAATCATTATCTTTATATTCCATCATCCGGCGCCCTCCTCATATGTCTATTATAACTTCTTTTTCATCTTTTGCAATGTTACAGCTCCCCACAGACGATTCAGATGTTGGGGTCAAAACATGTG
>DNFT01000069.1:168-687 GCA_003486385.1 Eubacterium sp. | reverse complement strand
ATATCACGACTTTTGGAAGAAGCCCGGCAACAGCTCCGGTATCGCATATGTACAGGACTACTTAAAATAATCCATCAGCTCTTTCATGTCAGATGATACCTTCTTTACAGTCTGGGTATCCTCTGAGATTCTGTTAACTGACTCTGCAATCTCCGTAACTCTAGCAGTTACCTCCTCATTGCTGGCAGCATTTTCTTCACTTATCGCGCTGAGCTCAGATACACTGTTTATAACATCAAGCTTAAGAGCTTCAAGATTCTTTGTTTTGTCCATAACCGTCTGTGCAATAGCAGCATTTTCTTCTATTATACGGTTCAGTATATCGAAACTTTCCTTTGCATTTCCTATGTCCGTCTGCTCCTGCTCGGCAAGCTCCTTCATTCTGCCTGTCAACATCACGGACCAGTTGGATTTCTCAAGAATGTTGTCTGCAATATTCTTAATCGAATCTGCTCCCTGACTGCTCTGATCTGCGAGCTGTTTTATCTCTGATGCAACAACAGCAAAGCCTCTGCCTGC
>DNFT01000069.1:0-120 GCA_003486385.1 Eubacterium sp. | reverse complement strand
ACAACAGCAAAGCCTCTGCCTGCCTGTCCTGCCCTTGCCGCTTCGATTGATGCGTTAAGTGACAGCAGATTTGTCTGTGACGTAATATCCGAAATAAGGTGAACTACCCATTGTCTTAAG
>DNFT01000017.1 GCA_003486385.1 Eubacterium sp. | reverse complement strand
CGAACGTGTAGAACATCTTGCTTCGGACAACTGAGCTGATATGCATAAATATAATACGTTATACACTCGTAAATTAAGTTGGCATGTTTTGCCCCCAACATCATATTTAAGGATTATTAATACCCCGGAAAGCATAGCCTTCCGGGGCAAGAGGGACCTTATAAAACCTTAATGTTATTTATTCACCGAGTCTCACACACTGAAACTCAACCCCTGTAATTTTCCCCATCTCATCAAATGAGTATGAACGCATATATGTGCATGGTCCATCTCTAAGGAGCATATCGGTAAGCCGCTTATTTATGCTTGCCTGATATCCACTGACCGTGACCTTAATGCCCTGTTCCTTATAGTTCGCAAGTTCGCTGCAAAGCTGTAGGGATGTCTCATTGTGCATTTCAACCGCTTCCTTAAGTATGCCCTTCATAACCTGCCTCCATGCTTAATTTACATTGTGTCGTTTACCTTGATTATTTGTGTCATATCAATGCCATTTACCAGATTCTGTGTGATATATTATTTATCCGTATAAAAGCATACCTGTGACTTATTTTTAAGTTAATTGTTACCTATCTAATACATGCTTATATCAAAAGTTCTTCCATAAAAATGAGTGTCTCCCTCGATATGGCGAATGGCTCCATATCCACAGGGATAAGAATCGGCCGGTCTTTCGCAGCTTTCTTATATGCTCTCAATCCCTCATTTGAATAAAAGACGGACATAAACTGCATATTCCTTATATTTCTTCTTTCCAAAAGATAAACCGCATCCAATGAATTTCTATAATTGCATAAACTTAAATCCCCTATTAAAAATAATCTGTCACACCTTTGCAGCCTGATATCCCCGATATAATCTGCCTGACCGAAATCAATTATATGATAATCATATTGTTCCTGCACTGCGAATCCGGCAGCTTCGTCATTTCCCGCCAAAAACGTAATATTTGCATAGATAAAAGCAGCGTATATCTCTTCGCCTTGAATAACCTTTGCCTGTCCTGTTAATTTTATATTTTTCTTAATAATATCCAATGCTTTTTCATCGTAGCTGCTTACTATCACACGCTTTTTTCTTACGTTTGACAGATAATTGGCGGCGCATAAGACAAAGTGCGTTACTCCACATCTGCTTTGCGTTCCGGCAACACCTATTACCACCTTTTTTGCCGGACCATCCCAATATGCCTGTCTTCTCAATTATATCTCTCCCCTTTTTAAACGAATACGGTCTCGTACAATACGGAATCCTGAAAGCATTTCCCATATTGTGTTCCTTACTGATTCCTATGTATTCCTGACCATCCGCAAAATTAACTGCACTTACGAACTCTACTCCCTTTTTTCTGAGTCCTGCTGCTGCCGTCTCATAGTCGATGAGCTCCCGGAGAGTATGTCCCGTCACGAGAATGAACCTAAAGGTATCTTTTTTAATATCATCCAAGGTACTCTCATCCCACTCCCACATGCTTCCGATTTCCCTTACTATGACGGTGTACTGTTTACGTTCCTCATCGCTTACCGGAACGGCAAAGCCCTTATAATCAGGTAACACCTCCACGCCATCAACATTATAAATTCCTCCGTGGCAGCTTACGCTTCGTATCCCACTATATAATGGGGCAGAAAAACCTCTATCGCCGTTATATGCAAGCTCCAACAGACACTTATATCCCATAGATGTAAGCTGGGCTGCCAGCATTATGGCAAAATGCGTTGTTCCCACACGCCGGGTGCTTCCCGAAACCAAAATAACCTTAGGATCTGCTGTTATCTCTTTATTAAATAACTTCTGTGATTGTTCCAGTGCAAGAAACAGTTCATTGGCATCCTTAAAGCGCTCTGATGCATTCTGACTGGTGCACTTATTGATTATAAATTGAAAATTCTCCGAACAAATATAATTTTTACTACAGGAAATCTGCCCTGTAAGCATGAAACGCATCAGCATTCCAAGTGAATATACGTCACATCTTGTTCCCGGACTTCCTCCGTGATACAGCTCAGGAGCAGCATACCCTGCTGTCCCCATCACACACCCGGGAATCTCATCCTCCATGCAGCTGCTTCCAAAATCAACAAGCTTAACTCCATCCTCCGTGAGCAGAACATTGTCCGGCTTAATATCCAGATGTAATAATCCTGCCTGCGTCTGCATATAACTAAGAACAGTACATATACTCATAATAACGCTGCACGTCTCGTCCTGTGCAAGCCTTGTCCTATCCCTGACATATTCCGAAAGTGAAATCCCTTCTATATATTCTTCAACAATATAGAAATACACATCATCCTCGTCAATATCATATATTATAGGTAAGGATGTATGCCGCAGATTCTTGAGCGCATCTGCCTCTTTCCTTCTCGTGTTGTGTACATCCTTGCTCTTACGGATCCGCTTAACAGCCCTGTATACTCCAAGTCCAACGTGTCTTGTAAGAAATACCTCGCCAAAGGCTCCCTGCCCGAGCCTTCTAAGGATTAGGTACCTGCCATCCAACAGAGTATCATGTGTATCGGTAAATACCACCTCCATTGATAACAACAAATCCTGAATTCATTTTACCAGATAAATTGATTTGTACAACCGTCTTTGATTGCAGAGTTATTAAACACATGTTTAATTTTAACATTATACTGTCATTCCGAAGCTTGTCGCCCGCGTTGGGAGCATATATAAATTTCATACTTTTTTCATAGTATTAAACCTTTACAGAATAATAACAAATGACGTATAATAAACAGGTCAGGAAGGATGTGATTTGACATGAAAATAGAAAGACTTAGTGAAAATTCAATACGTTGTACCCTTAATCGCGCTGACTTAGACTCAAGGGAGCTTAAAATCAGCGAATTAGCCTATGGAACAGAAAAGGCTAAAAGCCTTTTTAAAGATATGATTGCGCAGGCCTCTTTTGAATGTGGATTCGAAGCAGATGATATCCCTCTTATGATAGAGGCCATTCCTGTATCACCGGACTGCATTATTCTTGTCATCACGAAGGTTGAGGATCCAGAGGAGCTTGACACACGCTTTTCTAAGTTCGCACCATCCGATGAAGACGAAGATTATGCGGACATGCTCGACTCTGACGATGATATGCACGGCATGGATGACGGTTCATCCCTGCTTAACCGAATAAATGAAGCACTTAATCAGGATGCCGATTTCATTCCATTCTCAGACAGTCTTCTAAAGAAGTCTAAGAACGGCAATAAAGCCAACGATAAATCCAGTGCTGACTCCGGCTCCAAGATAATAGGAGGCAGCGCCTCCGAAAAGGCCGAAGGCTCTGCCTCCGGCAGGAAGTCATCCAAAGCAGGAGGTGATAAGGCTTCATCAGGCACAGCAGGCAAAAAAGCCTCCGGAAGTATTTCCGATGGCTCCGCTTCCACCGGCTCAGACAATGTTTCCGGCACTGATAACGGCAGCGATATATGTGCAGTTGTTCCTATAGAGAAGCTGTTCTCATTTAAGGATCTGAATCAGGCTACTGTTGCAGCCATCGCCGTAAACAACCGTTTCAACGGAAGCAGCATTCTCTACAAGAATCCTGTCAACCTCCGTTACTACCTGTTCATACGCAGTGATGACATGAACCTCGATGAATTCACCGGCGTGAACAACACGCTGTCCGAATACGGCGTAAGGGAGAAGCTCTCATACGCAACTGTCTCGTATCTCAACGAACATGATGAGGTTATCATACGCAGGAATGCGGTGAAGATACTGGCGGAGTTGTAGAGCATTGGCAATAATTTTCTTGCAATGTTCTTTTAGGTAGTCACACCTCATTTTCACAGTAATTGGCATACATTCAATAAACTTACCGAAAATACCCCGAGCGCACCAATTATAGATTGCTATAACGGTGTGCTGGGGGTATTTTTTGCATTTCATTCAAATATACCCGCAACGCAACATTTATCGCACGCTATAATGGTTTTTGCGGGTATGAGTGCATTATTTCTTATTCTATACCCACATGCTCACCTCAATCTGCGATTTCTTGGGTATAATTTTGATTTTCGCTCATATATACCCGCAACGTAGCAATTTTTGCCTGCTATGAGGGATTCTGCGGGCATAGGCAACAAGTTTTCCTTTTCTATACCCATCTATGCCTCGCACATTCCCACAATCTCAATCCGCAAAATTATCCAATGCCTCACCACAATTTCCACAAAAAAAGAGTGAACAAGTTTTTATCCGAACCTGATTCACTCTCTTTTCATTAAAAAGCAACGTAGCTTTCACTTTTGAATTTTAACAATATCTCCCAGCAGCCCGTCTGATTACTTCGCTGCAAGAAACTCATTGATCTTAGCTGTAATCTCATCCGGGTCAAGACCATGAACAAGAGCAGCCTCCTCCAAAGATTCGCCCTGTGCTGACGGACAGCCGATGCAGTGCATTCCCTCATTAAGTAAAATAGGAACAATATCATAATCAACATTGATGATGTCGATGATTCTCATTTCTTTGCTAACCTGTGCCATTGTGTTTTCCTCCTGAAAATATAATAATATAGTAACTGTTCAGAACTGACCTATAAAATGATTCCCATTTTATCATCACTTTATACTAACTTTTCGGTTCCGGACACCTACATGTAATGACCATTGCCTATTGTACCACAGAGGATTTATGTTGTAAAGATGGTACACAATATGCTCTCTTCAATCTTTATTATTACTTACCGGTATGATTGTTCCTTATGAACACATTTGTGGCTACAGTGTAAAATTTACCCATTTTATAAGGAATTTTCTCAAAATTTTTATGTATATTTTTGTGTACAATCCGTGAATTTTATTCTTAAGCCCTTGACGTGTATACAATGTGCATTGTATAATACAAGCATAAAAAAGTGTATATTCCGTTCGATTGAGGCAGCATGTCTAGTCTAATCGCTTAAGGGCGGATAACACATATAAAACACTTTACTATAATAGGAGGTTTTTTTCATTATGAGATCAGAATGGACAGGTTTCGTAGGCGGTAAGTGGGAAGAGCAGGTTGATGTAAGAGACTTCATTCAGAGGAACTACACACCTTATGAAGGAGACGATGCTTTCCTTTGCGGTCCTACAGAGGCAACTAAGACTCTTTGGGCACAGGTTATGGAGCTTTCAAAGCAGGAGCGTGAGAAGGGTGGCGTCCTTGATATGGATACTAAGGTTCCTTCAACAATCACATCCCATGCAGCAGGCTACCTTAACAAGGACTTAGAGAAGATTGTCGGTTTCCAGACAGATAAGCCTTTCAAGAGATCACTTCAGCCATACGGCGGTATCAACATGGCTAAGGCTGCTCTTGTAACTAATGGTTACCAGATTGACCCTGAGATTGAGGAGTTCTTTACAATTCACAGAAAGACACACAACGCTGGTGTATTCGATGCTTATACTCCTGAGATGAGAGTATGCCGTTCTAACCATATCATCACAGGTCTTCCGGATGCTTATGGTCGTGGACGTATCATCGGCGACTACAGAAGAGTTGCTCTTTACGGCGTAGATTTCCTTATCAAGGATAAGGAGTACCAGAAGGCTACAACTTCTAAGGTTATGACTCCTGATGTTATCCGTGACAGAGAGGAGCTTTCAGAGCAGATCAGAGCCCTCAAGGAGTTAAAGAAGTTAGGTGAGATTTACGGCTGTGATATCTCTAACCCTGCTACTAATGTACAGGAAGCTATTCAGGCTACTTACTTCGGTTATCTTGCTGCTGTTAAGGAGCAGAACGGTGCTGCCATGTCTCTTGGACGTACATCTACATTCCTTGACTGCTACGCTCAGAGAGACTTAGCTAACGGTACATTTACAGAGGAGCAGATTCAGGAGTTCGTTGATCACTTCATTATGAAGTTAAGACTTGTTAAGTTCGCTCGTACACCTGAGTACAACGCTCTCTTCGCAGGAGATCCTACATGGGTAACTGAGTCCCTTGGTGGTATGGGCGTTGATGGACGTACACTTGTAACAAAGATGTGCTTCCGTTACCTCCACACATTAAGCAACCTTGGTACAGCTCCGGAGCCTAACATGACAGTTCTCTGGTCAACAAGACTTCCAGAGGGCTGGAAGAAGTTCTGTGCTAAGACATCCATCATGTCATCTTCAGTTCAGTACGAGAACGATGACCTCATGAGAGTAACTCATGGTGATGACTATGCTATCGCTTGCTGCGTATCCTCAATGAGAGTTGGTAAGGAAATGCAGTTCTTCGGAGCAAGAGCTAACCTTGCTAAGTGTCTCCTCTATGCTATCAACGGCGGTGTTGATGAGAAGACAGGTGTTCAGGTTGGTCCTAAGTACAGACCTGTTGAGGGCGAGTACCTTGATTACGATGATGTAATGGCTAAGTACACAGATATGATGGAGTGGTTAGCAGATGTTTATGTTAACACACTTAACGTAATTCACTATATGCATGATAAGTACTGCTATGAGAGACTTCAGATGGCTCTTCATGACAGAGAGGTTAAGAGATACTTCGCAACAGGTATCGCCGGTCTTTCAGTTGTAGCTGACTCCTTATCAGCAATCAAGTTCGCTAAGGTTAAGGTTATCAGAACTGACGTTGAGATTACCAAGAAGGTTAAGGATCCTCAGACAGCTAAGTCTGTTATCAAGACAATCGGTGTTGCTAAGAACGTAGCTACTGATTTCGAGGTTGAGGGCGAGTTCCCTAAGTATGGTAACAACGATGACAGAGTTGATAAGATTGCAGTTGAGATAGTTGAGAAGTTCATGGCTATGGTTCGTTCTCACTACACATACAGAAACGGTGTTCCTACAACATCTATCCTTACAATCACATCTAACGTTACTTATGGTAACGCTACAGGTTCTACACCTGATGGACGTAAGGCCGGTGTTCCATTCGCTCCTGGTGCTAACCCAATGCACGGACGTGATAAGAACGGTGCTGTAGCTTCCCTTTCATCAGTTGCTAAGCTTCCATTCAAGGATGCTCAGGATGGTATTTCTAACACATTTACTATCGTTCCTGGTGCTCTTGGTAAGGAAGACCAAGTGTTCGCCGGCGACCTTGATATTGATTTAAATAAGTAAGACACCTATATCAAGGTCGTCTGAGACCTTGATATAGATCTTAACAAGTAATTATAAAATATTAACCCACAGTCTCCGAACTGCCACCAATGAGTGCAGTCCGGATTCTGCGGCAGTTTTATAGGAGGTTATCATGGACAACTCTAAAGTGGACGACATTGTATCAATGTTAGATAATCTCATGGCTGCTGATGGCGGTCACGTCAATGTAGTTGTTGACAACAGCGCCCCTGCAACCGAAAAGACAGTACAGACCAACAACAGTCTCGCCTGCAACGGCCAGATGGCATGCAGCGTTCCGACACTTCATGTCGGACTTGACGGAGACGAAAATGAATAAGACGAAAACAAGGAGGACAAATCCTCTCCTCTCCATGAGGCTCGGATTTTCCTTCGGAAAACAAGGAGGATTTAATACAATGGCAGAAATTAGTCAGAACCAGATTGACAACCTTGCATCAATGTTAGATGGATATGTAGCTAAGGGCGGACATCATCTCAATGTTAATGTTCTCAACAGAGATACTTTACTTGATGCCCAGGCTCATCCTGAGAAGTACCCACAGCTTACTATCCGTGTATCAGGATACGCTGTTAACTTCATCAAGCTCACAAAGGCTCAGCAGGATGACGTTATAAACAGAACTTTCCATCAGGCTATGTAATTCATTTCTGTAGAAAGTTTATCTGATGGAAAGTTCTACTTTCACATCAGGCAATGTAATTACATCCGTGAAATGTATATCTGATGGATGTACGTAATTTCACATTAGGCTATGTAATTAACAATACTACTGATCTTTAATTACAGGCAGACACTTTTTGTGCCTGCCTGTTTTTTACACATAGTATTTATATTTTTTTAACTTTTATTTTGGTATAAATAGTGATATACTTTTATAGTACCAGAAGAAATATCTATTGTAATTCGGCATTTCATTTGGTATTATTTTTTTGACATGGAGGAACAAGGATTGATATGAACGGGAGAATACATTCTTTAGAAACCTTTGGCACCGTCGACGGACCTGGAATCCGTTTCGTGGTGTTCGTACAGGGCTGCCCAATGCGTTGTCTATATTGTCATAATCCCGATACATGGGCTACGACCGGCGGAACAGAGATTTCTGTGGACGAGATTTTACAGAAGTATGAGGATAATAAGTCCTTTTATAAGAACGGAGGTCTTACCGTTACCGGCGGCGAACCGCTCCTACAGATAGACTTTCTCACTGAGCTTTTTATGAAAGCTAAGGCACAGGGTATACACACATGTATCGATACATCCGGTATTGTTTTCAAGCCTGATAATAAGGTTATCGTAGATAAGATGGATGTACTTATGCAATATACAGACCTTGTAATGCTTGACATCAAGCACATTGACCCTGAAGAGCATATGAAGCTGTGCAGCCAGCCGAATGACGGCATATTGGCATTTGCCGAATATCTCAGCGATAAGGGAATACCTACATGGATACGTCATGTTGTTGTACCTGGTATAACCGACAATGAGAAATATCTGTATCAGCTTGGACTTTTCATTGGCAAGCTTAAAAATGTCAAGGCTCTTGACGTGCTCCCTTATCACACCATGGGTGTTGTCAAGTACGAGAATCTTGGCTTTGATTACCCGCTTAAGGGTGTGCCTGCTGAGTCCAAGGAGGCAGTCATTAAGGCTAAATCCGTTATAATCAAAGGTATCAAAGAAGCGCGAGCTTCTCTGAATAATACAAACAATAATACAAAACAGTAAATAGAAGTGTACTCACTTCAGATGGGAGGAAATTATGTACGTTGTAGGTGATGCTTGTGTCAGCTGTGGCGCTTGTGCTGCTGGATGCCCTGTAGGTGCTATCTCCGAGGGTTCTGAGCATATGGAGATTAACACAGATGTATGTGTACAGTGTGGCGCTTGTGAAGCTACCTGCCCTGTAGGTGCTATCACAGAGAAGTAATAAAAATGGAGCTATGTCTATATGCCGGTATTTCCGGTATATAAGATATGGCTCCATTTTTTATATCAACTGCTCACCCTCATACTCTGCCCATCTATGGGCACTGACTCTAAATATGCCTGCACGTCACAGGCATCTTATTTTACCTTCTTAAATAATCCATGACGTTTCTTTGACTTATCACCACGTTCACGATATGCGGCAGCCTCCTTATTGCTCTTCTGAACTCCTCGAATTGTTTCATCCAGCCTCCTGAAGCGGTCATCTTCCGCCTCCTCACGTACACGCATCATGTAATCCATCTCCTTGATAACCTTATCGCATACTCGCTCGGATACAGCAGCGGAAATATTCTCCCCAAGTGCCACATTGTTCTCTAACAGTGAACGTGTCACAATATCTCCGATAATCTGCTCGAACTGTGCAAGCTTATCCTCAGAACGCTTCATTGCAAGCTCCTCCTGTGTCAGAGCCGCGACCTCCGATGTACCTGCACTCTCCATATGCGCCTCCCCCTGCGCCGCAGGTACATTATTATCCACGGCTCCATTACAGGCAGCCTGCACATTATTATCCGCAGTCCCATTACAGACACACCTTACATTATCGCCTGCAGTGCCATTACAGGCAGCCTGTACATTTTTATCCGCAGTCTCATTTCCCACATACTGCATGACCGCCGCTCCCTGCATTTGCCCGTCAAGTACAGCCTTCACCGCCTTAAGCTGAAAACCGCTGTCCTTAAGCTCCTTAATCTGCTTAAACAGCTCAACCTGTTCTTCCGTGTAATATCTATGCCCCATTTTATTTCTCGGAATATCCAGATTAAGCTCATCCTCCCAGTATCTGAGCACATGTGTCTCGATTCCGGTGCGCTCTGCAACTTCAGATATTATGTACCTTTTTTCTTCCATCTATGAAACAACTCCCCTGCAAAAAGTAAGACCGGATAAAGCTTTCCTCTATCCGGTCTATATAGTACCACACTGTATATACTTTTTTCGTGTATTTCAATCGACAAATTTCGCTAACTTCTCTCAAGATTTGCAAAACGCTGCTTATCGCCAATCCATGCAAGCTCAACTGTTCCGACAGGACCGTTTCTCTGCTTAGCGATGATTACCTCAGCCACACCCGGCTTATCCGTATCCTTCTTATAATATTCATCCCTGTATAAGAACATTACTACATCGGCATCCTGCTCTATGGCCCCCGACTCTCGAAGATCAGACAGCATAGGCCTGTGGTCAGGTCTCTGTTCAACAGCACGGCTCAACTGTGAAAGTGCTATAACGGGTACATTCAACTCTCTTGCCAGAGCCTTTAAGGAACGCGATATCTCTGATACCTCCTGTTGTCTTGACTCCGACTTGCTGCTGCTGGTCATAAGCTGAATATAGTCAATAATAATAAGTCCGAGATCATCGTGCTCAAGCTTAATCTTACGACACTTAGAGCGCAGATCCGATATTGATATACCCGGAGTATCATCTATTACGAGTCCCGAATTACCTATGATTGAAGCACCTTCGACAAGATTCTCCCACTCACCCTCAGTCAGATTTCCTGTTCTGAGATTCTGGGCGCTCACACCCGACTCCATTGAAAGGAAACGGTTCACAAGCTGAACCTTGGACATTTCCAGACTGAATATTACAGTGGTTATGTGCTTCTTACATGCCGCATAAGCAGCAAGGTTCAATGCAAATGCCGTTTTTCCCATTGACGGACGTGCCGCAACAAGAATCATATCCGAAGGCTGTAAACCCGCAGTACGGTAGTCCAGATCTGTAAAGCCCGTCGGAATACCTGTTACGCTTCCGCTCTGCTTAGAAGCTGCCTCGATACGGTTTATCGCATCCATGACAACATCCTTAATCGGTGTGATATCCTCCGCACCTCTCGACTGAAGAAGCTTGAAAAGCTGCTTTTCCGTCTCCTCAAGGATGGCGTCTGAGCTCTCTCGTCCTGCATAGCACTCCTCTGTTATTGTCTCATTAACCTTTATAACCCTTCTGAGCAGGGATTTTTCTTTTATTATTTTGGCATAATGCTTCGCATTAGCAGCCGTAGCCTCTGAATCGGCTACCTCCTTCATAAATTCAAGACTGCATATCTCCGGAGGCACGTTCATTGTCCTGAGACGCTCAATAACCGTGACTAAGTCGACCGGTCTGCCCTCCGCGTTAATCTGCACCATCGCCTGATATATTGCACGGTATTCGCTATGATAAAAGTCATCCGGCACAAGAATATCAGCGACATCCGTCATCTTATCCTTATCCATCAGGATACAGCCGATAACTGCCTTCTCGGTCTCAGCGCTATTAGGCATAACACGCCTTATTAACGTATCATCCATCTGTTATCTACCTGTATTATCCTTCCGTTACTTTGACAACAAGCTTGGCTGTCACATCCTTATGAAGCTTACATACCACCTCATAATTGCCAAGAGCCTTGATAGCGTCATTCAATACCATCTTTTTCTTGTCTATATCAATATTGTGCTGTGCCTTCAGCTCCTCAGCAATCTCCTTCGTAGATACAGAGCCGAACACTCTTCCGTCCTTGCCGGACTTGAGCTTTACAACAACTGCCTTATCCTCAAGCTCCTTCGCAAGCTCCTTCGCATTGGCAAGCGCCTCTGCCGCAAGCTTATCCTCATGTGCCTTCTGAAGCTTTAAATCATTCATATTCTTAGCATTGACCTCTATACCAAGCTTCTTCGGAAGGATAAAGTTGCGGGCATAGCCTTCGCTCACATTAACCTTCTGTCCCTTCTTTCCAAGTGCCTTTACATCCTGTAATAAAATAACTTCCATTATATTTCTCCTTCCTCTATCATGCCATCTAATGTCTTTTTGACAAGCTCAATAGCTTCATCAACAGTCACATCCTTAAGCTGCGCGCCGGCAATAGTCATGTGACCGCCTCCGCCCAGCTTTTCCATGATGAGCTGTACATTGACCTCGTCAATCGATCTGGCACTCAGATATACCTCGTTATTAAAATAAGTAAATACTATCGACGCCTTAACGCCGTTGATATTAAGAAGCTCATTCGCCGCCTGCGCTCCAACGATTGTAGGGCTCTCAAGATTAGCACTAGGGCATACTGCAAGTGCAAATGAATCCCTATAGACCTCTGCATGGCGCACCGCCTCGGCACGCGCCTTATACTCATTCATATCGTCTCTTAAAAGCTTACGCACCTTTATTATATCTGCACCGCTTCTTCTTATAAATGCCGCTGCCTCAAAGGTTCTCACTCCTGCCTTGTTGGTGAAATTATTAGTGTCAACAATAATACCTGCATATATGGCATTAGCTTCGGCAGACTTAAGCTTTACATTATCTCCGATATACTGAAGTATCTCGGCTACCATTTCACATGTGGATGAGGCATACGGCTCTATATACGAGAGCACTGCATGATTGATGGTGTCTCCGCTCTGTCTGTGGTGGTCAAGCACAACTATCGTCCTGCACCTTTCAACCAGCTCCGGACATTCCGTGTATCCCGGACGATTTACATCCACAACCACAAGCAATGTATTATCCGATACGTACTGCATAGCCTCACTGTTTCTTATAAACAAGTCCTCTTCATACTCCGGAACCCCGGTAAAGGTCTCAACAGTCGGTCTAAGTGACCTTGTAACATCGTTGAGTACAATATTGGCATGCTTATTCAGAGCCTTCGATGCCCTGTATATTCCTATCGCGGCTCCTAACGCATCCGCATCGCTTATCTTATGTCCCATTATGATGACATTGTCTGCAACCTCGATAAGCTCTCTGAGTGCATGTGCCTTGACTCTCGCCTTGACTCTTGTATTTTTCTCGACAGTGGTGCTCTTTCCTCCGAAGAAGGTGGTCTGGTCGCCCTCCTTGACCACGGTCTGGTCACCTCCACGCCCAAGTGCAAGGTCAATCGCAGCGCGCGCCATCTCATAATTCTTGTTAAAATTATCGTACCCTGCTGCAACACCTATACTCAGCGTAACCGCCATCGAATTTCCGATATCTGTTGTCCTGACCTCCTCAAGAATAGAAAACTTATCCGCCCTAAGCTCTTCAAGGTACTTATAATTGAATACCAAAAGATACTTATCCTTCTCAAGCTTCTTGACAATACCATTGCCATTGGTAATATACTTGCTTATCTTTCTCTCAACCAGTCCGGCAAGGAGCGAACGCCTGAGTTCGTCTATGCTCCCGAGCGCTTCATCATAATTATCTATATAGATAAGCCCTACAACAATTCTCTCATCATGAAGCTGCTGGATATACTTCTTTATATCCGTCTCATCAAAAAGATAAACCGCCATCAATGCAGGCACATTTTTTACATTTAAAAGGGAATTATCCTCCATAAGCGAGTCTATGGCGAGCTTCTTAAAATCTACCCTGTAATCGCGTTCGTCATAAATTATATCTGCCGAAAATTCATTTTCATCCGTATCAAAAATCCGGCTGTCTATTCCCTGAAATATTGTTGTTATATTCTTCCGGTATACATTGGCTTTTTGAAGAACCTTCTTAAATTCATGATTTAGCCATATTACCTTCCCCGACTCATCTATAAGACCATACGGAACCTTAAAATCCTCAAGCAAGGTCTTCTGCACCTGTGCGTAATCTGCCGCAAACTCTACCATCGCCTTTGTCAGAAGCGGCTGTTTTCTCAGAAGAAAAATAAGTGCGCACACACCATACACCAATGTAAATGCCACTCCGACTATGCCGCACGTTATATTCTGCGTAAATAAAACTATATCCAATATCAAAAGTAATATTGCAGCATATAACGGCCACATAATATAGACTCTGAACTGACCCTTATACTGAACCTTCTTATTCATGTAATATATCCTCCAAAAGCTGCCTCAATACCCCACACAGCCAAAAACACTCTCATTTTTATTACGCACATTATACCATAACACAATTTTAAAGGCAACAGCAAGCATAATAGCAAGCCTGCAGAAACGAAAGCACAGCACAAGGCAAAACCGCGCACAATATTATCCGTAGATATCATTGCACGCGGTCCTGTTATCAGTATCTAAATACTTCCATTCTAACTTCTATTCAATTCCTTTTTGTATACCCTCAAGTACCTTTGGATAACCACACTTATATGTATGTCTGTCAAATAATCCGAAACGCTCCCCTTCTCCCTCGAAGAGTCCGTTATCCCACCATATACAGCGAATTCCGGCTTTTGACGCAGCCTTGATATAATACTCAACCCACTCTGCACGGTCAGCTTCGTTGTCCTTGTTCATGGCACCGAACTCACCGATTATAACAGGGATTCCCTTTCCGGTGAAGCGCTCCCTAAGCTCCGTCATAAGGCTGTCTATCATCTGTGTATCATGCTGCCACTGTGACCGCCCCTCTGTATTGAGTGCAAAGTCATAAGGCTCATAGGCATGTACCGAGATGATAATTCTGTCGTCATCCGGAATATCAATATGCCTTATACCCACCGTGCAGTTAGCTGCATAGCCCGGTATCATAAGATATCTTGATTTATTATATTCCGTTCCCTGACGTACAGCCTTAACAAAAGCTGCATTGGTAGAATTTACTACCTCCCAGCCTTCCTCGTCACCGCCGTTCCACTCAAGTGGTGTACCTATCTTTCTCGGCTCATTCTGACCCTCAAAAATCAGGTGTTCATCATACCCGGCAAATTCTGCTGCGAGCTGGCTCCAGAGAGCAGTCATTATAATGCAGGCTCTCTCCTCATTTTCGTAATATGGATAATTCCAGCCCTCATGATGAAGATTGAGTATCACATAGACACCCCTGCCGTACGCATAGTCAACTACCTCTCTCACGCGACGAAGCCATGCGCCGTCTATAGTGTAATCCGGTGCGCCACCAAAATGTCCCGTCCATGTAACCGGTATCCTGATAATGTTAAGCCCTGCAGCAATATACGCATCCACAAGCTCCTGCGTAATCACCGGATTTCCCCATGAAGTCTCGGTCTTTTCCGGCGCATCAGATATCTTTATATCATTTTCAAACGCATCGAGTGTATTTCCTATGCTTATCCCTGCTCTAATATTCCTTATTATATCCTGCATATTCCACCTCCACAATAATTGTGAAACAGAGCTGCTATCTCTTTCCGATTTCAGTATCTGTAGTGTTTACCACACTGTGCTCCTTGATATAGCCAACAATCTCATCAAGAGTTGTGAATGCAAGTCCGACATAGCTGTCCGCACAGCCATAGTAGATTGCAATTTTTCCTGATTCGGAATCATGTATCGTGGCACATGGGAATGTAACATTAGGAACAAAGCCTCTCTCCTCATACCACTGCTCCGGTGTAAGGAGGAAGTTCTCACAACGATAAAGAACCTTTGACGGGTTATCTATATCGAGGATTGCTCCACCGATTGAATATACATATCCGTTGCATGTTCCGCTTACGCCATGGTAGAACAGAAGCCAGCCTTCCGTTGTCTCAATAGGAGCTGCACCTCCGCCAATCTTAAGTGACTCCCACCACTCATTTCCACGGCTCATCACATGTCTGTGCCTGCCCCAGTATACAAGATCAGGGCTCTCACTCACGAAAATATCTCCGAACGGAGTATGTCCCGAATCCGATGGACGTGAAAGAAGAACGAATTTACCATTAATCTTTCTTGGGAAGAGCACTGCATTTCTGTTGAATGGAAGGAATGGGTTCTCAAGTCTTGTAAAGGTCTTAAAATCCTTGGTCTTAGCCATTCCTATGGCTGCGCCATAGAAATCCTGACACCAGATGATGTAGTATGTGTCCTCAACCTTTACAAGTCTTGGGTCATACGCATATATAGGCATGAAATCATTGCCATCCTCATCCTTAAAAGGAATCTTATCCTTGTCAAAATTCCAGTGGATACCATCATCGCTTCTTCCAAGATAGATATATGGAATACCGTTTGTCTGCTCTCCTCTGAAAACACCGATAAACTTTCCTTCATAAGGCATTACCGCACTGTTAAATATTCTCGCAACATTCTCAAGCGGGTTGCGGTCAATAATAGGATTCTCCGAATATCTCCACACCGGTGCGCCCTTATGACCCTCCGGCTTATCCTGCCATGGCACATTAGGCACCGCAGGTGCAATCATTTTAAGTTCTGACATATATACCTCCCGGCATAATATAGCTGTGCGTAACGCACTGCACATACTGCCTCATATTTTTTATTTTGTTTTAGCGGGATGTTTCAGGACATGGCGCAACAGAATCGCGTATAATCAGCTTACCACTTATGACCTTACGCCCTCCTAAATTTTCTTCACCCTTCAAAAGTCTTATTATCATCTCAACTGCATTTTTTGTCATTTCTTCAATATTCACTTCAATAGTGGTCAGCTTCGGAAGATTGTAATCAAATTCAGCTGAGTAATTGTCAAATCCAACCACCGATATATCCTGTGGCACGCGATATCCCTTGCTGATAAGAAGCCTCATAAGCAGATTGGCTGTACCATCACAGTTACATACAAATGCTGTCGGCATAACTTCCGGAAGCTGTAAGTCTATAAAATACCCCTCCTCATTGCGGTCGGGTATGATATAACCATCTGGCATTGTCAGCTGGTGTGTTATAAGCGAACGATAGTAACCAAGGTATCTGTCAAGAATACTTGCCGTTGCGTCAATGCTGCCCACATAAGCAATCTTCTTATGTCCCATGCCTACTATATAATTGGTAAGCATGTACGTGCCGTAGACATTGTCATTTATCACGCTTGGCACTTCCATGGTTCTGTCATAAAAGTCAAGATATACCATCGGCAGCCCGTTTTCCCTCAGTATTTTAAGATAATCCGACTTAATCTGTCCTAACACGATAATCCCGTCAACCTTTTTCTCTGCCACAATGTCGGGCATTATATGGTCTGTGAGCATTGCTGATGTTATAGCTTCCATAATTACCGAATAATGAAACTGCGCCATCTGTTTATTTATGCTGTTGTACATCTTCATATAAAACGGAAATATCGTGGTGGAATTGTCCACATAGTGTTCTTCTACAATAACTCCGATATTATAGCTGCGCCCGCGACGGAAGCCGTCACCGATTCCGGTGTATGTGTATCCCATCTCATCGGCTGTCGCTTTTATCATCGCGCGAAGCTCAGCCCCTACACCATCCTTATCCGTGAGTGCCTTTGAGACTGTCACCGTACTTACACCGACTTTTTTTGCAATATCTCTCATCGTCACATTTTTCGCCATAAATCACCATTCCCATTACTTATAATACCACATATCACTTTCTGTACTCTCACTCTCAGGATGACGCATATATCTCTTCATCACACGTTCCGCAAGAAATGTCATTCCATAGAATACAAGCCCCGGTAGTATCAATACAGCCCATGGCATAAGATATATGAGTACCGCTGCAACAACGCACATAAGCACAAGTGCCGCCGTTATATGCAGATGCCTGAAGCTGATAATGAATGCCATGTGAAAAAGCCTGCCACATCCAAGCTCGAATCTTGACAGCAATATGTAGGTGTACAGCATAATCCCAAGCAGCATGAAGCCAAACACTATATACACACACCTAAGGTAAAATGATATTTCCGAGGCACTGCCGGAAAAAAATATATAATTGAATACCAGCAACACCAGAAATATCAGATAGAATACATTGAAAACTATCGATGAGCGGAGATTCTGCTTAAAGGAACGAAAAAATTCCTTTGACACATATCCACTGTGATGTCTTAATACCTTAGCCGCCGTATAATATGCCGCACATGTAGCTGTTCCCATTGTCACAACCGGCAACGAACTTACCAGCCACAATACACTGAGAAGAATAATATCTCCTACCTTGTTCATAAATCTGCCATACGCAGAATCAATACTGAAAAATGATGCCATACCCTCTACACCGTCCTTGTTCTATTTCCTGATGGGAGAACCTTTTACAGTCCTCCCATCAAGTATTTTAATAGAGACGTGGCAATAAAACAATTAAATTTTGATTAACTTAGTTGAAATATGCATCAAGCGCATCCTGAATCTGCTGCTTGTATGTCTCCTGGAACTGTGCTGCTGTCACAGTACCGTTTATAAGGCTCTCAAGATCATACTCTATGCCCATTGAGTTCCATAGGTCGAACTGCTCCCTGCTTCCGCAGTCGAACATTACATCGAAGTTCTGATCCTGAATCTCAGGGTCCTTATCTGTTACCGCATACCACCAGTAGAGTGTCTCCTCATCATCACGGATTGATGTATCTCCGTCATACCAGTTCCACATATCATAGAGTACGTCATATACAAGCTCCGGATTCTCTACACCGGCAGGAATGATATAGAACTCACCGGATGTAATCTTACCCTTGTTAGTCTCCTGATTTCCCGAAGGACCTACAGGCCACTGAACATAGCATGTATCGAACTCAAGCGTAACGCCCTGTGCGCCGTTGTAGTCATAGTCTGCGTTGGAGGCTGCAATCCATGCTGCACCAGGCCAGAAGCCGATATTACCATTACGATAAATGAATCTCATTGTGTCCGAATCGTTATCATAAGGATAACATACATTGTATGTGATATACATATCCTGAAGCATCTGAAGAGCCTCTCCTACAGGTGCACTTGAAAGTGTCTCTGTTGTTCCTGCTGCGATTGAACCGCCGTTGCTCATCATAAGCTGCTCGAATGTCTCGAAGCCGAAACCGCCGAAGCCGTACTGGTCAACAGTACCGTCACCATTGGTGTCCTGTGTGAGAACCTGACAGTACTCAATGAACTTATCCCATGTCCACTCGCCTCTCTTGTAGAGCTCTCTTGGATCCTCAAGGTTGTTGTCCTCAAGAAGCTGCTTGTTGAAGGCAAGCGGATATGTAGCTTCAACCGTGCTCTGTGCCTCAACTCTCTTTAAGATACAGGCCTTGCCATCACCGAGGTCAAGATACTTAATATTATTCTGTGTTGTAAAAAGGTCATCATCGGCAGGAAGGACTGTCTTTAAATCAGTTGCAAGACCATTCATGGCTGCCGGTATAGCCATACCAAGATCTACAAGGTAGATATCACAGTCCGGTGAACCTGCAAGAACAGATGTATTGATGGATTCCTTTGTACCTGCATATGTGAGATTCTCCCACGCGAAGGTTACATTGTACTTATCTTCAATCTTCTTTACATTGGCGAACTTAAGCTCCGCTGCGAGGTCACCTGCATAGCTAGGGTCATCCTCAACCGAGGTATGTGTACTGTCATAGTACTGAACCCACCAGCTTCCGATTGTGAGATGTCTCGGTGTACCGCTTGGAGTTGTGCTGCTGCCCTGAGTTGTTGTCTCCTGGGACTGCTGCTGTGATGTCTGTGTTGTTGAATCATTGTTTCCCTGAGTTGTTGTATCGTTAGTAGAACCGCCATTGTTGCAGGCTGTCATGGATAATGCCATTGTTGCGGCAAGTCCTGTCGCAAGAACCTTCTTTAATGATTTTCTCATAATATTGAATCCTCCAAATTTATTCTGCAGATGTAACCGGTGCACTTACCCATACACCATATACTTCCCATGCGCTGTCTGACTCACACTGCATTCTTGCTCCCCATGTGCTTACATCTTCGCCACAGAGTGCTGCAAGCTGCTCATAGGTAATCTGTGCATAGGTTCCGTTGCATAAAGCAGGGTCTTCTGTTCCTGCCTGACCTACTCTCATCCAACCTTTTTCTGCATCAGGTATTACAAGCCATACATTTCCTGACTCTGATGAGTACTGTACTGTAACAACTGCACCAGGTACAAGTGCATCAATTATCTCCTGCGGCATATCAAATCCATCCTGTGCCCATGCATCTGCTGCTGTCTCAAAACCTTCGAACTTTGTAAGCTTGTTAACCGGAGCAAACTCTGCCGCTGTTCCAACCTTGACGCTATATACCTCCCATGCACTGTCTGACTCGCACTGCATTCTTGCTCCCCATGTGGATGCATCGTCTCCGCAGAGTGCTGCAAGCTGCTCATAGGTTACATAACACTTCTGACCGTCACATACTGCAGGGTCTTCTGTTCCTGCCTGACCTACTCTCATCCAGCCTTTTTCTGCATCAGGCATTACAAGCCACATATTTCCTGTCTCTGAGCTGTATGTAACCTCAACTACAGAACCCGGTACAAGCGCATCAATAACTTCCTGCGGCATATCAAATCCATCCTGTGCCCACGCATCTGCTTTTGTCTCAAAGCCTTCAAATGTAACCGCGTTTACAAGTGCAAGGTTCTTAGCCTGCTGTCCGACCTTCACTGAGAATACCTCCCAAGCACTGTCTGACTCACACTGCATTCTTGCTCCCCATGTGCTTACATCATCTCCGCAGAGCGCTGCGAGCTGTTCATAGGTAATCTGTGCAATATTTCCTGAATTATTGATATATGCAGGATCATCCGTTCCTGCCTGACCTACTCTCATCCAGCCTTTTTCTGCATCAGGAATTACAAGCCACATATTTCCTGTCTCTGACTTGTACTCAATCTCGACAACTGAGCCCGGCACGAGTGCATCGATTACCTCCTGCGGCATATCAAATCCATCCTGTGCCCATGCATCTGCGCTTGTCGCAAATCCTTCAAAATTAACAGCGCCCTTTACTGCAAAGAGGTTCGAGGAATCTCTTCCGCTGCTTGAATATCCTGCAGGCTCTGCGAATGCTACGCTCTTATCAGCGGTGATCACCTTGCCTGACTTGTCATAGAATGTGATGTCATCTACATAAAGAGTGGCATTTCCATGACCTGCCGAAGCACCATTATCGGTCTCAAGTGAGAGAACAATGATGTTGTTGGCATCCGCTGTAAAAGGAACGCCCGATACATCGACTGTTGCAACCTTAGGGTTCTTGCTCTCCATGTACACTGCCCAGTCATAACCTGTCTGAACGAGGTCTGTACCTGTCCAGGTTGTTATCTTTCCGGCACATGCACTGAAGCTTCCGTCCTCATAGGAAACACCGAGCTTCATTGAAACTGCAGCGACATCAGCTACTGATGCACCACACAGGCTGCTTACATCAATTCCTACAAATGGAACCTTTCCTGTAAGGTTCTTGACTGCAAGTGCCTTGCTTCCGTCAAAATCAGTAATACTCAGCTCTACATCAGCGGCATTGGCAGGTGCATTGTATGCCTGCACGAATCCCATCTGACCATCCTCGAAATCAACACTTGCCTCTGATTTCTGCTCCTGTGGAGTCTGTGTTGTAGTCTCCTGTGACTCACCCTGTGTTGTTACAGCCTGTGTTGTTACAGCCTCTGTTGTTGTAGGGGTTGTTGTGGCATCACTGTTGGCATTGCCACTGCACGCAGTAATTGATACTGCCATTGTTCCTGCCATAAGGCAGGCTAATAATTTGTTACGTCTCACGCCTTCTCCTCCTTTTTTTGTGGCGAGCGGTTATCCTACGATACCGCTTCTTTCAACACCCTCTATAAAGTATCTCTGCAGGAAAATATAAATCAGTACAATCGGCACCATGATAAGAATGATACCTGCGTCAAGGTACAACTGCTGGATTGTTGTATCTAAGATTTTATCCTCGTTGGCTATAACCGCCGTCAGGGAAGAAATCTTTTTACTGATTACGATATTCTCGCTGATCAGAAATAACTTCGCATAAAATGTGTCGTTGTACTGCCATACCATAGAGAATACAGCTACAGTGATGACAGACGGCATGGCGTTCATAAGCATGATTCTGAAATAAGTATACCACACTCCTGCGCCATCTACGAAGGCCGCCTCCTCAATTTCCTTTGGCAGTCCTCTGAAAAACTGATTAAAGATATATATGTACAGACCTGAACGAAGTCCACACCCTAGGAATGTCATTATATACATTGGCACCGGTGTTCCCAGAAGGTTAATGCTCTTGCCGTTTATGGCAGTAGCAAGACCGAATGGATTGAAATTTCTGAAGGTCATGTACAATGGAAGCATGATTGTGTTGGTCGGAATGACAATCATAACAACCACACACGCGAACAGAAGCTTCTTGAACGGAAAGTTGAATCTTGCGAATCCGTATCCTACCATTGAGCATATAAGAACCTGAATTATCATAAGACTCAAGGTGTAGAGTAAATCCCTTCCCATAGTAGGAAAATAGTCAAGACGTTCCATTACCGTCTTATACTTCTGCAGCGTCGGTGATGTCGGTATCATATATACCATCGGGTTATATGCATCCCCATCCGACATGAAGGAGCTTACCAGTATTCCGAGTATCGGAGCTATTATTACATAGCAGATACCCACGATAACCACAAACTGTGCCAGTCCAAGAATACCCTTCTTCACATTTCTCTGCATCGCGCTTATACTGTTTCTTGTCTGTGCATCCATTTTGATTTTCTGCATATCGGTCTCTCCTTTCTTTAATTATAGTAGAAGGTTCTCTTCTGTATGAATCCACATACCAGAACAAGAATCACACATACGATAACTGTTGATACAAAGCTCATAGTAGAACTGAGTCCATAATTGATTTCATTAAAACATGTGTCATAGGCAAGCTGCACAACATCGCTCTGTGCGAAATTATCTACAACCGTGTACACCACATTGGTAATTATATGTGGCATAACCATCGGGAATGTTACCTTCCAGAAGGTTTCGTAAGCCGTTGCACCTTCAATCTTGGCAACCTCGTACATAGAACCCGGTATGGACTGGAGCGCTGCTATAAATATGATTATCTGCACACCTGAGGCAGATATGATATCATTGATTCTTGCAACCGCTGCCACTATATAATCAAGAAGCTTATCAGGCATTGCAAGATTCTTGAACAGTTCGATAAAGTATGCAACATCGACTCCCGAGGCTGCCGCATCCGATATCTCACTTGCTCCGGATGAGATACCACCGGACATCATTGTCCTTGCAAGCTCCATAGCCGAGGTGATTGCTCCTGCGTTCATTATGATTGGCAGGAAGAAGATTGCTCTTACGATTGTTCTTCCCTTGAACCTGCGGTTTAACAGAATCGCCATGAACAAGCTGAAGAAGGTTATAAGCGGTACATCAACCAGCATATTGAGTATTGATGTTGTGAGTACCTGCTTGAATGTACCATGTGCCCTGAATGCGTAGATATAATTGCTGAGTCCCGCCCATTCAAGGGTATATCCACCGCTTGTGGAGGTTGTCATCGTCGACAGTGAAAACTGCGCTGTCATAATCATGCTTCGCGCATAGAATATGATGAAACCTATCAGCCATGGGAGGATAAACATAAAGCCCTTTACATTTCTTTTCTGAAGAAGTGATAATCCACGTCTGCGCTTCATTATTTTCCTCCTCTCTGATATCCGTGTGCAGGAATCGTTATTCCGTCCTCCACAGCATCGTAATCTGTATAATTTACATATATAACAACACCGTTTGAATATGTCACAGCTCTCACGCCGCTGTCCCTTATCTCATGCTTTACTACAGTCTCACCGCTCACATACTTTAATATGCCGTTGACCTCGTTGTATACGCTCACCGCCTCGTCGCACCAGTTGTCATACTTGGTTGCGTAGAACTTATTAAGTGCAGTGTACTTCATCTCACTTGCACTCTCATTGGTGAACACATATCTTGGAGACGCACCGTACTCAATCATTCTGAGGGTAATCTCTGTGGTGTCCGCTGAGTCATGGTAGTTGAGCCGGCTTCCCGCATAATCAATGTAGCCGTGAATAATCATCTCATAGAGAGGAATCTCCTCATCTATTATTCTGAACTCATTGTCGCTTATCGGTGCATCAATGATATCCGTTGCATAGGCGAAGCTGTAATCATTTCCTCCGTTTATGAGAATGTTCTTTCCTGTAGCTTCAAGCTTATCAAGCTGTGCCTTTACTATGTCAAGAGCTTCCTCCCTGTTGATGAACTCCGTTCTCTTCTTATCGGAATGAACCTCATCACCTAAATCCCTGAGTCCTATGCCGCCTACATCAAGCCTGTTGAACTTCTTAATAAAGGCATCCACATATCTCTGTAAATACTTAGGAGATATAAGGTCATATATATTCTCATCATAGCCAAGAGAAGATGTAATTCTTAAGTTCGCCGGGTTGTGTGCTCCGAATCTTGCGACATATCCTGCTCCATAGTAGCGCGAGGTTTCAAATGACCTGTTGTAGCGCTTGCTGATATATGTCACATCCTGAAAAGGAACATCCACATAGAGCCTGCCTCCGATACTATCCATCGTATCATTGAGTGCCTCAAGCTTTTTCTTTCCTCCAAGCTTTGAAAGACCGGTTATCCTGTCATAGACATCTGCGTAGTAGCCACCGTTACTCCAGCCCTGGAAGTTCATTACCTGATATGCGATTCCCTTATCCTTAAGGTCAAGCGCTATATCCGCTGCCTCCTGATAGGTTGTCATCGCCATTACCTTTAAGTAACGTATTCCGACGAAGCTTGCTGTCTCCTTAACCCCACCGATTATATCGTAGTAGAAAGGAATATCGCCTGCTGCTGTCCTGTTCGTGAGAGCGCCTTCCCTTATAAGTCTTTCTCTATAATAGTTGGCGATTCCCGAATAGCCTGTATGCTCATCATCGAGGAAGGTGTATCTTACCTTGTAATTGATGTCATACATATTGTTCTCGAGGAGTGGAAGATCCGCCTCATTACCTGTTGAACCGAACATTGAAAGAAGATCATAGCCTCTTACAACGAAGGTTGTGTTAACATAATTGTAGCTGGTGTTGCTTCCTGCAACCGATGCAGTGAAGAATGCTGTTGTTGCTCCGTCCTCAACCGACATCAGTATGTTGGAATCCTCCTTGCATATTCCGCATATCGGAAGTCTTACCTTCTTAGTATTCTCAAGCAGTGTGTAATCTGCTGCGAGTGGGTCAATATCGTATATGTACTGTGAGTAGTTCTCAACACTGCTCTTTCCGTTGTTGAAATATATGAGAGAGCCTGAACCATTAGGAACCACCAGATAACCTTCCTCATCTGCTCCTGCCGCACCGAAATATCCCAATAGCCTTATTCTGTAAAGGCTTCCTCCTCCGTTCTCCTCTATCATGGAAGCCGGAACACTGACCTCAATACCGTCATCGGCAAGCCTGTACTCAAGTGCTATTGTAAATGATAACGGAAGTGCCACCTCTACTCCCGCAAGCTCCATCTGCTCCTCATAATCTGCCTCTGTAAAGCCCGCCGTCTCAAGGTATCCTGTGATTTTCTTTATTGTCTTTATGTTCTTCTGGGCAACTCCGTTTAACACAAGCATTCCTGTTGCGGAATCCGCGGTGGAATAATAACGTCTCATGTTCGTAACTGCTGTATCATCAAGGAGTGCACATATCGCATCAAGCTTATCCTGTGACATATACAATGGAACTATTCCTGTAGTATTAGTCGAAAAATCTCCAAGATTGTATATAAATCTTATGCCATTGTCTATCGACTGAGCCTGCAGCTGTCCTCTTGCAACCGCCATGCTGTAGGAATCGTAGGTTCCCATCGCCTTGGCTGCATTGTAATAGTTAATTACAAACTGTGACTTTAAATAGTTCTTGTTGGTATTATTCGCAATCGGGTCATCCTCTGCATTCACAGGATTGCTGTAGGTAATAACACCGCTTCTCTTGTCATATACAGCTACATTGCCGCTGTCTGTTGAGGCATAGAGCTTTAAAATATCATTTTCCGCTGCCAGCTCCATCCCCTCGACATCCTTTGAGGAATCCTTAAGTGCCGTAAACTCTGTTCCGTTCTCTGTCTCATAGCCGCTTAAGTACTGCTTATAATCATCATACAGATAGTAGTGAACCATGTAGTATATAAACCATATAAGCACTGCAAGTAACACCACTCCCAATACTCCGAGAAGTATTTTCTGTAAGAGCCCTAATTTTCTTTTTATTTTTTTCTTTTTTTCCTTCACAGCCCCTACCTTCCTTTCATCGGAATATCAGCTCAAGGTAAATACTCTTAAAGAATGTAATTACCTGACTTACCAGATTAAAAAGCAGCAATGCGAGGAAAATTATTATTAACACCGCAACAAATGTAAGGAACAATGTTATAAGTGTCTTTCCAAGCGTGTAATTGTGAACCTGCATAATACCCATTAACACCAGTATCACCGCATAAGCGATTCCGATTCCGATTAAGAGTCCATAGAATGCCTGCTCATTATCTGCTATAACCCTGCTGAGCAGTGTGGCAAGTACATAGCCCACCGTCGCAGGTGTAATCCCATAACCAACCGCAATAATAATATCCTTAAAGCGCCCCTCACCATCCATAAGACAGGTGATGGACCAGTTGCCTACACACACTAACAGAAATAATGCAAGTACACCTGCAAGCTCAGTAAGGCTGTTGACGCTTCTCGGATCCGTCTCATTCACAACGAAGCTTGCACATAGTCTGTTGAGTGAGAAGCTTATTGAAAAGAGAATAACCATAAGTACCGCTATCGGAACACTTCCGTATTCCTTGTGACGTATCCAGTAAAAGCCGTCCATAGGATGCGTCAGGGTGTATCCGAAATAACTCCATTTTTCCTTGGAAAATAATTCTTTCAAGCCTTCTCGCCTCCCTTTCCATGCTTTCTGCTTCTTATTCTCACTATCACGACAATCGCTATTATCACAACCGCAATTCCGGTGAAAATGTAACTTAAGTTGTCCGCAAGCACCTGATTACGGTAACGTCTGAATGCTATTGAATAGTAGTCCGAATCCATTCCCAGCTTCAGATACTTCATGGCGTTCCTGTTGTCCCCGGCTGTGAGGTATGCCTTTCCTATACCGATATTAGCCAGCTCATTGTTCTCATCAAGCCTTAAAACCTCTCTCCACTTCTCAACCGCAAGCGTCTCATCACCATCGTATCTCAGTGCAATCGCTTCATTTATGAGTGAACCGTACTCCGTCGCATTGAATACCGTAAGCTCCGCTCTGTAAGCATCAAGCACAACCAGCTTATCTCCGGATACTTCTATTGCAACAGGTGTGTTGAAGGTTCCAAGCTGTGTTCCGAGTCCTCCGAATATGTAGAGAAGATTTCCTTCATGGTCATAAGTGAATATCCTTCCCCTCTTTCTGTCGAGGACAGTGTATATTCCCTTATCCCGGTACACAACATCTGTAATCTGTGAGGCTCCCGCATACTGTGACTGACCATTTATTGCAAGGTCACCGCCTACGTTCTTGTTCTCACCCTTCTTGATTACATCCTCACCTCTAGGGTTAAGTCTTCTTACCGCCTGAACTCCCGCCGAATCAATGTTGGTCGCATATATGAAGCCGTCCGCATCGACGTCTATTCCCGTGAACTCTGTAGGAATGTAGAGCTGCTGCTTGGAGCGCTCCTCCTTGGTAGCTATTCGCTTCCAGAACTTCTCCCACAGCGTAATCTTTACATCGATTGTTCCGAAGAACCCTGAGAACTCTCCGTTAGTCTCAAATACCATGATTCCTTCAAACATATTCTGTGCAATACAGTAAATTCTGTCTGCATAGTCAACCGTAACCTTGAGAGGTACGAATACATACCCTGCATCAAGTGACTGTGACTGAGGATTATCCACTATCCTTACCAGCGTTCCGTCCTTCTCCATGACCACTATTCTGTGGTTCTGCGAATCAGCTATATATAGCTGCCCATTCTCCGATATGCATACACCGTAAGGTGATTTGAAGCCATCCTTCGCTCCGTTGTTGTCGAAGCTGTCAATGATATTTACAACCTCCGTCATATCATTGTTCAGCACCACAATTCTGTTATTTCCTGTATCAGCTACATAAAGGTTTCCATCATCCGAATAGCAGATGTCCTGAGGTGTCACGAAGCTTCCTATGCTCTCCCCCTTGTAGGTGAGGTTCTTTCCTGCAACGGAACGTATCGGTTCATACGCTGAAGGCGTATATACCAGGTTTTCCCTGTCATCATAATTGTAGGTGTCATACGGCTCATCAGCTGCCGCTACCCTTGCCGTAAAGCTCATACCCACCAGCACGAACACTGAGAGAAGGGCTGTGAGCTTGCTAAGACTATGTAAAAATTTATTTTTCATGCCCACCCTCCTGTCAGTCCTTCATTCCTGATGTTGTCATCGTCTCAAGTACGTTGCTCTGGCATATCAGGAAGAATATTATAGGTACTGCCGCTATTATGAAGGTTACAGCCGCAGCCGCTCCTGCTCTTGCCGTACCACCTGCCGTAATCTGCTGTAATGCATACTGTAATGGCTTAAGCTCCTCATTTCTTAAGAATAAGCTTCCTGTGTTTCCCCACATCTGCTGGAACTGGAAGATTGCAAGTGTGAGCCATGCCGGCTTAACATTCGGCATTACTATCGACCAGAAGACTCTCCACTCTGTAGCACCGTCAAGTCTTGCCGACTCCATCAGCGAATCCGGAAGCTGTTCCATGAACTGCTTCATAAGGTAAAGCCCCATACCAAAGGAGCATGCCGGAAGGATAAGTGCCGCATAAGTGTTGTTGATATGCAGCCAGCTTATGATCAAGTACTGAGGTATCTGTGTTACCGTCCATGAGAACATCATGGAGAGCACTACCATTCCGAAAAGAATGTTCTTGCCCGGAAAGCTATGCTTTGCAAGCGGATACGCTGCAAGCGAGGCACACAGTACGTGTCCAACCATTCCACCACCGGTGATAATGATTGTGTTTAATATGTATCTTGAGAATGGCACCCAGGAGCTGTTCATAAGCACGAACAGGTCTGAGAAGTTCTCAAGTGTAGGGTTTCTTACAAAAATCTTAGGAGGGAACTGATATATCTCATCCAGCGGCTTTAACGCATTATTGATAATCATTACAAGCGGAAGTGCCATGAACACACCGCAGATGAACATTATCACGAATAACAGTGTATTTCCCGCCATTGAACGGTTGAGCTTCTTCTCCTTCGGTCTTCTCTTAAACAATTTCTTCTTTGTCTTGTTCTCCTTACTCATTGACCAACCCTCCTTAACAGACGCTGTACAAGCTTATTGGTTCCAATCATGAGAAGGAAAAGCACTGTCGCTATAGCCGATGCGTAGCCCATCTCCATTCGTCCTCCCGAACCATAGTCGAGAAGATGTGTTACCACAGTCGCTCCTGCATAGTTTACAGAAGGGTTTCCGGCAAGCTGTATTGATATATCAGCTACCGCGAAGGACTGTGTTATCTGCATTACCGCACCGAACATGAGCTGAGGCTTCATGGAAGGAAGTGTTACATACCATAACTCCTGCCAGCGGTTCTTGACGCCGTCAAGTGCAGCCGCCTCATAGAGGCTCTTATCAACCGTCTGAAGACCTGCTATGAATGAAAGGAAGCCTGTTCCGAGTGACAGCCATAGCTGAACCACTATGAGTACCGGAAGGACATACTTTTCTGTCTTCATCCAGAGGATTGCTTCGTCTATTATTCCAAGCTTTAAAAGTATACCGTTTAAATATCCGTATCTGTCACCTGTGAGAATGAGATTCCATACCATGTAGGCATTACCGCAGATACTCGGTGCATAGAAGATGAGTGTGAGGAAGGCTCTTAACTTTCCCGAAAACTCATTTATTATCCATGCGAACAGAAGGCAGAGTATGTAGCTGACCGGCCCTGTTATTACCGCAAAGATAAGGGTGTTTTTGAGTGATATGAGAAAAATATCATCCTCAAGGAAAAGCTTGATATAATTCTTCCAGCCTACGAAGGTAGGAGGCTCAAGCATATTAAAATATGTAAAACTGAATGCTATCGATATAACCACCGGCAGTACCGTAAAGAGGAAAAATAATATAAAATACGGTGCCATCATCACATAAGAGACTCTGCTCTTTTTCAGCCTGTAGCCGAGCTTACGCTGCTTGAATGCCAGCTCGTCGGCAGATACTGCTTTTGCTGTACTCTGTGCCATTTATCTTCCTCCTTTCCTATTCCTGCCCATCAACCGGAAGACCAAGCTCCTCACGCTTGTAATTTATCTCCGCGTTGATGTAGATAACCTTATCCATGAGCTCCTCCCTAGGGGAAGCTGTATCCGTCTCCGTTGTAACTGTGTAGAATGCATTGTTCACATTACGCCATGAATAGTAACCACCCGGAACCTGAGGTATTCCCTTGACATATCCGAATGCCTCTAAAAGTGCTTCGTAGTCATCAACCGGCCATGGCATGTTGGCGAACGCTTCAAGGTTCGCTGTAGGAACTCTCGCCGCAGAACCCATAAGGCTCTCCATCTCTCTGCCGTACTGTGTCTGGACATCCGCGCTGGTCCACCACTTTAAGAACTGCCAGCATGCATCAGGATACTCTGTGTCCGCCATAATGATACTTGCAAGGCCGGTACAGCCTGTGCTTCTGTCTATGGTTCCGTCATCCTTTTGTGTTCCCGGAACCGGAACGAAGTCCCACAGTCCCGCGATATCAGGTGCGGATACTACCAGATTGTTGTAGGTTGTGTAATCCGCTATTATAATCGGGCATTCACCTGTACGGAAACGCTCCTCCACACTTGTCTCCTTATCAAGCTTGAAATCTGTATAGTATTCACAGTATTCCTTAAAGGTGTTTACCGCTATATCCGAATCAAGAAGTGAGCTGCTTCCATCTTCCGTATAATATTCTCCGCCATTCTGGTAGAGAAGCATTGCAAATATCTGCTCACTAGGAAGCATTCCGAACTCCATCTGATTCTTTGCAAGTACCGTCATGGCAACCTTTACATCCGCCCATGTCTCAGGAATATCAAGCCCTAACTCTGCTAAGATATCCTTTCTGTAGAACATTACCGGGAATGTTATTGTCTCAGGAAGTGCATACGTTGCACCGTCAAATGTAAATGCCGTCATAGCCGCATCCGGGAAACGCTCAAGCACTTCGTCAAGGTCTGAAAACCGGCTTAAATCAAGCACCGCATTTCTTATACCATAGTTGACCGGCGTATCATTTCCGGTGTTGAGCACTGCTCCGGCAATTCCCGAGGTGTTGGCAACCTGTATTGCCACATCAGGACCCTCTCCCGCAAGCTCTGCTCTCAGGAGTGTCGACATGTCGACGAGCTGTACATTTACATTGACACCATACTCATTGGTAAAGCTTTCATCAATCATCGCCTTGATTACGTTTGCCTGATCACGTCCTGAACCAATCCAGAGTGTTATTGTCGGGCTGTCTCCGCCATCCTCGGCAACATTACCGATCTGGTTGTAATCTATAACGAATGAATAGAATAATCTGCTGCATTCATATCCTGCCTTGCTGAAAAACGAGGTATTCTCATATTCAGGCTTTATATCCGGTGAATAGATATTGATTCTGTCAATTGCAAGCGGCTGGTCTATAACCTGTGTTACCCAGTTTCCGCAGGCTCTCACATTTATCTTGAAGGTACCGATAACCCTTACGAAGTAGTCTCCGTCCTTTATAAGGTCATCAAGCTGATCCCTCATTGTAAGAAGCACTGTCTCCTTGTCTGATTTCTTTCCGGTGAGTGCGCGAAGCTGTGTTATCGCATTGTCAAGCTGTGCCCTTACTGCCACAAGCTCATCGTGAAGCCCCGGAAGAGTTCTCTCTATCTGGTAATCCCTGTATGTATCAGGTGAAACTCCGGTAACTCTTATCACCTCACGGTAGATTGAATTCAACTGCTTTACGCAGTCCTCAACCTCACTGATAATCTGTGAGAAATCGCCAAGCACAACCTCCATCCTTATCGTGTGGTGTCCTGCCTCAAGATAGAAGGAATAAGGTGTTCCGCCCGCATCCTGCAATACATCCTCTCTCCAGCTCTGGTCATACTTAAAGCCGTATGCCTCAAGCTCCTTAAAAGGAACCTCTCCGTCTATAGTTATCTTTCTTGAAACATATATACCTCTTACAAAATTCTGGCTGTCATACAAGGATATATTGTAATATCCGCTCTCCTCCACATCGAAATCCCATTCAATCCACTGTCCGACCAGTCTCCATGAATTTCCGCCGATTGTATTGTTAAGAAGCATCTTAGGGCTTGATGGAGATACGGAAGGTGATGACTGATCCTGTATAGGATATAACATCTGTGATGACGTCCTTGTAGGATTCTCACCCTCGATTGTGATGAGCTTACCGCTTGTATTCTTAGCTCCTGCGGCATCATTTCCGCTCTTTACCTGCGCGTATGACGGCTTGTCAGCGGCATTACTTAGTGTAATTGAATGAATCACCATCGGCTCTCTCATTGAAAGAAGTGTTATTGTATGCTTTCCCTTTGTCATATATACCGACAACGGCGATGTGATATATCCGTCACTGTCATACATATACTCGCTTATCCATTCAGGATTTTCCTTCATGCTGGGCTTGCAGTCATTTCCCTGATTATCCTTCTCCCAGGTATATGCCTTTGAACCGTTGGCAGCCTTATAGCTGTCTGCATCATACTCCCATATTCTGTAGAAGGTGACCATCGAAAGCTCTGAATAAGGAAGCTCCCCATCTATGAACACGCTTCTCTCTATCGCTGAGTTCTTGCCCTTTATAGGAAAATACTCAAGTGATATATTGTAAAAGCCTTCTTCCTTTACATCCACCTCAAACTCAATAAGTGAATTTTCGCTTGTGTAAAGGCTGTCACCGCTCATTCCTTCATAGTCCTTATAGATAACCGGCTCTGTCTCCTTGTCATCCTCATCATACCTTACACAGTTCTCTGCACCGGCTGTTATCGTTTTGTCCGGATATACTGCATTGAAATTCTGCACGTAATCATTATAATCAAGTACCGAATCGTCAACCGAATATGTACTCACGATGTCATCGTAATCATCCATCTCAAGCTCCGTCCGTGCTTCAACATGTGCCGAACCAAGCGGAAATGCAAGGAGCAGTGTCATCGCTATGGCAAGTACTGATGTAACCCTCTTTTTGGTAGTCTGCTTCATCCCTTTTCCTTTCCGTAAAGCCCTTCGTTAAGGCTCTACCTTCATTAACTGTTATAGTACCATGCCTCCTCGCCCTCACCGGGCTCAGGCATATAATGCAACAATACCTTCTCCATCATAAATGTCACAATGAAACACCAGCACCCCGGAACAAATGCCACACATGGTATCGGAAAAACATATATCTGTAACCATATAAGCAATGCCGTTCCCGTTATAACCGCTATCGTAACCGGTAAAAATCTTAACCCCATCACGAATGCCAGCTTCCACATGTTCACCGTTTTCATGGTAAATCTTGACAAAACCGGGAAAATATATACACTGATTGCGGCAAGCAAAACACCAAGTATCACATATACTGTCGCAAATACTTTTCCGTCATGGTCGGAAATCCCCGCCGCTGCCGCAGCATTCATCGCAACAGCCTGTCTGTAGCCTATGTATAAGGCAGCCCCAACTGCCATAATCTCCAATGTAACTATTATCCCCTTACCAAGCGTCCTCTTCATCGATGAAAAGAATTCCCCAAGTGGTGTTCCCCTGCCTCTTCTCACACTCTTAATCACTGCGTAGTAGAGCGAGGTCATCGCCGGTCCTATTGTCACAACCGGAATACAGCATATAAGAAACGCAACACTGAGCATAACCAGCTCGCCGAACCCATTGATAAGCTCCATAAAGCGCCCATCCCATGAAAAGAACTTTCCGTTAAATATGTCCTTCAGGCTGATACTCTTTCTGCTATCACTGTTTTTCAACCTCCAGCCCCCTTTTTCATTAAATAAAAATTCTGCGGCTATGTCCTGACCGCCTGTACACCGCTGTGTTATTGAGTGAAGCGCGTCCCGAGGTGTACCGGTAAAGCTGTACATCATACGGTTAAATCATTCACTTAATTGGATATTCCTTCAAATCAGGCAGTTCATCAAGCGTAAGCACTATATCGCTGTCATACGCCTTCTTTAGCATATCCTTTTCCGTATACTGCTCACTGTAAGAATATATTGATGTGTTTTTTGCCACGAACTCTGTTCCCCATGTGCAGAACAGACCCCACATTGCCCCGTCTCTCTTAGCAAGCTCAGGGTCGAACACGCATCCGTTCTCAGACATCACAACCATCTTTCCCTGTGTGTAGTCCACCGCCTCAAGGAACTTGTTGACCTGCGATGTGTACACATGCTCTCCCGGATATATATCCTCACCGATTATGTCAACATACTCGTCACCCGGATACCAGTCCGCATCCTGACCATTCCACAGCCAGATAAGATTATTAAGTCCATATTCATTGGTGAGCTTGTCATATAATAATATGTAGAGCTGCTTGTAAGCCTCCGCTCCCGAAGCGCCCCACCAGAACCATCCGCCCGATGCCTCATGGAGAGGTCTCCACAGAATCGGTACATCAGCCTCCTGCAATATGAGAAGCTGCTGCGCGATAGCGTCTATGTCCTTCATAAGCAGCTCATAGCCTTCCTCATCCTCACCGTTCATAATCTTTGCAAGATTTATGTTGGTTGATTCAGTTCTGAAGCCTGACCACCACTCTCCGGTAAGATATTTGCTCGGTGCATTCCAGTGCCAGCAGAAGGTAACGATTCCGCCATTCTCCCAAAAGCTCTTTGCATAATCCGTAGCCTTTGATGTGCTTCCGTTCTCCACCCTTGATGGTGAATACTCGATAAAATCAAGTCCGAGTACAGCAGGATATTTACCTGTGACCTTGTTAACCACCGCACATTCCTTTCCGAACTGGCCTGTATCACAATACTGACCTGAAAGAATCTTCTCTCCGTATATATCAGTGAGATAACTCATAAGTCTTTTAGCGCTCTCGGCAGCATTCTTATTTACAAGCTCTGCCGATACATTGTATATGCTTTCATCGATTGGCTTTGAAGTCTGAACCGTAAGTTTATCAAGCATTATCCACCCCCAATATTTCTGTACAAGAATCTCATGTGTTCCTGTTTCTAAATACACTCTGTTCACTGCCGTGTCTGTAAATGAACTATCCTCCGAAGCAATGTTCCCGACACTCTCGCCATCGACAAATACATAATTCTCTTTGTAGCCGCCATTGCTTGCCGTGGTAAATACAAGATCGTAAAATCCGTTCTTTTTTATATCAATACTAAACTCACATGCGTCATCGTCTGCCGAAAAACCTGCGGCATATCCTGTTCCGCTGTATCCGGGCTTTTCCTTATCTGCCTTGACATTTCCGGTAAATTCAGCATCCTCCGCCTCATATACCCCGGCAATCTCAGGAACAAATTCCGTTGTCTCTACCGGTGTTGTCTCCGTATCCTGATTCGCCGTTCCGGCATCCCCATTGCCGGCGGGTGAGCTGTTGCATCCAGTGATAGCGCCTGCAATCGCTGCCGCCGCTGCGATTGCAGCTGTTATGTATTTAGCATTTTTGTTTTTCCTCGTCATAAGGTATTCCTTCCATTTTTGTAAAACACAAGATTTTAATAATTTCTTTACATAACTTTTATTTAGTTACTTAACAAAACTGTTTTTTAAGTAACCTAAGTATAGCTCATAGGCTGCCCAATGTCATCATTATTTTTTGATTTTTATAATATATTTTTGATTTATTTGTGCATTTATCCCAAGTTAAGCAGATTTTTTATAGATATTTATGTCATTATACCAACATATATTCCTGTCTGTTAAAAAAATAACCGTTAATTTTGTTAGCTAACAAAGTTAACGGTTATTTTTTTAACATACTTTGTACAATAGCTTGAATGTCCGCACATTTTAAAATATAATGATGTTGAAGCCAAAAGGTATTTAACCTATATGATAATGAACTGCCCTTACATAAGGATATATACCGTATACTATTTGAGCTGCCATAGAGGACAGCGGAACGGAGCCTAGTATGAATTTTTTATTTGACAACTCTCATTTTACTGATATTGAAGCTGCGGAGGGCGGCTGCTACCTCATCACCAACGGACTTGGCGGATACTCCTGCCTTGATCTCGCCGGCGGAACCTCAAGAAATGACCACGCCATTTTCATGGCGGCAGTGAAGGCACCGAATGTGCGCTATAACATGATAACAAATCTTCTTATCGATATGACGGTCGACGGCATAATATACCACCTCAGCACCCAGCGCATGGCTGATGACAGCTTCACTGATAATTTCAAATATATAGAAAAGGTATGCTTTGACAGCAACATGTTCTCCATGGTGTTCAATGTCCGCAACGTGCGACTTGAGCTATGCATTGTCATGCCTCACGGAGAGAATACCCTCATGCTGAACTATCATATATCCAACCCGGAATGTCACGATGTGGAGCTCAGGCTCACGCCGCTGCTCAGATTTACACCGAAGAATACGGCGATGAAGGCGGATGCGGAATTCTCCATCAGGGAATATGCGACAGATAAGGCGGATGCGAAGTTCCCCATCAGGGAATATGCGGTGGCGAAGCAGCTGTTGAATAGTACGAATAATGAAAAGATGAATGGTGGAACACGTGACAGCAGCGATGTTAACTGCTGTGAGGAATTTCCCGCGAACGCCATCATTATAGAAGGAAATGATTTAAGAGTAGTGTGCGCCTCCAACATGGATGTGGAGCTTCTCTCCCAGAACAGCCTCTACTCAATGCGCTGGACTCTCGACACACGCGATGGAAGGGATGACACCGGTTCATGTGTTATCAATCACTGCCTTAAAAAGCGCACCTCTGAGCCGGACTGTGAGAATGTCATAGTCTACAGTCTGTGTGCCCCGGAAGATATACTATCGCGCGTACAGAATGATATTGTAAATGCGTTCAATAAAGCCGCAGCCGATGAGAAAGCCCGAATTGCGGACATAGTTAACCATTCCGGACTGAAAAGTGAGCTTGGCAGACAGCTCGCCGCAGGCGCGGACGCATACATTGTGGAGCGCGAATCCACCGGCGGAAAAACCATCATTGCGGGATATCCATTCTTTGAGGACTGGGGACGTGACACCATGATTGCCCTTGGGGGAACAACCCTCGCCACCGCACGCTATTCCGACTGCCGGAGTATTCTCAAAACCTTTGCAAAGTATGAGAAAAACGGTCTTCTGCCGAATCTCTTCCCTGAGGGCGGCATGACACCGATGTACAACTCAGCCGATGCACCGCTTCTATTCGTAAATGCAGTCTATGAGTATATACAGGCTTCGGGCGATAATGAATTTCTCCACGATTGTTTTGAGCCGATGAAAAATATTATGGACGCCTACGAAAATGGAACGGATTTTCATATTGGATGTGACACCGACGGACTTATCATGGCTGGTGCTGACCTTGAACAGCTCACATGGATGGATGTCCGCGTTGACAATTTTTTACCTACCCCAAGACACGGCAAGCCGGTAGAGATAAATGCCTACTGGTACAGTGCTCTATGTGCCATGCAAGTCTTCTCCCACAGTCTTGGCAAAGATGAACTTTCGACAAGGTATGCCGCCATGGCGGAACGCACCAGGAAATCTTTTCTCGAAAAATTTTATGACAAGGATATGGGATGTCTTAAGGATGTACTAAACGGAACCTACGAAGAAAAACAGATTCGCTGCAATCAGGTATGGACGCTCACAATGCCTTTTACAATGCCTGACTCCTCGATGGCAGAACAGATTCTGGACACCATAGAGAAAAAGCTGTACACAACGGCAGGGCTTAGAACCCTCACCATGGATGACCCGGCGTTCACACCTGTGTACATCGGCGATATGCAGCACCGCGACAGGGCATACCATCAGGGTACAGTGTGGACATTTCCTCTGGGTGCGTACCTGCGTGCAAGAATCCGCCAGCTTGCTTCACCTTCGCTCTCAGCTGATGAAAAAAACGCTGTACGCGAACACTTAAAGGAAGCTTTCAGTGCACTTGAGGGCTGGCTGTATGAGGGCTGTCTTGGACAATTTGCCGAAATATATGACGGAGAATGTCCTACAATATCCCGCGGCTGCTTTGCGCAGGCATGGAGCGTTGGTGAGATACTCCGCGCGGTGTCTGAATACGAGAAGGAGGAACAGAATGCAGGTAACTGAATTATTTCCATCGCAGCTTGAGGAGGCAATCAAAAAAAATCCGCATGGAAACATAGCGGATTTTCTTCCTGATATACATGATTCTCTCCCTGAGATACAGGAAAACCTGTTCTACATCTGTGCCGGCGGCAGACGCACACTTCATCAGATGGAACAGTACTCCTTCAGTGACATTGAAGGCTACCTGCTTCTATACACCCATGCGGGACGCGGAATTATGGAGGTATCCGGTGACAGCCGCAACCTCGAAGAGGGTGATATGCTGCTGTGGGACTGCGCCGATTTCATCCAGTTGAGGGCGCTGAGTGAGGAGTGGAAGGTTGATATACTCTTTTTTAACGGAAATGCCGTTATCACATACTATGAGGAAATCTGTAAAATATCCTTTCCTCTTTTCCACATACCTGCCAACTCGCTTCCGGATTGTCATTTTACGGAGGTCATGGCTCTCGGTCCGGTAATAACACCTCACCATGCATTTCTGACCAACAAGCTGTTGACCGACCTGCTGACCGACCTCATCTCCATGCTGCACATGTCAACCGATATTCCACAGGCGGCTCCGGCATACATCGAAGAGCTAAGGACACTTTTTATAAACAGCTGTGAAGCTGACTACTCAATGGATGAGCTTGCCATGCGCTTTAACGTGAACCGCTACCGCATGACAAGGGAATTTTCGCAGTTCGTCGGCATGACCCCGGTAAAATTTCTGAACAATACCAGAATAGAAAAAGCCCGCGCCCTCATAGAGAGCACGGACCTATCAATAGGTGCCGTGGGAGCCGCCGTCGGTATCCCGAACACAACACATTTTATTAACCTGTTCAAGGAAAAGCTCGGTGTCACACCGCAGGTCTACCGCGAAGGCTACCGCTCATTCCGGCAGATAAGCAAAAACTACTAAAGCTGAGCTGCTAATCTGTCCGGTTCACAGCCTTACCGGTCTGCCAACGGCACAGCTCCCCCTTGCCTGTCCGTGGTGAAGCCCAGCCGGTTCACAGCCCTGCTTCCGGCGGTATGACAGTCCGACTGTCTGCTTCCACAATAAAACTTAGTCCATTTATAGCTATGCTGCAGCTATTTTCAGCTAACCCTTCTATGACACAAGCAGTCCCAGCAGGTCAAATAAGTCACCTGTCGAATCAGGTGATTTTTTTATTGTGATGGTATGCTCCGCCGATGAATCGGAGGTGTACACCTGCTTTGCCTTAATAGCATTACCCCAGCCACCTGAAAAATCAGCGTTGATTGTACCTGCATACTCACCATCGACATATACATCGTACTGTCCGCCAAGCCCATTGGTGGTTGCAAAGTAGAGAATGCCCAGGTTCTGAAATTCTGCCTTTATCTCAAGCTTTCCCTCTCCCTTGGTACACTCCCAGCCATACGGAAACTGCGTGCACACACGCTTTTTCTCAAAATCGCCGGCACTTATGACATCCGCGTCCGATGAGTCGATGATATCGGCATTGATATAGCTCTCCTTCATAACCGCAGCCATGTCGAACCTCTGCAGCTCCCCGTAGCTGTCCACATTCTCATACACATTGTTGAGATATTTCCACAATATTTCACCGGTGATGGCATGTCCCAATGCCGAAGGATGAACCTCATCCCCCGAAAGCTGCTTGTCGGTGTATACCTTCTGCTCCATCATATCATTTATGAGACTTGAATAGCTTAACATCGGGAGCTTATAGCTGAACCCTACAAACACATGATTTCCCTGTGCCGTGGCGCCGTTAGTCTGCCCCATATATAGAAGCATGACAGCCGGCTGGCTATCCGACAGAAGTATCTTTCTCACCAGATTGTCATACGTCTTTTTATAGAACAGCGAATCCTCATCGTTTACCGAAAATTCGACCAGCACCAGATCCGGCTCATACTCAAGAACATCCTTATTTACTCTGTGCACTCCAAGATATGAGTCCGTTCCACCTATACCCGCATTAACGAACTCAAAGTCCGCCTCAGGGAATGTATCCTTCCACCACTCAAAAAAGATATCCGCATAAGACCTCTTAAACGGAACCTCAGAATCGCTGCTTCCACTTGATATTGTTCCCTGTGTGATTGAACCGCCTATGCACGCTATCACAACATGCTCACCCTTCGCAGCCTTCTTCATAACCGCCGCAAGCGCCGTGTCATCGCAGCTTGGCCACTGGTCTGCCACACTGTACAGCTCATCCGAAAGAAGATTGGTCAATGGAGCGACCACTTTGTTCTCATCTGCTGCCTCATTATCAGTACCCTGGGCTCCCGTAGCCTCTGTATCCGTTCCCTGGATTCCTGCCTCTCCGTCCGTCTGCTCCGCTTTACTCTCATCCGCAGCGTCCGAAGCCTGACTGCCCGATATATCTGCATTTCCTGTCACATCAGTGCCGGACACATCACTGTCCTTCGCACATCCCACAAGCGCGCATGCCCCCACAAGAGCCGCCGCCATAATCCCATATACATTATATTTTTTCATACGCACCTTCTCAATATTCCTTCTTAAGCCTCCTTCTTAGGCTTTCTTCCGCAGGACTTCCTCTCCGTACAGTAGCCGGTCTTTTCACACTTAGGCATAAAATAATTGTCAACGATATACTTCCACTCCTCCGATATCTCCGACAGAGCCTTGGCAATATCATTGAACATCTGCCTGTACTCCCAGTATGCCCTTGTGCACATTCTCTGCCCGCTCATGTCGACAAGATTCCTTAAGTTGCGCTTGTCAACAATCTTCGTCTCCATGCCAAGCGGCAGGAGCATGGCTGCGTCCTCTCTCGGAATACCGCACTCCTTCTCAAGGTAGCTGCAGGTCTCTGTGATAGACTTCATCATCTCATTATACCTGCGCGCCGCCTCCTCATCAGCCGCAATCTTAGGCGGTACAATATACTCAAAATTCTCATAATTAATATATCTCGTGCTCGCCTGAAGTCTGGTCGGTGCTCCGCCAAGATGTGTGTACCACTCCCTGATTACCCTCGCGGAATAACCATCCAGCACCATCTCCACATTCACATACTCCATAACACGTCCGTGCCCCGATACCAGACAGTCAAGTCCTCTCTTATAATTCTTCGCATCATCCGTTATATCCGCGCCCCAGCATACTCCGGCGCGCTTGCCCATAAGTGTAATTGGATTTTTTGTTGTCTCTTCAAGAATTGTTATTTTTCCCATTTTATCCTCGCTTCTGTTTTTTTATACTCTATTACGTTCTTCTCCGTCTATAAAAGCCTCAAGATTGAGATACGCCTCATCCACAAGCCTCTGCCTGGCCTCATTGGTCGCCCATGCGATGTGAGGTGTGATTATGAGGCGGCTGCTGTCCTTATATCCGTAGAGCGGATTGTCCTTTCTCATAGGCTCAACGGATATGACATCAAGCCCCGCCGCCGCAAGCTTATTCTCATTGAGCGCCCACAGCAGGTCATTCTCATTGACAATAGGACCGCGGCCCACATTTATGAGTACCGCATTGGATTTCATCTTCCCAAATGCCTGTCTGTCCATAAGATTCTCTGTTCTGTCATTGAGCGGTGCATGTATCGAAATGATATCCGACCTTTCAAGCAATTCATCAAAATCCACACGTTCATAATCGGGATTGCTGTTCTTTCCCGATGTCGAATAGTATATTACATGACACCCGAACGCCTTTGCAATGTCGGCAACCCTTCTTCCTATCTCGCCAAGCCCGATTATTCCCCATGTCTTTCCGGCAAGCTCCTCAAAATGCTGCCCGAAATAGGTGAAACAGCCGTACTCGCAGTACTTTCCGTCCTTCACAAAATCATCATAGTGTCTGAGCTTCTCATACACGTAAAAAAGCAGCGCAAACGTGTGCTGTACTACCGAATCCGTGGAATAACTCTTTACATTCGTGACCGCAATATTCTTCTTCGCAGCGTATTCCAAATCTATGTTGTTCGTTCCCGTCGCATTAATTCCTATATATTTAAGCTTAGGAAGCCTGTCCATCTCATTTTTGCCAATCACAACCTTGTTCGTAAGAAGCGCGTCCGCATCCTTAAGTCTTTCAACCACCTCTTCCGGTGCCGTTCTCTCATATATTGTGACCGTCCCAAGCTTTTCAAAAACGGACATATCAATGTCCTCCCCAAGCGCCATGCGGTCTAAAATCACAATGTTCATCAACAATTTTCTCCTGTTTTTTTATTAACCTGATTAATTCCAGCTTAAATATCTCTTCAAAATACAGCCATTTCAACTGCATGATTGCTGCATTTTGATAAATGAATATGATGTTTTGACCCCGACATCATAAATATAAAACCCACTTTGCTGCTAAAAACCTTACATAATTATGCCCGCCGTTTTTTTTATTCTCATGCCAGATATTCCCTCAGCACATCCTCAATCAGCTTTATCTGTTCATCGCTTATTTTAATATCCGAATTACAGGCCGTTTCCTTATTGTATTCCTGTGAAATTTTCCTATTTTTCATCCCGCGTGAAGCTTCATATTCAATGCCATTATTTTTTATTCCTACATTCTCATTATCAGGCTCCACATTCGGTTCACCATGCATTTCCCCTACACTCACCCTGTCATTTGAAAGCACATTGTCAAAATAATCGACAATGTTTACCACTATCCGGCTTTCCTTTTTTTCTATGTCCTCAATTTTACCGACACACGCCACAGCCACGGCACATACACAGCCGTATGCGGTATACCACATATTCTGCTTGATTATCCCGCTCATCAGTCCCAGCATTATACATATAAGCCGTATGAGCCATGCTGTTTTCACGTATTCATCAATTGAAAGGTTAAGATACCTGTATCGCTCCATATTTTTGAGGACGAATACCTGCGTATTATGTATGCTTGTATTTATTCGCATTCCATTCTCGCGTCTTAACTTCAACTGACGTATAAAAGGATGACTCGATGCCGTCATTGAGAGGCTCTCATTGTACAGCACCGACATCCCCTTTCCCGCAATTCCATAGGCAAGACAGCCAAAAAAGCCCATGACCGCGATTATAATAGCAAATGTGTTCTCCGCCATTAGTGATAAAAAATTCTGCATAAAATCCTCCTTAACCATACCGGGTGATTACAAAAATTTAAATCTGACAACTACGGTATTCATAAAACAGTCCGGCAATTCCCTATATACCTGTCATAGAAAAGATTGTACATGTATTCCATGAGATTTTAGAGGTAATCTATGCAGCATTTATCAACAAAATTCCCTAAAATATGACCTTATATTCTCCGGATGAGATTCTCCATGAGAAGAACGGAATGTTCGATTGCCTTGCGCTCAAACTCACCGTAGTCCATGGAAGCACTGTCATCCGCCTTATCGGAGATAGCACGTATAATAAGAAATGGTATGCTGTTAAGATATGCTGCCTGTGCAATGGCTGCTCCCTCCATCTCCGTGCAGTATGCGGCAAATGTCTCAACAAGTCTCTTCTTGGTATCCTTGTCTGTTATAAACTGGTCACCGCTTACCACTCTTCCCTCGAACACACCAATCTCAGGAACCGCCTCGCTGCATGCAGCCCTTGCCGCGTCTATGAGCTTTCTGTCCGCCTCAAACACTGATACCGGCATTCTCGGGATTACACCCATCTTATATCCAAAGCCTGTCGCATCCATATCATGCTGGATTGCATCGCTTGATATAACAATGTCTCCGATATTTATTTCGTTTTTAAGCGAACCTGCAACACCTGTATTGATTACGCAGTCAACATTATATCTGTCGGCAAGTATCTGTGTGCATACAGCAGCGTTAACCTTACCGATTCCGCTTCTTACAACAACTACATCCTTTCCCTTAAACTGTCCCTTCTTAAAAACCATTCCTGCAACAGTGGCTGTCTCGACACCGCTCATCATATCCGCAAGTGCCTTTACCTCTTCCTCCATCGCCCCGATAATTCCTATCATAATTCCTCCGTTCCGCAGACCACACAAATTATATATGCTGAATATAATATCATATTTTCCGCATTTGCTTCTCCGCTGGTTGTTTTTTTGTTAATTATAACACTTGATTGTCTATTGCGCTATTGTTATGATATAATAGTTTGTGGAATTTTTTTCTGCAAAAAGTATTAAACACACAGATAGGAGAATAATGTTATGATATACAAACCAACAGGAGTTTGTTCCAAAGAGATTAATATTGAGTTAGACGGAGATGTAATCAAGTCCGTTAAGTTTACAGGTGGCTGCTCAGGAAACACACAGGGCGTTGCTGCACTTGTTGCGGGAATGAAGGTTTCGGACGCCATCAGCCGCTTAGAGGGAATCCGCTGCGGAATACGTGAGACATCATGCCCTGACCAGCTTGCAAAAGCCCTTAAGCAGGCAATTCAATAACTTGCTGCCATAGCAATTTTCAGAGGTTTGCCATGAAAAAATTACTTCTTACCGGTGGCGGAACCGCCGGACATGTAACACCGAACATAGCCATGCTTCCTCTTCTTCGTGAACAGGGCTGCGATATATCCTATATCGGCTCATATAACGGCATCGAAAAAAAGCTTATAACCGAACAGAATGTCCCTTACTACGGAATATCAACCGGCAAGCTCAGACGTTATTTCGACTTGAAAAATCTTACCGACCCTTTCCGTGTTATCAAGGGCTGTTTTGAAGCGCGGAAGCTTATCAGAACAATTAAGCCGGATGTTGTATTTTCCAAGGGCGGCTTCGTATCCGTCCCGGTTGTGCTTGCGGCTCACAGGGAGCATATCCCGGTCATCATCCATGAATCAGATATGACACCGGGGCTTGCAAATAAGATATGTATTCCTTATGCCAATAAGGTATGCTGTAACTTCCCGGAAACAGTAGCCATGATTCCTGACGGCAAGGGCATACTCACAGGTACACCTATCCGCGCCGAATTAAGCCAGGGTGACCGTCAGACCGGACTTGACCTGTGTCACTTCACATCGAATAAGCCTGTCATAATGGTCATAGGCGGAAGTCTTGGCGCACAGCATGTCAACGAAGCTATCCGCTCCATACTGCCAAGTCTGCTTGAACGCTTTCAGGTTGTTCACCTATGCGGAAAAGGCAAGGTTGACGAGAGCTTCTACTCCACAACAGGCTACTATCAGTTTGACTATATTGATAAAGAGTTAAAGGATCTTTTTGCCGCTGCCGATATTGTAGTTTCGCGCGCCGGAGCTAACGCCATATTTGAGCTGCTATCCCTCAACAAGCCGAACCTTCTCATCCCACTGCCGGCAGGCGCCAGCAGAGGAGATCAGATTCTCAATGCTCAATCATTTAAAAAGCAAGGCTTTTCGATGGTTCTTCCTGAGGAAGAACTCACTAACGAGTCATTATATCTGGCAATCTGCAATCTCTATGAGCATCGCGCCGAATATATAGACTGCATGAAAAAATCTTCAGGAAACGACTCTATAAAGCAGATAGTGGCTCTTATAAATGAGGCTTCTAAATAGACGAAGCCTTTTTTATAAGATTTTCGCTGATAAAAAGCTTAATTAAGGGTTTTCACCACATAAAAGGCTTAACTATAAAATTTTCAGCTAAAATCAAGAAACTGTTATAAGGTTTCAACTAATAAGCAGCTTAATTATAGTTTTTTAACTAATAAGAAACTTAATTATAAGGTCTATGACTGATAAAAGGCTTAATTAATAATGTTTTTATGAGTTGAAAAACTTCTTACAGGTTAATTCATCTTTTCTTTGATTAGATCGGCAGTCGCTGCAAGTTCCTCATTTGAAGGCTTCATCGGCTGCCATCCTATATTCACACTGTCATTTTTGTATCTCGGAATTATATGGAAATGAAGGTGCATTACAGTCTGTCCTGCCGCTTCCCCATTATTCTGTACAACATTAATGCCATCGCAGCCCAATGCCTCTTTGATAGCATTCGCAGTCTTAGAAATAACCTTAAGTGCCTTAGCTGCAGTATCCGGCTCAACACTTAACAGATTATCCGAATGACTCTTAGGAATCACAAGCGTATGTCCCTTAGCCGCCGGACCAAGATCCAAAATAGCTCTGAAATCATCATCCTCATAAACTGTCGCTGATGAAATCTCTCCTGCTGCAATCTTACAAAAAATACAATCATCCTTTTTCATCTTGAAAAATCTCCTTTTATGTTATATGTTTATATTAAACAATTTATTGATAAACCATTTTCGCTAAACTACTATATAATGTCTCTGATATCCTGTTAATTGCGAAACGTACTTTAGAATAAACTAAAATAAAACTGTGTGAGGTAAAAATATGCTGTCTGACAATGATAAACAGATTCTAAATAAGCTTAAAGACGAATATCCCGAGGCGTATGAGCTTTTTGAGCGCCGTGAGGAGGAACACAGAAGGCTTCTAAAGCAAGGCTGCCACGATATCCGCAATATTGTCACCCTGCTCAGCGGCTCATATCAGCTCCTCGGACTTACCAATCCTCAGCTTAACTCCATCCCCCGCTATGTAACGATGGGCTCTGATATAAAGAATCTTGTCAAAGCTTTCAATGATGTCGCCATGTACCGTTATGCTGCAGCCATATCCCCATCCGATGTATGTATACACGATATCAAGTCAATGCTGGATACATATATATCCAATAATTTTCCAACTGCCCATCCTGATATCAATATCATCTGTACCTGCACGAATGATACAATCTCACTGGACGCAGCACGACTTGTAAATGCTGTCGGATGTATGATTGCAAATGCTGTAGAAGCCTCTGATTCCATGGTACCCATTGATGTCATAATGCATTGTGATAATGACAATAGCCTTGATATAACCGTCCAGAATCACGGAGGCTGTCCTGCTCCCGACATGGCAGACATAATGTTCACACCATTTTCCACCGATAAGCAGGAACATCTTGGGCTTGGTCTTGCGATTGCCGCTGAGACAGCGAATGCCATGGGCGGCTCCATAAGCTGGTCGCACAGTGATGGACTTACCAGCTTCACAATATCAGTAAAATTAACCTGAAGCAAAAATACTTAGCGTCTGCTGATTAAAAGAAAATCAGCAGACACTATTTATAGTCATTTCTTTGCAGCCGAAGATATAGCATACCGAATGCTAACGCAATTTCCCGCAGCTAGAATTTAAAACACTGATCCAACATTCTGATGTTTTTAAAATTTCCCTTTGCGGTCATGCTGCCTGACATAAACGCTCCCTGAAAAGTCTGATTCCCCTGAACTATTTTCTCAAGCACAAGGTTATCCAGACGGCATAACACCTCTGCATCATCCTTCTGTCCAAAATTACAATCAATATTTCCATTGTTAATATCAATAACCAGAGTCTTTTTCTTGTCATTGATATTGATAACATAGCTCGCCTTAAAATCACTCTGAGCTACAAAATTGTCGATAAACAGTCTGGTATATCTGTCGATTCCTCCCTTATCCTCATCCTCCATAAGATTCCTGAACATGCTTGAAAGCTCCTCAATGTCTTCCTTCTGTTTCTTAATATATGTATCATCGGAAGCATATTTTGAAAGCTGTTCAGATTCCTGTGGCGTAAGTCTCATTGTATCGCTCACTATATTGCTCTTTATCGCATTGTTACTCGAAGGCAGGGTCTTAACCTTCTGTGACACCGTCCTGTATATCTCCTCTGCCTTTTTCTCAAATATCGCCTGATACTCAGCGTTAAGCTCGAACTCCACCGGGTCTGCCACATAAGCCGCAAGCCCATTGCAGCTCTTTCCTCCAAGCATTTCCCAGGCATTAGAAAGTGACATTGCGGCCTCCTTCTCGCCTGAAGCGCGTGACATGACTATAGGGAACATATAGAGCTTCTCAAGCATTGATTTATCCGCATACAGCCAGCAGGCATCAAGGAACTGAAGCATATAGCCTCCTATCCCAAACCATTCTACCGTACTTGCAAGAATAACCGCATCTGCCTCCTTTAAGGTCTGAGGAAGCGTTGTAATCGCATTTTTCATTTCAAAAAGATTGTATTTCTCAACATTTACTCTGAGTTCGTTAAGCACATCAGTAATCTTATTTAACACTGTAATGGTCGGATCGTCCACAAGACCTCTTCCGCCATAATATATATTTACATTCATACGCTGTTCCCCTTCCGTTTTCTGTATATCAATGCCGCCAGTATAATTCCTGCAACAAGTCCACCAATATGAGCACTGTTGCTGGTCGTTGCACTTTGAAGCCCCAGATATATACTCATAACAATGAATAATCCCAATTTTGAGGCTGATAAATCCTCAAGCTGTCCTTTGTTGACAAGCACAATATAAAACAGCGCTCCTACAACGCTGAATATCGCACCTGATGCTCCGACGCAGCAGACATTCACATCTGCAATATTATAGTAAATCAGTGCTGCAATATTTGCAAGCAGACCTCCTGCAATATACATTATAAAATACCTGATATGCCCCACCGCTCTCTCAAGATTGTCACCGATAAAAAACAATACAAGCATATTATTAAAAATATGTGAAAACCCCGCATGCATGAACATGGATGTAAACAATCTATAGTATTCTCCATCATTCAGTATCAGCTTCACGTTCAATGCCCCATGAGCTAACATGTACTGTGTGTTCTGTGTGTCTCCTGCAATCTCCATTATAACATATATGATTATATTTATTGCAATCAAAAGCCAGTTCACATAAGCAGGAATGAATTTTTTATTTCTTTTACTCTTTCCCGATACACTCTTGGCATACTGTGATACATCAAAATCCTCAAGCAGCTCCCTGAGTCCCGAAAAATTCTCCGGTTCATCCTCATATATAATAAGTCTGCCCGTTGTCTCATCCATAAACCATACAGGAAAGCCCGCCTCTGTATTTCTTTTCGACATAGCGGTGTTTCGCGTACATATAATATTCAGCAGCATGCAGTTAAATACTCCCTTGCTGCCAAAAAAAGTAACTATTTTTTTATTATTATCATCAATAATTGCCGGGGACATTCCCGGTATAGCCGGCTCATCCCACACGAATACGACATTCATGCGTTCCTGCCTATAACAATAATATATATTAACCGAATTATTGCCTTCTCCCAGTCTGCTAAAGCCCGCTGCCTCCAACACCCTGCTGCATACGTCAAACATCATAAACCAAGCCTCCATACAGCTCTAGCTTATCATTATTAAACGGCAGTGTCAATCAGCTCGAAACAGCTCTTAGCAAGCTTTATCACATCCCCATTCTTAATAGGACATAGCTCATACACACTGATTCTCCTGTCATTTATCCATGTTCCGTTGGTGGAGTTCACGTCCTTTATAAAATACATTTCGCCTTCCCTTATTATGCGTGCATGAAGCCTGCTTATACCACTGTCCTTTATCACAATATCCGCCGAGGCTCCGCTGCCTATACTCACAGAATCCTCAGTAATAATATATTCATCCTGTCCTGCTGCACTATGTATACGCCGCAGGCTCTTCATTGTTCCCATTCCTATTACAATGGTTGCCTGCCCGGACTCATTATCTCCCACTTCGTTATGCCACCCGGTTTCAATTTCCCTATGAAATCCATGCTCATATCCGGTCTCACACACCTTTTTATCCTGCTGTTCCATGTTCTCCGGCATATTTCCCCTCATATCTTCCGTACTATTTTTAATTCCATACAGCTTTATCTGCGGGTTTTCAGTCTCATAAGGCAGCCTTATTTCACTTGTCACTATTTTTTCCCATGACGGTCCCTTTAATATAATCAGCATAACAACAACAGCTATGACCATACATGCCAATGCTGCTATAATTCCTGTCACAACTCCCCATATCAAGCCCGCCACAACAGCAATCATCAAACTCACTGCTGCCGCTGTCATAACGTACCTTTTATCAATAATCTTCTTCTCCTGCTCCTCCTTTACTAACTCCTGTGCAACTGAGGGGTATTTTCTCCTGCTCAACTCATAGCGGAAACCGGATGCCATCTCCTTTTCCGTGCTTTCTTTTTCTGCTCTTCCTGTATTCGCTTTTTGTGTATTTGCTTTTCCATTTCTATTTGTTCCACAGGAATTATCTTCCACCACAGCAGCTTCAAACAGGTTTTCCCGTCCATTTACATTATTGACATTGTATATACTAAATTCTTCAAGATTGTCAAACACCCGTTGCAATGGTATTTCATCCCTGCATACCCTTTTGTAAAGACCATATCCGAGAATAACGGCATTGCCATCCTTATGGTTAAGCCTTCCAAGCATATACTCGAATACTCTTTTTATGCCCTCTCTTGCATCCGATGACATTTCTGAATTATACACATACTTCCATGAAGCATCATTTATACCGCAAAATATGTATGCCACATCAAAAAGCACTCCATTTATATCCAGCATATACTTATCCATGGTATAGATTATTTCCTTTATCGAATCCGCTGCCAGCAGTATGTCCTCCATTGTAAACTCATTCTTTATATATTTTTCTTCCAATGGAATACATCCCGAAATATCATACAGATAGCTCGTCCTATTATTTACCACTGATTTTCTAAGCGAAAGCAGTCCTGATATCGAATTATTCTCAACCATCTTCATTGTATAGTCCGGTTCCCTTTCATCCTCATGCACTATACTCAGATAATTCCTGTTCAACTCCCTGATAAATTCAATCATCCTTTTTTATCCTCCCCGCATGAACTCTTGTCAGATGTATAAACCTCACCACGGTGCTGTTTTTCAAGCTCCTGTCACTATCAGCATCAAGTATCTTATTATTATCACCTATCACAACACTGTTTCTGTACCCGCTTATCTTTTCCTGTAAATATTTTATGCTTATTTCTTCTCTTATATCTCCAATCGGTATAAGCCCCTCATTTGCAATTCTTTTTAAATCAATCTCCTGCGCCACGGGATTAAAATAATTCTTCTCTATCTCCCTCACCCGAAGTCCCATATATACTTTCAGGCTATTATCCACCACATTGTTATAAATACAAAAACCAAACTTCAATAATCCGAAAATAATAAAAAATATTATCGGAAATACAAATGAAGCCTCAACCGTAATGTAACCTCCTGTTCTGCATATTCTTCTCATAACAATAATATTTCCTCCTTCATCCACACATGGGGCTCAATTGCCTATATACCGAATATTAACATACACACATACACAATTGTCACGAACGGAATATACGGCAATGCAAGGCTTCTGCTTTTATTAAATGCAATAATCTTTACAATTCCGTACACTCCTGCCATAAGCATTGAAATCCACAAAATGCCAAGCACTCTTACAGGTTCAAGACACATTCCAAGCACCATGAATATCACCGCATCACCATAACCAATCTGCTGCTTGGATACCCATGCAAGCAGCGCTAAAAAAATACCCAATATAATTCCATACAAAATATTGATACCCGTGTGTCCGTAAAAAAAGCAGCCGACAGGTATGCTCACGGCACATGCCGCAATTGCAGCCCTTACATCAATCTTTTTATATCTGATATCTATTACACTTTCGTATATAAGCATACACATCACAATTAAATATATAACCAATCTGCTAATCCTCCCCCTTTTTTCTATCCCTGCATTTAGAACACAATGTTCTGTCCTTCACCTCCTCGGGTGATGCCTCTGTTATATTGTGGTAAATTTTTTTGCATTTATTGTCTGAGTGGTAACACTCCCCATACTTTGATATATAAATATAATCCATAACTGTTTTATTTTTGCAGCACACCGAGCATGGATAATACTTACCACCCGATGAATTTCTCTTATCACCTATCTCCCCATATTTTACTCTTGTAAGCTTTATGGACAGATAGGTGCAATCCTTATATATATGATAGACAGTCCCATTTTTTGTTATATAAACACAATTGGTATCTTCATCCACCTCCTCATCACTCTGTTCAATCCTTGTCACTCCGCTCCATCTGCTTATTACTGCTCTCGCTATTACCGGGATATTATTGATTCCGAAAATGTTATACATAAGCTTCAATTCATAACGCAATGCCACATCTATATTCCTATCCGCCGGATTGAGCGAAAAAATCACTTCTATACCGCTTTTCCCTCCATCTATCCATGGTGTCCGGAAAAATTCTTCCCCCAGCTCCTCCACTACCATATACTTTACAAGAACCTCCGTTATTCCGTTCTCCACTATATTTACAGCAGTCTTATAATCATCTGCTGCAAGCTCATCGGGAAGGCATTCCTCAATAGACTCCACAAGAAATGAATATCCAGCCACCTTCATTGACTGATGATACAGCGCCGATTGGACTTTCATCTGAATATTTATAAATATCATTATCTGCATAAGCGAAACAACTGCCAGAATAAAAAGCGGCATTACCAAAGCAGCCTCGACCGTAATGCTTGCCCTGCAGGTGACATAAGAAGCCCTTCCCTGTGAATGACTGATACGGTCATAAGGGGGGATACCATTTTCAGCCTCAAGATTCTCTTTTTTTAGTGTGTTTGTATCGTTTATTATATTATTGTTTGTATTAAATACCTTCACATGAAAAGGGCATCTTACATCACCTCCATTACCCATTGCTGTTGTATCCGGCTAATATGTGTAGCTGCACTTGTACATATATTGGTTCTTTGAATTTCCAATGTGGTATGCTACAGTTATATCCAATCCATATACATAGTTTTTCAGCCTGAAATTGGATACACCCTGAGAAATCATGTGCATTTCCGCAACTGCCATTGAACGAAATGCCTTGTCCTGTGCATCACGTAAAATCATGGCCGCTGCAAGATACTGTGCATAGCCCAGACCATCTTCACCATCCCGGTCTTCTGAAACATCCAGCTTTCCTCCCAGCATATTGTCAAGCGACAATCTCCAATCATCCTTTTTCTTTATAACAGGAATCTTCTTTCCAGCCAGAAGCATTCTCATATCCACTATCGTCTCCCCTATTGCCCATGCCTCAAGTATGATATACTGCAAGCCCTTCACCAGTGCCGCTATGCCTGTAAATCCAAGTGCCGCAAGTGCTATATTATATGCCTCCTGTTTTTTCTGCACATCAGTAAGTATATACGTTGTGTTACACCCCAGTCTGATTCCCGCAATCGTCATAACAGCCGCCTTCAGGTTGTCCTTGTCCGAACTTTTCCCAAATAGTATGTATTCCAGCTCGTAATCCAATAAGCCCTGTCCATCATTGTCCGCATAATTGTCATAACAATCATATATGAACAGATTAAACAATATCTCGTTCATAATATCCGCCGCTGTATCATCTATATATTCCTGCCTGTCACCTCTTGTTCCATATAAATCCGCAAGCTGTAGGTTTCCAATTGATTTATGCGAAATCTCCGTCCCGGACGGCAGTACCAATGACAGCAGCCCATTAACGGAATAATCATAGAGACATCCCAGAACCGACCCATCCCCGTCCCTGCATGCAACATCCGAGTAATCAAGCCATAGCGAATCCGTCCTATAGTCCACTAAAAGCTCACACACCTTGGAATAACTCATATAGATTGGTACTGAGCTTGCAATATTTATTCCCCCATCATGTATGTCAAACATACTTGGACATGAATCACACACCTTTTCTATCACGTCATAATTATTTACCAATACCTCATACATTTTCTCAACGTCACCCAGACGTTCCAATATCTTTTCCCGCTCCTCCCTGACCGAATCCATGCTCTCCTTAAGCCCTTCAAAGCTCTCATCACTTATCTGGGTTATGGAACCCAGATAATCTGCCGTTGCTGCTATCTTCTCCGATATAAGACTCTCATCTCCACTTATATCTTCAATGAGCTTCATCGCCTCCTTTATCTCCCGTTTCATATTTCCAAAGAAACCTCTTAAAATATTTCCTAGTTCCTTAAGTTCCTTTATATCCATATTGTCACCTTCTATCGCAGCCGAAAACTTACCAAGAAATATCCTCATGAATGCATTGACATCAAATATATTTTCACTTACCTTTTTGTACACGCGGTTGTCACTTATACTCAGTTCATCCGCAGCCGCTTCAGCATTTCCCCCCGGACCAATCCTTTTTACATACGAATTCCGTATTTTCAGCTTGTCAAAATTCACACCATTACTGCCCGTCTTTATTCCGTCAATACACTCAATAAGCTTAAGATACTTTCTGTAAAACTCTGAAATCTGCTCCATACAGTCATCAATCCGGTCTACTGCCGTCCTGACTGTCTCATTCTCCTTATTCAGACTATCAAGCCCCAGCACACTTTCTAAAAGCTGTGCTGTATATTCCAATTTTGCATAGTCATTGACCGATTTTCTCCAGATAAGACCAAATGCATCGGAAGCTCTTATCACCCTGTCCACACATACCTCATCAATTTCAATCCCGTAGAAATCCACTCCCTTCGCAAATATAAGTCCGGAATCCATGTCAAGCTCCCTCTCAAGCTTATTCTTAATCGCGTCCGCTATATACTGCTCATCAAGTTCATCACCCTCATTGGCACCATCAAATAACAGCACTCCATATCTATCCAGCAATTCCTTTTCATATCCTGAAAACATACTGTCAAGTGCCATCTGTGCCGCCATTCCTACCATTGCCCTTGCTCCCTGAAGCCTTGCTCCATCAATCAGAACCAATATCACCGATACAATCAGCATGAATGACATTGCCGCGAACACTGTCACGCTCCCACGAAACCCCTTATCAACTCTCATAACCTTCCACATCCCATCTTTGCTAATTTCTACACGCTAAGTGCGCTCTGCGTAATTTTCCCGAAAATTGTACCTACAAGAGCTGTAAGCTGGGACTTAAAGATTAATACAAGACTTATAAGCACCACTATTATCAAAATTATCTCGATAACTCCCATTCCCTGCTCCTTCTTACACAAGGCTCTTTTCATAATTCCGGACATTCTTCCGATTACCCTGTTCATCCTCCTCACCTCCCTTCTACCTGCACATTTATAGATAATTGCGAAACTCAAATTTACCAGTAAAATTACACAATGTACGGTAGTTATGCACTGAGCTTCGCAATTTTCTAACTCACATACTCCAAAAAGCCGGCACCATTATTACCGCCATAACAATCAACAGCATAAGCATCATTGGAAACAGCATTTTTGTTCCTGCCTGCTCACCTGCTTTTCTTGCGCGTGCCTTTCTCTCTTCAAGAGCCTGCTCACACTCCTCCCTCAGCATTATCCTCAGCCTTTCATTTCCTTTCACGGTGTTCTGCTCCAACATTGAACCTAATCTGCTATAAGCCTCCAGCCCGAATATCCGTCCGAACGAAGCATACTGTGCCCTTTCCGAAGCCCCGGACTGTATATTCCCCACAACAGCCGCCAGCCTGCTGTAAGCCTCTCCATTTCCATCAGCCGCAATTCGTCTCAATGCATTGTATGGTGTCATGCCCGCACCTGTTAAGAGCGAAAGCTTGGATATAATTTCCGGATATTCCCTTGTAAGCTCTTCCTGCAATTTTTTCTTCCTGCCTGCATGCATGGAGCGTTTCTCGATAATTACTACCACTATGATCAATGGTATTATAAGAATGAATCTGAACACCTCATTTTTCTTTTTTATGCGGTATTGCAACTTTCTTCCGTTATGACTTTGCGGCAGAAGTACACTGTCACTGTTCGCGCTGTCCGCATCTGCTTTATCAAATATCTCCTTAATTTCCATCTTATGAAGCTGTCTTTCACTGTATGGCCTTACCTTCGGTTTATATATGTACTCCCTGCTTTTTTCCTCTCCCTCTCCGGCTTCCTTTTCGTACACCAGCGTTGCTATTACCGTTGTGGTCTTCTCCTCATTTCCCTGATAGATATTCCCCCAGTAATCAATCACTTCCCTGTCCTCAATGTACCACCTCACCTGCATGTCGTACTCCGGCAATGTATTAATGAGGTTTACCGGATTTTCTATCATATCCATTGCTTCATTTTCCCCAAGGAAGCGTTCCTTTAGCAGCTTTTCCGCCTGTGCAAATACCTGCTCAAGCTCTTCATCCGTCAATACCTTCCCGCCCACATACACCTGAAGCTCATCTATACTCTCACCCTGTATGACCTCAAGCTCATACAGTATCTCCCCTCTGTCCGGGCGCACAAGCTCACTAATATATTCATAGTCATCACTGCCTCCGGCTGCAACAGCCAGTGCTATAAGCACAGCTGCTGCAGCAATGCCTGTTATCACTATAATTGTGTTTTTCTTCTGCCAATAAGTCCCACTCTGTTTTTTCTCCATAGGCTCACACCCTTATATCTGCAATCTTAAGTGAAATAAATACCGCCAGCATATATACAGCAAGGCATATTGTCATAACCGCTGCCCCATACAGATTGCCATACATTCTGCTTATAAGCTCCCATGCCGTGAATCTCAGATACAGAATAATGCCTATGGGAACCACATCCATAATCACCTGTTCTAACTGCTTGGCACTTATAAGGACTGATATTTCTCTCGCCGTATCTGCCTTATCGCTTATTGTATTTACGGTATCCTGTATGATTTCAACCATATTGCCTCCGCTTCTCTTTGCATAAGCGAATACCTCGGCAAATGAAACTATATCCGGAACATCCAGCTTATGTGCCAATGTGGCAAGCGCATCCTCTATGTTGATATTGACGGATAGCTGTGAACGTATATATCCAAAGAAATCTGTCTTTCCGCTGCCTGTGCCACTCATAGTCCCTAACTCTCTGCCAGCCTCAATAAACGCATTCTCAACCGAATATCCCGCTCTGAGTGCGACAGCAACCGCATTCATTCCTTCTTTGAATTCTTCAAGTATTCTCTGCTTTTCCTTTTTAGTATTATTTTTTCTTCTTATATGGATATAAAATGGTACAAATGCAGCAGCCGGCACTGCCCCTATAATCGAATTGTAAAATATAAATCCTAAAAGTACTGCACCGGACACTCCCTCTGCCACATATAAAATATCTTTATATGCAGTCGACAGCTTACCTGCCGACTGCCGATAAAAGCTTCTCCCTGTGTATAAGCTCATTTTCCGTGCGCTTAAGACAGCCGATAACCTTTCCCTCTCCATCTAACCCCTCCTTTTCAAATCTGTACAAGGAATTAATCTGTATGCTTCCCCTCTCAACCTGTGTATCCACACCGGCCACCTCGGCAATCTCTACCACCTTACGGCTTCCATCCCTCAGTCTTTCCAGATGCACCACTATATCAACACCCGCCGCTATCTGGCTTCTTATTGCCTCTACCGGCATATCGACTGCCATAAGAACCATTGTCTCAAGTCTCAGCATAAGCTCTCTTGTGCCATTCGCATGCCCTGTCGAAAGCGATCCGTCATGCCCTGTTCCCATAGCCTGAAGCATATCGAGAGCTTCCCCTCCTCTCACCTCACCCACTATGATTCTGCTCGGTCTCATTCGTAAACTCGCCCTTATCATGTCCCTGATAGTTACGGCATTCTTTCCCTCCATATTTGCATTTCTCGCTTCAAGCCTGACAATGTTCTCAACGCCCATAAGCTTAAGCTCCGCCGAATCTTCAATTGTAATTATTCTTTCATCCTTAGGGATATAATCAGATAATGCATTCAGAAAGGTGGTCTTGCCTGAGCCTGTTCCACCTGAAATAAATATATTGTAGCGGGCTGCTACAAGCTCCTTTAGATACTCTGCTGCCTCGTGCGTGATTGCTCCAAGCGCAATAAGCCTGTCCATAGTAAGTGGGTTGTCATAAAATTTACGGATAGTCACCGCTGGTCCATCTATGGCAATCGGATTCATCACAATGTTGACTCTTGAACCATCAGACAGACGCGTGTCAATAATAGGTGTTGATTCATTCACAATCTTATTCGACCGGGCTGCAATACGTTGTACTACATCAAGCAGCTTTTCCCTTGAGGCAAATGTCTTATGATACCGCTCTATTTTTCCCGCCCTCTCAATAAAAATATTCCGGTATCCATTTATCATAATCTCCGTAACACTGTCATCCTCTATCAGTGACTGCAATATATCCAGTCTCTTGATTGAATTAAAAATATCCTGCCTCAGTTCCAGCTTCTCCTTCACACTGTAAGCCCGGTATTTATCTTCAAGCATAATATTATCTATAAGCTCGCAGAGTTCATCATCCTCAATACCTCCCATGCTCTCCACGCTTCCTACAACCCGTCCTGTTATCTCCTCTCCCACATCAGATATCAATATCCATCACCATCCCCGCATATCTGCTTGTCCGAATATATGCATAATTCAGCTGTCCGTCCCTATATATGGCGTTGTCATATACAATATCCACCTTCTTAAGCTTATCTATCACATTCTTATACTCAGCCATATACATGTACTTTTCAAATTCCTCCTGCCTCCTCTTTCTATGCCGGGAATCAGGTGACGGACATAGTATTAAATCTGACCGCTCCAACAGCTTCCATGGTTCCTTTACCAGACATCCGATATCAACAACAATAAGCTCATATTCACCCACAAGTGCCACATTATCAATAAATGTAATAAGCTCATCTGTATCTGTCTGTGCAATATCCTTAACACACACTGCCGGGGCTATATAGTCAAATCCATTGGCATGACCGATCACTGACAGAAGCTTGGCACCGGCTGCCACACCTAGTGTCCGGTAATAATACAACGCATCCGAAATGGTACCATTCTCTTCCGGCAGCTCCATCCCTGAAAACTCTTCAAGGTTAAGATACAGAGTTCTCTTTTTCTCACCCTTGATATGGGCTAATGTCATGGCAAGCGTAGTCTTTCCACAGTAACCGTTCGGTGAATACACGCACACCATCCTGCAATTAATGTTCTCCATCCCTCTTCGTTCCGGCAACAGCTGCCCACTATACATATAAAGTACATCCCTTACCAGCTCATCGCCTGCCTGAAACTTGGCAACACATGCATCTGTCTCACCCTCCATCAGCACAGGCTGTTCGCACAGCCGTATTATCTGCTGCGCCGGCACGTTCCTCACCTCATCATACAGATGCTCATCCACCAGAAGCAGTTCAACTGTGCTGGATGCCGCACAGCTTAAATACTCTTCAATTTTAGAAAATGCCTGTACATCAAAAGGAAATATGTGCTTTTTATTGAGACATGCGCACATACGAACTGCAAACTTCTCATCCGAATCTAAAATACAGCATACTCTTTCCATTCGTTTCCTTTCAGAAACAAACACATTCAAATTTTCCTCCGGCCCCCACCGGATACATTGGAAATTATCGGAGATATTCCGATATCGAGAATCAATTATATATTTTAAGAACTTTATATCGGGACTATAACATTATGACAACGCATTGTCAATATGCATTGTCATTATTTAAAACAAAGCTTTTGTAAACTTATACACACAGCGAATTTATATGGTATAAAAACGCTGGTACAAGGATATAATCTATACAAGAAAAAAATGGAAAGGAAGCTTACCTATGTTCAAGGGTAAAAAAAATAAGAAGCCCGAGCGCCTCTTAAGTTATGATGAAAAATATCTTATCTATGAACTCACCCAGAGTAAAAATGCCTTAGATGCCGCATATTCCTGCTTTGAGAACGCCACCGAGCCGGACATAATAGACAGCTGTATTTATCAGGTCAACTCCGCCCAGATACGCTATAAATTTCTCTTAGAAAAAGCCAAGGCAGCCAACCTCACCATCGCAATTCCCGTAAATGTGCTTATATAAAACAACATATATACTCCGAATCATGCAAAAATATGATGTTGGGGTAAAAACATGCTCTATAAACCCAGCATGTATAACGTATTATATT
>DNFT01000038.1 GCA_003486385.1 Eubacterium sp. | reverse complement strand
TTCAAAAGCAGCATCCGTGCTGCTTTTGGCTAGGTATTAAGCAGAGTTCTAAGAACATCTAAGCTTCTACCAAAAGTCGTGATATGCATAAATATAATACGTTATACATGCTAAGTTTATAGCACATGTTTTGACCCCAACATCATTACATCAGATTATAAAGATATTTCAGATTTAAAAGGAGACAGACTTTAAAATGGCAGATTTAAAAAGTGAAATTAACAAGAGGCGGACCTTCGCCATTATCTCCCACCCTGATGCAGGTAAGACCACCCTCACAGAGAAGTTCCTTCTATACGGCGGTGCAATCAACCTTGCCGGTTCGGTAAAGGGAAAGAAAACGGCAAAGCATGCCGTGTCAGACTGGATGGAGATTGAAAAGCAGCGTGGTATTTCCGTCACATCATCAGTACTGCAGTTCAACTATGATGGTTACTGTATCAACATTCTTGATACTCCGGGACATCAGGACTTCTCAGAGGACACCTACCGTACACTCATGGCAGCCGACTCCGCGGTCATGGTAATCGATGCCTCCAAGGGTGTTGAGAAGCAGACAATCAAGCTTTTTAAGGTATGCGTTATGCGCCATATACCTATTTTTACATTTATCAACAAGATGGACCGTGAGGCAAATGACCCATTTGAGCTCTGTGATGAGATTGAGAGTGTACTTGGAATAGCCACCTGTCCTATGAACTGGCCAATAGGCTCCGGAAAAGAGTTCAAGGGAGTGTATGAGAGAAATGAGCGCCGCGTCTCCACCTTCAAGGCTAAGATGAATGGTCAGAAGGAGGTTGACACAACCACCATCGGAATTGATGACCCGGCACTAAGGGATGAGCTTGGCTCCGCTTTCTATGACAAGCTTTTAGAGGACATAGAGCTTCTTGACGGCGCCAGTGCGGAATTTGATCAGGAAAAGGTCAGCGCCGGTGAATTATCACCTGTATTCTTCGGTTCGGCACTCACTAACTTCGGTGTGGAGACATTTTTAAAGCACTTCTTAAAAATGACCTACTCCCCGCTTCCAAGAATGTCCAACGAAGGTCTGATAGACCCATTTACAGAGGATTTCTCAGCGTTCGTATTCAAGATTCAGGCTAACATGAACAAGGCACACCGCGACCGAATTGCATTCATGCGTATCTGCTCAGGCAGGTTCGAGGCAGGCATGGAGGTCAACCATGTCCAGGGCGGTAAGAAGGTCAAGCTCTCGCAGCCGCAGCAGCTTATGGCTTCCGAGCGAAAGATAATCGACGAGGCATACGCGGGCGACATCATCGGCGTATTCGACCCGGGAATCTTCTCCATCGGTGACACGCTCTGCCTCTCCAACAAGAAGTTCCAGTACGAGGGTATTCCTACCTTCGCGCCTGAGCATTTTGCAAGAGTGCGTCAGATTGACACCATGAAGCGCAAGCAGTTCATAAAGGGAGTCAACCAGATTGCACAGGAAGGTGCAATTCAGATATTCCAAGAGTTCAACACCGGTATGGAGGAAATCATCGTCGGCGTTGTCGGCGTCCTTCAGTTCGATGTGCTTAAGTTCCGTCTTGAGAGCGAGTATGGCGTAGAAATCCGTCTTGAACCGCTTCCTTACGAATATATACGCTGGATTTCACCTGAGAGTACGGTTGACCTCACACGTATTGTCGGCACCTCCGACATGAAGAAGATTAAGGACTTAAAGGACAGACCTCTGCTTCTCTTCGTAAATGAGTGGAGCATCAACATGGTATGCGAGCGTAACAAGGGACTTGTGCTTGAGGAGTTTGCAAAGAACTAAGCAGATTAATTTCCAATCAAAAAACAGGTTCACATATACCTCTTACATCGGATAATTATTGTCAGGTGTATGGTATATGTGAACCTGTTCTTATTTCACTGCTTTCTCTGCTGTATCAACAGACTCTTTATTCCTCCGAGCCGCCTACATTGCCTGCAGCATCATCGTAGGTGTCAAGGAAATGATGTCTCACTCCATTCTGCTTATACGCGACAATTGTGCTCAGGTTGACATTCTCTACACTCTTAAAAATATTCCCCTCGACAAAAGGATTCGCTTTCTTAAGCTCTGCGATAAGCTTCTTTACCTCAAGCCGCTTAGACTTGCTCTGACCATCCTCGGCACAGGATGAACAGGTGTCCGTGAACTTGCAGGCGCACTGGATGAACTTAAGCTCGTTCGCATCGCGCCATGCCTTTATATCATCCTCACGAATAAGATAGAGCGGTCTTATAAGCTCCATGCCCTCAAAATTCGTGCTGTGAAGCTTAGGCATCATGGTCTGCATCTGGGCACCATAGAGCATTCCCATGAGTATAGTCTCTATAACATCATCGTAGTGATGACCAAGCGCAATCTTGTTACACCCAAGCTCCTTCGCCTTGCTGTAGAGGTGGCCACGGCGCATGCGCGCACACAGGTAGCATGGTGATTTCTCCACATTGAATACCGACTCAAATATATCCGATTCAAATATTGTAACCGGGATATTTAGTCTTTTAGCATTGCTCTCAATGAGCTTTCTGTTCTCAGGACTGTAGCCCGGATCCATTATAAGGAACTTCACCTCGAACGGAAACTTATTGTGGCGCTTTAACTCCTGAAAAAGCTTCGCCATGAGCATCGAATCCTTGCCCCCGGAGATACACACTGCGACACAGTCCCCCTCCTTCACAAGCTCATACTCATTTATCGCCTTCGTAAATTTCGACCAGATTGACTTTTTAAAGCGCTTTCTTATGCTCTCCTCAACCTCAGCGGCAAAATCGGCATCACTCTTTTCGGCACTCATCTTTTTAATGTCCGCCATCAGCCATGCAATATATCCGCCCTTAAGGCTCAGTGCGCCAGTCCCCTGCTCATGTAACGCCTCAGCAAGCTCTAAGCTTGTCTCCCCTCTCTTGCAATACAAAAGAAGCTTCCTTCCGGTATATTCTGCGGCATTTTCGAGCAGCTTCTCACCAGGTATATTCACACTGCCCTTAATATTGCCGTACGCAAAGGAAAGCTCATCCCTGACATCGATGAGTTCATAGCCATCCTCCATGTATTTTGAAAGCTCACTTATGTCTATCTCAAGCTCAGGCGTGCTATTTTCCATTGCGCCATCAAAAACCATATTATTATCCAAAACTGTCCCACACTCTCTTTCTTCTACCTGTCAAAGCAATGCGCAGCCTGCTGCCATGCACGGCTCCTGCTGTTTACATAACAAAAATCAAGGTGCCAAAACAATTTTGACACCTCTCACTCTGAAATATTATTTTATTTGTTTATTCACACTATGTCAATAGGATATTTATAGCTGCCACCCATATCTTCAACCGGCTCCTCATTATGTGTCTTTTTCTTGGCATGCACCTTACCTGCGCTGTCTGCCTTCATCGCCATGTTAAAAAATACAATTCCTATCACAAAAAGCACTGATATCATTCCTACACCCTTGCTCATGCTTCCTGTAATCTGGGTAACCAGACCGACAACCGTTGTGCCAAGAAATGCCGCTCCCTTGCCGCAGATATCCATAAGTCCGAAGTACTCTCCTGCCTGTTCAGCCGGAATAATCTTCGCAAAATACGAACGTGAAAGTGCCTGAACACCGCCCTGAAACATTCCGACAAGCATGGATATCGTAAAAAGAAATTTCTTAAATCCTTTCATATCCGCCATAGTGCCGGTCACCGGTCCCATGACCGCAACAATTATTGTCGCAATCGACGCCGCATAGCCCCAGTATGCAAGATAATCCGAATCTGACAGCCCGGCACTGCCCGCAAGATAGTTAAAATACAGCGGCATTATAGTCGAAACCAGCAGCACAAACGCCGAATTTCCAACATCATATAACACCCAGTTTCTTTCTTCCCTAGTCATCTTCATGCCGGCATACCTTCCTTTACAACGTGACAGCCATCCTGTTCTGCACTGTCGAATGCGGCTGACGGTTCAATGTCATTTTTAGGAAATGTATTGTTCAATGTATCGACATCCTCTCCGGCTACCAGCTTAGAGCCAAAGGTATATTGATAAATCGGATTCCAGTCATCCAGTTCGCTGTACTCATTTATGAGCTGCACCGCAAGCTTCTCCGCCTTTCCATACAGCTCCATAAGCTTTTCGTTGCTGTCCTTGCAGAGCGGATCAGCATTGTAATTCACCATAAGTCCGTGCATTTCCTTATAATTTCCCGAAATCCTGAGCAGCCCATTCACAAGCATTCTCTTAAGTCCGGACGGTGCAAGCAGAAGTCTGTTATACTTTATCATTCCTTCAAGTGCCTGCATAACCTGTTCAGGTGTAGTTCCCTCATAGAAGCAGCTTATAACCTTAGCGTTTCTCATGCTCGGCACAATATGGTCGGTGAGTGAATGTCTTACAGGGTCAAAACCATCCTTCTCCATGAGCATTCTGTCAAATTCAACCTCTATCTCCGCGTGGGACACACCGCTTTTTTCTATCTTCTCATCAATATAGCCATGGCATGTCACGTCAAGCGCAAAATGGCACATAACGCCATACATATACGCAAGGTACGGTGCCTTGTTATCCTTGTTCTCAATCACCTTTACAGCATGCTCAAAAAACTCAATTCCCGGTCTTGCATGCATTCCATACCCAATACCATTTATCACATTTGACCTGAGCGGTCTATAATAAAATAAAATGTCCGGTCCATGAAGCCCTATAAGATACAATTGACGGTACATGCTCAGCGTGTGCCATGCCTCACCTGTAAGCTCCTCTGCAGCTTCTTTTCCCATTCTATAATGTGCGTATGTCGACGGCATAACAATCCCTCCTTAATGCAACAGCTACTCCAATCCGTTTCTATAAACCAAGTATAGATAGCAGATTGATTTTTAACTATCACAATCGGGTGTAAGTTATGTAAAATATATGTAATCTAAAATTCCGGGACAGGGGTCTGGTCCGTGTCCCGGTTTCCTGTGGTGGGACACGGGACCAGACCCCTG
>DNFT01000097.1 GCA_003486385.1 Eubacterium sp. | reverse complement strand
TATTTTTCTGAAACCAATAAAGTCTTTCAGATTATATCCTTTATTTTTTTTATAGTCAAGCCTGCCATATTTATGGTATAATGAATACCAGAGCGTTAACAAGTTGACATAATTGATAAATGTCAAATATCAATTATAAACGAAGTTCATAATATAATGAATTTATGTGTTCAGATATTACAGGTTCTTGTGAACCGACATTACAGCGCCCCAATTAAAGCAAGTCAAAAATCACCTGCATTGATGAAAATAAAAAGAAAGGCATTACCATAATGAGCGAAAACTTTACAATACAACAGCTTAACTTTAAATTGCGAAAAGCATTAAACGAACAAAAAATAACAGAGCTTACAGAAATACAGAGTCTCTGTATTCCACAAATAATAGAAGGGCATAATGTATCAGGTGGTGCAAAGACCGGTACCGGCAAGACACTTGCGTATCTTATACCTGTATATGAATATTTGTTGAAGCTGTCTCCGGAAGAGACTCATGATTTTGCATGTGTTATAGCCGTTCCTGCCAAGGAACTTGCATTCCAAATATCCAGACAGATTGAATTACTTTCAAAGAATCTTAGTTTTAACGCCAAGGCAGTGGTAGCGGTAGGTAATTTTAACATGCAGCGTATGGCAGAATCACTAAAAACCAAGCCAACATTCGTAATAGGAACACCTGCCAGACTCAAGGAGCTTATCTCCTTAAAGAAACTACCTGCACATAAGTGTAAATATCTTATATTCGACGAAGCAGACAAGCTTATAGATAAGGATAATATCCAGCTTAGCATTGATTTAAAGAAATGCTTTTACAGGGATGTACAGACTTTATTTTTTACAGCCACATTTGGTGAGAAGTATCAGAATAACCTTGATAAGACGGGACTTCATATTGTTAAAATATCTACCAGCCGTATTGTATCAACACCAGACACAATCAAGCATTATTATGTTGTATGCATGCACAGAGATAAGAACGAGACTGTCCGCAAGGTTCTAAAGGCATCTAATGCAGCTAAGGCAATTATTTTTGCCAATAAGCGCTACGATATTGATGAGATAACACAGAAGCTAAAGTATCATAATTATAAAGTCGAAGCCTTACATGCTGAGGGCAACAAGTTCCGCAATAAAAACATTGTTAAAGATTTCATGGATGGGAAGCTGCAATATGTAGTCGCATCAGATTATGCGGCTCGCGGAATGCATTTTGATGATGTGGATGTCATAATCAACATAAGCCTTCCTGAGGAGTCCACCGAATACGTTCACCGCGCCGGTCGCTGTGGACGTAACGGAAAAAACGGCATGTGCATATCAATCATAACAGATGGCGAAACCAACAAGATCAAAAAATTCCAAAAGGATCTTGCAATCAATATGGTTGAAAGAAGCCTGTATCAGGGCAAGCTGGTTGCAAAAAAATAAAAAGCTGTCAAGGTTATACAAAGCAGTACCAAACACAAGGCACCAATATATAATAAAGAATAAAAAGTGCCGTATATAGGAACATAGCTGATTATAGCTCTAAAATCCATAATATGGCACTATGTTTCTTTTTCGCATCCAACTATTCGTTAAACCGGTCGTAGTTTAGCGAAAATGGAAGCGTAGCTGGAATGGTAGTTTTTTGCTGGCGCAACACTTCGTTACACCAAATCAGTTGCGCATACTTCTTTTCTAAAAAACTATTTGCTAAACGGAGGTTTAACGAAAGCGGAGCGGTAGTTGCGGACGGTCGTGAAGTCTCAAGCAAGCTTTGGTTTTCGTTATGATGCTAAAAAATGTTAGCATACTAATTCATTCCAGCCTCGCAGAGCACAATACACTTTGATACGCAGTGTCAAAGTTAGTATTGTGCTACCCTTGACAGGGTAGAGAAAGAGAGGTGTTAGGATGGGATACTCAATAAGTGCAACTCAAGGGGATATAGCACAGTATCACGATGAACGCTTATATACTCCTGATAACGCAAGAGAAGATTTGAAACAGTTCAACAGGACAATCGTAAAACAAGATTGTAGTTATCACGATGCGTTTAATGAGCTGTTTAAAGATGATGTGGAAGCATATAACGCTACACAGAAACGTAACGACAGAAAGATAAATGATTATTACGATAGTCTGCAAGACAGTAAACGTAAAGAGAAGCCTATCTACGAATATGTGTTTCAGATTGGCAATCACGAAACAAATTCTGTAATGTCGTATGATGAAGAGAACATGTTGTGTAGAGAAGCGTTAGACAGTGCTATGGACAAGCTTCAAGAACGATATACAGCTTTTCACTTCATGTTTATAGGTGCGCATGGAGACGAACCTAAAGGCACTTATCATTATCATGTAGCATTTACTCCTGTTGGGACAGGCTATAAGAATGGATTGCAAAAAAGATGTAGCTTAACAAAGGCGCTTAACAGCATGGGCTTTAAAAGTTCAGAAGACGATGGCTACGCTATTACACAGTGGCAGAACGATGTAAAGGACTTAATAGAGCACGAAATGCTACAAAGGGGCTTAGAACGTGAATATATGAACGATACAGACAAGCATTTATCTGTAAGTGACTTTAAGCATTCTAAGATGATTGAAAAAATGTATAATGATGCGGGTTACTTGATTGAACGCTATGATGAGCTTGATGCTAAGGAACAGGCACTTGACAAGCGTTCTAAGGATTTAGAGCAAGCAGAAGCACGTGTGAGGCTTAAAACGAAGAGTTTAGATAATCGTAAAGCGGAATTGGACACTAAGGAACAAAGTCTCAATACAAGGGCTACAATGCTTGATGCTAAGGAACAGAACATTAACAGCTTAGTTGATGCTAAGGTTAAACAGGAATTAAAGAAAAGGGAAGCACGCAGGGAACAGGCTTTAACAGCTGTTACGGCTCCACAGCGGCATAGAGGAGAAGATATTGATTTTGGCATATATTAACATCAGATTTATATAAAGATACCCTTATTTGTGGACGGCTAACGCCGTCCACATTTAAAATACACAGACAAAAGGCATAGTTCTTTACCCTGTGCTTTGTGGTGTGCCGTAGGGCGAAGCCCGAAGGCACACTTTAATCTGCGTCTGAGGGCGAAGCCCGAAGCCGCCAGTCTGTGATACAAAATGTATTAAAAAACGGTATAAATCTGTACCAAAAGTATTGACATGCAGACGGTTTTGGTATAATCTGTATACATATTTGGTACAGACTGTACCACAATTATATACAGGCTGTACCAAACAGACTTCAAAAAAGCTTGATTTATCAGGCTTCCGCGACAATCTCCATATCTTTATCTATTTCTTTTATATATATATGGAGATGATTATTATTATAAACTATTATTTATTTATGAAAGGAGTAAAAAATGAATGAACAACATATCTGATTATTCTAGGAAATACTTTGAGTCAACAGAAAAAGTAATAACACGTAATCCAGATGGTACTACAACAGAAGATATAGTAACAAACACAAAGGCAATAAAACATGAAAATCAGCCTGATTTTATCATTCTGTACACTAGGATGTGGTGTGAATGTAATGATATACCACATCGTTACAGAGAATTGTTCTTACAGCTTGCAAGCCACATGGACTATATAAATAATACTGATATTGACAGAAGCCAGCTTGTTAATATTTCTGGTCCTCACAAGCTTGATATTCTAGAAGCATTGAACTGGAAGGAACAGGCTTTGCGTAAGGGATTAAAGGCTTTATGTGATTGTAATGCCATTGTGAAACGTGTAGATTTTGGCAAAGACTGGTATCAGGTCAATCCTAGTTATGCCGCACGCGGCGCATGGGCAGCAAAAAACGGCTATAGCATTAAGGACTTTCAAATACATTTTAATGCACGTAAAATGACGCTACAGACAAGCATTACAGTTGAGGACGATGGTACAGTGCAGGATTTATCAATACAGTAGCAACTATTCGTTAAACCTGAGTTTAGCGAATAGTTGTACAGCACTCCACCGACAATAAAATACACAGAAATCAGGTAAAAATATGGCAGAAAAGACATATCATGAACAGGAACGCAACAAATGTATTTTAGAGCTTAGAATATTACAGAGTGAACTGCCAAAGTTTCTAAAGGATTACTTTCGCGGCATAGAATATTCAACAGCCCCGCGGACACAGATTGCTTATGCAACCGACTTGAAGACATTCTTTGAGTATATTAAGGATACTAACTCCATGTACAAAAACACAGATATCCACGATATAGACCTTGGTATCTTAAGCAGGCTCAATGCACAGGATATTGAAGAATATCTGGATTATCTGAAGCTGTACACAAAAAACGGACATGAGCTCGCAAATGACGAACGTGCCATCAAGCGTAAGCTGTCAGCACTTCGCTCAATGTATCATTATTATCATAAGAACCGTATTATTAAGGAAAACCCTGTCACACAGGTTGACCTTCCAAAAATACATAAAAAACAAATTATACGTCTTGATGATGAAGAAGTCGGTGAATTACTCAATGTTGTCGAATCAGGTGAACATCTTACCAAAAAGCAGTCTGAATGTCACGATAAGCTTAAGGTGCGCGATACGGCTATATTAACCCTGCTTCTCGGAACAGGAATCCGTGTATCTGAGTGCGTCGGAATAAATCTTGATGATGTTGATTATATCAACGACAGAATAAAGATTGTCAGAAAAGGCGGTTATGAATCCTTCGTATACTACGGTGAGGAGGTCAGGCAGGCGCTTCTTGACTATATGGAGGAACGTGATGAAATTGAACCTATGAAAGGACATGAAAACGCCCTTTTCCTCTCCTCACAGCGGCGCCGCATAACAGTCCGCAGCATTGAGCTTCTTGTAAAAAAGTATGCCTCCACTGTCACCGGAAAGCACATTACACCGCATAAGCTCAGAAGCACATACGGAACCAATCTCTATAAGGAAACCGGAGACATCTATTTAGTAGCCGATGTTCTTGGACACAGCGATGTAAATACAACACGTAAGCACTACGCTGAACTTGAGGAGGACAGAAAAAAGAAGTTCAAGGATGCCGTCACCTTGCGGCATAAAGATAACCAATTTTAAAAGTAAAAAAAATTTTTTGAGGATTTTTTCAAAAATTGCACTTTATTTTTTAAGAGCCGTTCAGAACAATAAAGTGTAAAGTAAAAGTCTGTTTTTTATAGAGAAATATAAAATTTGCACTTTATTTATGTTTAAAGTAAAAGTCGAAGAACCAGACAAAATTTCATAAATTGCACTTTATGGCAAAAATAAGCCGACTGGGAGTCCAGTCGGCTTTTCATAATTAAAAGAAATGATGCAACTTTCTTCTTCTACCTTTACAGTATGGGCAAGGCTGCATTTTTCTCATTCGGTAGTATAATTTCTGTTTTGGCGACATATCGTATTTATGCCCTTGTGGGCAGTTCCACCAGAGCTTCTGGTTGTAACTACTCAAAATCTCATTCGGGTCTGCGAGCAAGTAGTTTGCAAGTTCATCCCACTCTTCCATTTCGTCTGGGTGCTTCACAGCAAATGAGTTGAAGCCAGGAAGGACCTTCTTTTCATTGCAATACGGACAGATGCAGTCATTTACAAAACGATCACAGACACATGCTTCATACTCACCGTGGCACGTAGGGCACGCCCACAGCGCTTTATGTGGCGATGTACGAAGGTATTCTGAAGGTTTATCAGGGTTAGCCAATGACCACTCAGATGCAAGCTCTGAATCTACCGACGCAAGGTCATTAAAACCAGCAAGTACCTTTTTCTGACGACAGTACGGACACGAATCGTCATCTACCGTACGGTCGCAGATTCTAGCCTCATACTCACCGTGACACGTCGGACAAGACCACAGCGCCGTGCGAGCCGATGTCCGCAGATAATCCGACGGGCTGTCAGGGTTATTCTCTGACCATTCGGCGGCAAGCTCCGGATATACCGATGCGAGATCGTTAAATCCAGCAAGCACTTTCTTGTGTCTGCAATACGGGCATGCATCATCCCCTACCGTCCTGTCGCAGATACGCGCTGCATATTCACCATAGCATGTAGGGCAAGCCCACAGTGCTGTATGCGCCGATGTACGAAGATAATCCGACGGGCTGTCAGGGTTATTCTCTGACCATTCGGCGGCAAGTTCCAGATATGCGGTTCGAAGGTCATTAAACGCTGGAAGCAGTTTCTCATTATTACAGTAAGGGCAGTCCGTATTATCCGGCTTCTTATCACTTATTTTCATCGGATACATGCCATGACATTTCTGACAATCCCATAATACGGGTGACTGCTTGTTATAAAATGTTTCGTCTGGCGACATCTCATTTTCCGCTGACCATAATGCGATAAGCTCAGGTCGCATTGTCGAAACAGAATTTACTTCCGACAGTACGATCGTCCCATCACATACCGGGCAACGGAATGTGTCATCATAAGCGCCGACCTTATAAACCTCCCTACTAAACGTATGTCCCATGTCACACTTCCACTCTGCTATTTCGTTCGAATAGAGCGAGTAAGTGTTAAAATCTCTCTTGTTCGAGTCAGAATAATATCTCCCGAACTCCGGGTGTACGTCGCAAAGCATCACATCGTATTTCGCGTACGGATAACATATCCTGCAACTCTTGAATCCGCACGCTCTTTCATGAAAGGTCGCTGTCCATTTGTGTTCCGGATTATTCCTACAGTGCCAGATGACAGGCTTCGAGGAATGCTCTGTAACTTCATATGGATCAAGTTCGTTTTCTGCTCCATACTCATCGAGAAGGTCTTCATGTAATGCTCCGAAGCTCTTTTCACGGAAGACCTTCTTTCCTGCGCAATATGGGCATCCCTTTGTGAAAGCGTCTCTTGAAGCAATACGTCTCTGTATCGTTACTTTGTATGTGGCTCTGCAATCTTCATTGGTGCAGTTCCACCAGAACTCATCACGGATCTCACCATCAGAAATATCGGTATAATCTTTCCCGTTCAGCTCCTTATTGTAATCCTCGAAAATCTCAGGATAGGTATCGATGTAAAACTTGATGGTTCTTCGTATACCGGCACAGACAGGACATGAACGAAGACCATATGTACCATCATCATTTATGTTAAGTCTTGCGACTGCATTTATCGTAGACCATGAAAACCCGCATACATGACAGTGCCAGTTGATACCATACTGCCCATAGAGAGGAATTGCATGGATGTCGATTTCAGGATTATCTTCTGCCCGAATATCAAGGGCTGCATCCGGTACTACTGTAAGAAGATCATTGTATCCTGGATGAAAAACAACTCTCTCTTCGCAGCACGGACAGGTGCCATGAGACATATTTCTTGAGGCGACCTCCGTCGTCCATGAGAATCCACAATCACTGCATACCCATGTTACTTGGGTCTTGCTGTTTGGAGAGATCGTCCACGGGTCAAGTCCCGGGTTTTTCTCAGCACTCCAGAAACGCATCATTTCAGGGTGCTTTGCCACGGAGTCCAGCGAACAAATCGGACATGACTGGTCATTCACAAAGCTTCTTGGTGTACGTAAAAATCTGTGCCCTTCTGTGCAGATAAATTTTTTACTGATTGAGTCATGTGTTCTAACATCATCGAGAGGTATTTCATTTTCCGGGGCCCACATCTTTTCAGCTATCGGTACCGCATGCTTCAAACTGAGCTGTAAGCTGTCTTCCTTCTTACATTCAGGGCAACCGTATGGCGCATTTTCAGTGATTCTGATGATGCGGATCTGATATGGCGGATGCGTACCTGCAGCACAGTTCATCCACACCATCTTTCCTGATGATTTCGATACGGATTCAGGCGTAATATCCCCGTTCAGTTCCCTGTTAAAATACTTTGCTGCCTCCGGCTTTGCATCCATAAACGATTCAAAATATCCGGGGAAAACCTCATCAGATGTGGCTCTCTTAAGGTCATGGCACGGACAGACTGCCTTTTCAGCGTCCGCTCTTAATGAAATGGACTGTGCCCAGCTATAGTTACATGTTTTGCAGCGCCAGACTGCAATTTCGTTTGAATACACGGAAGTTCTTTCCGGGTCAAGTGTATTCGCCTTTTCATCCCAGAATTTCATAAGGTCAGGATTTTCAGAAACAGTTCTACGCTTCGCAAAGCCAACACTGATCGGTCTCATCTTTACAAGCACAGCCTCTCTTTTCTCTTCCCTGCATATCGGGCATTTCTCGGCAGGCTCACCATTTGCATCGTACATTTTATAAATGTGTTCCTGATAGAGATGTCCATTCGAAGAGCAGTTAAAGTAGTAGCTCTTGCTGCTCTTCGCACTTACTTCCTGCGGAATCACACCATTATTCATTTCGTAATTCCATGTACTCGTCGCCAAAGAATTGCAATCTGAAATGGTCGTAATATGGTAAAGCTCTTCGGTCAATGCTCTATTTCTGTTACAGCTTCCTTCCGTGCCGTCGTATCCGCAATGAGGGCAGCAATGCCGTTCTTTCCAGTTTTCTGATTGCCACGCCCATTTATAATCGCAATTCGGGCATGAAAGATGAATAATATCCCTGTGACGAATGATCAGTGTTTCAAGGTCGATACCATCTCTCCTGTTCCTTTCCTCGTCCCAGAACGTTCTAAGCATCGGGTCCTGATTTACATAATAGTTCTTACAGGACTGGCAACATGGAGCCTTCGTAAAATCTGAGATCTTTCGTCGTTCTCTGTGCCCGTTCTTACATTTAAAGATAGCGTATTTATTGCTTGTTGGAAATAATTTCGAAGGGTCCAGCTTTTTATTTTCTTCAGCATCGGAATCCCACATTTCTCTTGCTTCCGGAACCACCGTAAAGAAGTCGGTTTCTCCCGGAAATGCTTCTGATCTGTTCGGACCACAGAACTTGCATCCGACGCCTCTACCGTCTCTATAGGAGACCATCTTACATACTTTCTTTTTGAAAATATGCTTCGGATTCGAAAGGCACTGGAACACGCATTCTTTTACTGAACCTGCAGAAAGGGTATCAATATCGACATCCGGGTTAAGTACCGGATTCAGCATCGCTGCGCCTTCAGGATAAACGTCTTTAAAAAGTTTTCCTTTCAAATTAATTCCCAAAGTATTAATCCTCCCACTTATTGTAAAGGTCTACGATGATACCACTTTTCACATCCTTTTTTGCCGATTTCTTTTCAGACTTTTCGGATGCCTTTTTAATCGGTGCATTAAGCGGTCTATCCGCCGTTATAATATTTTCACTTAAAATATCCGTATCTACGATGTCGCTTCCACCCTTCAGAAGTCCCTTCTCTTTCAGCATCGCATTTGCAATTTCCGGATAAACATATGTGACAATAATGCCAAGTAGCTTCCGGTTATCTTCCCGAAGCGTATTAATCTCGGTTCTGTCATCTTTTTTCGATTGCTTCACCGTTTCATGAAGCTTTGCAAGATCGCTCTTTTCTTCTTTCAGGCTCTTTATCTGCTTTTTCAGTTTCTGATTTTCGTGATACACCATCTGAGCACACTCGTATACGTTCTTGTAATGCTTATTTAAGTTAGATAAGAACTCTCTCAGATACCCAACGCTCGAACTTTTTCTTACGACTGTATCAACATCGATATCCTTAAAGACGAGTACTGGGTTATCTTCCGTTTCAGCTGTCACCTTCAGTTCATCCATGTGTGCGCGTAACGCTTCATTTCGTCTTAAAAGACGTGCTGTAATGCCCTCGTGATTCTGCTTTCTAAGATACGTTTCAAACTCAGAGAACTTAAAGTAATTTATATTTCCTCTTAATACCTCAATGTAATATGCATCAAAGCTCTTGATGAGCTCTTCATCACTGATCAGTTTCGGTCTTCCCATTTGCTTCCTCCTTCATTTTTTTCTCAATTAAGAATTGCTGATAACCATTTGTTGCATCCTTTAATCGTAGAACCAATTCCCCAACCGTTTCCATGCATCCACGCTCGTTACGAACATTATTTACGGCAGTGATAAGCTCCTTTGCACGTTCCGTAATCTCACGCTCATAAACGGATTTTGAACCAAAATGACTCTTTCCATCCGTTAAATGATGACGGCATCCTGGACAATACCCCATCTCGCCATCCGGCCCGTATGCCTTATAGCAGTCCTCCATGTTTGCATTCTGAAATAATACAGAATCGCAATATGTCCCGTCCGTTAACTTCACTTTCTTACGGTCTTTTATTTCCAGTTGTGGCATCGTGCTCAGAAGAAATTCTGTGTTTCCCTTCTTGATCTCCCGATACATTCTCATGGTCTGGCACTCCACCAGCGTTGACATATTCGTGGCATAATGCATGGACATTTCCTCATCTTCATGTCCGCTCATCACCATGGCAAGAAGCGGTGTACCGCCTTGCTGCATGAGGCTTATCATCGAGAAATGTCTGCTGTCCCCGAGATGAATGCGCTCGATGTTTTTCGCATCGTAATCCGTCACTTCGCCATATCCTGCAATATGATACCCGTACATTCCTTCCAAGACCTCGGCATAAAAATAGCGAAGGATGGTATTAAGATTTACATAGGTGAGAAACCGGCTGTTTTCATGCTTTTTCTGTCTCCATTTCCAGTAATGTGTATCCGTGATAAGAAGCGTGTTGATGCTCGTATCATCATAGTCTCTTGTTTCGTCAAGATACCACTGAAGAGCCTTCGATATCCTTTCAGGGATCTTTACATTTATAGTGTAATAATCCTTATCAAGTTTATAGTGAACGCTCCTTCCTGAACCTTTCAACCTATTTTTCCGTAATTTTAAGTACGTTCCTGTCGCATCAGTAGTAAGGCAGTCACGCTCTGTAAGAAGAAATTCTTTTGGTCTTGTCGGCATAATGGCAGTCACTTCCCACCAGATATAGAGAGGGAAATAAAAAAGGCGCATCTCCGTATCGTCACATTCCTTCCAGAAACGTTTGATTGCTTCATCAAAATTAAGATACGAATTAAATCTTGAAAGCGTGCGCTGTTTTCCGTTTTTACCGGCATAAATGTAAAAGTACTGTTCAAGCGCTTCTGCAAGCTCGCTGACTCGTTCATTGTCCTCTGAAAATGATGAGAAGAAATCAATGCAGACGCCTGGGACGACGATATTAAGCTTTGCATTGACACCGTACACTTCTTCAGGGTCTGTACGGATGATTCGTCGGATGTCATTTAAGGAGGTCTGCAACATTTTCAGTACATTTGAACCGAAAAGATGCATATAGAACGCCTTTGTGTATTCCACGAACTGTGAAAGCGGGATTCCGAAGCAGCCCTCATACCATTTCTTGTAACTCAGTTCATTAAATCCGAAGTTAAGTGTTACGCGACTGACCTCATCCGTCGTCATCCATCTGTTATCCTCGAATGAGTCATTTATAATGACACCTTTTCTGTTCATCTCTTTGAATAACGTTCTTGCTGTCTCTACCATCTCGACCGAAAAAGGCTCCGTGACCGTAAGTGTACGGACTGCCGATGTGCCGAGAACTACGTGCGGAATGATTTCATTCATAAATTCTCCTTTATGAGCATTTCATAATCGTAACAAACACTTTCACCATAAGTCGTTCGTAATACTTCAAGCATCTCATAGAGCTTTGGAAGAATAACGTCACGGATCAGCGTCTTATATTTCAACTTTTCTTCTTCTGTTTCGGCACTCACATAAAGTGCTTCCATACGCTTATATTCGCTTACCATAAAGAAGAACGCGGATTTCGTCGAAATATCATATGGGCAGCTTCCGCAGGCATACGCTCTGTCACATGTCTTCCCGAAAGCTGTCATAAGGCAAAGGAACTCTGGCTGTTTAGAGAATGCTGAACCGGAGCTTATGCAGTGCAAGACCGTCAGAAGGTCTGTATCACGAACATCCATCATCATCTTTTTAATTGCGGATGCAGCATGGTTATGCGCGGTCTCTGTAGCCGTGATCATGTATTCACACTCCGAAGGTGTAAGGGCTAAACTCTTTATCATCTCTGTCTGCAACTTTACCGGCAGTTTTTCATACTCGCCATCCGTGATGATATTAAGCAGCATGGCCGGAATAAACGAAAGCACTCCACGTTCAAAAAGCTCGCTCATGACAAACTCAGGCGTCAGCCCAGAGAATTTTGCGTCTCTTAGATACGTCGCCGTCATTTCCGCATAAGACCCATAGGAACCCTTATGGCTTCTAGCAAGCGCCGCCAGCATATATCCCTTGGTAAGAAGCGGTTCATTATCGTTCCCAGGTTCCAACACAGGATTTGCCATAACAAATATCGCCTGCAAATAAGATTTGTTTGCGGATCTTGCTCTGAAATCAGAATGGATAAAGAGTTCTCCTATCTCTCCGCCCATATATCTTTTTATCTGGTCATACATCGTGATCTTTCGTACGAGTGGCTGCTCATTCGGTATACCTGCGATCAGCCTGTGTGCTTCGCAGATGGCAAGAAGCGTACCGATATGCACCTCACAAGATGTCGGCACGATGAATTTTATGGATGAAACACCGGATACCTCTTTCGTCTTGTTTGGTTTCATCTGTAAAAGACCGAATCTATAATTTACCTGCAACAATACCTTTCTTGCTTCATAGGGCGTAAACAGCATGTTTCGTACTTTTTCTAACACTGTCTCGGGAGCTTCAATCTCCGGGTGCGGGATTTTTTCAAGGTCAGTTTGACGAAGATTACAGATGAAGTGAAGGGACAGATAAAGCCACGTATCAGCAAAATTTCGGCTCTCACAGGCTTTCTGATACATCTCGTTATCATCGATATAATCCTCGTTATAGAGGTAGTAAAGAAGCTCCAGATACTCATCTACATCATAGGCTTCCTTGCCGATATTCATGGTGTAACGCTTTTCCATCATATATTCTTTACGGTACTTTGTTTTACATCTCGTTTTTAACCAGGACATAAAGAAAGTAAGGAAGTCCCCATTCACTTTCGTAAGGTCGTGGAATGCGTGGTCAATGAGATCCTTCGCCATCTCATCGTCGAGAAGAAAAATCTCGCAAGGAAGCCGATAGAGGAGAAAATCCTCCACATAGAAGACCAGCTCCTCATCTTCCTTTAAAATCTTTTTAAATTCAAGAAGATACTTTGCGGTATATGGGAATCGCTTTTCAAAAACTCCATGCAGGCGTTCTACGCATTCGTTTTCTCCGCATTCCAAAAACGGCGTTAGCCTCTCTTTATAAAGGGCGCATTGCTCGTCTGTAAGGAAAAAGGCACCATCCTTCCGCACCGGTAAGGAGTGAAACCATTCATTCGCCTGCAAGAAGGAAACAATATCCCGTTCGTCCTTATGATGCCCGTTTTCCATCTCGAAAGTACGCTGGATAAATTCTTTTAGATCTGTCATCCGTGCCTCTTTTCTGCTAACCAGCTAAGATAATTAAAGGTCTCTCCCTGCACTCTTTTATATTTCCTCATCAGCTCACCCTTGTCGTTTAGGTATGTCAGGGCGCTTTCCGGAGACTTATCACCTCGCCATGACATCAGCTCATTCACCGTTTCCACGCCTGCCAGCACGAGCTGTACAGTGTACCAGTGACGGAAAATATGCGGTGATATCCCGTTTTCAAGCACGAGATGCCCGTATATGACGAGCTCAGGGTCATTACTGTTAAGCAATTCTGGCACGATCTCTTTTGCCACGATGGTCTTAAAGCTCGTGTAGTAGGCTGCGTATGTCATACACTTGCCATCCCGATTGATGTTTAACGGTCCGTACTCTGCTTCATATTTTCTGCCCTCAATATGCTTCATGTATTCTCTGTAAGACGACATAAATATCTTTAGGAACATTGGCGGGACCATCGCTTTCCGCTCCTTCTTAATCCCACCGACTTTTTTATTATCACTTCTAAGGATAAGTTCTTTCCGAAGATCGAGCTCGACCGTCACGATATCGTCTCCATCTTCTCCATGATTCAAATAATGAAAGATCATACCGGGACCGAGCGCACTGTCCTGTCGCCGCACATTACATGCCTCCGACGGACGAAGCCCTGCAAACGCCTGCAATGCAACCAGCATGAGAAGGTCTTTATGATATGTAAATATTGTATTAAAGATAAGGTCAAAGGCAGCATTCGGAATGTCACGGAATATCCGCTTTCCATCTCCACTGTATAAAACGTCAAACACCGGACGCTTCACCTTTATCGTTTTTCCATACTTATCTCTCACAACCGTATCGCGATAAAGATCTGATTTCTTTAACAGGCACTTTCCTTTCCTATCATCGATAAAGCGTTCGAGAAGGTCGAGGATGACCCGCACGCTGTTTTCTACAGTGGCTTTCGCTCTTCCTTCAGTTCCCTTATCCCATGGCAGCTTCTTAAGCCCATACAGGTTAAGATACTCGGAAACCATATCGACGGTCATCTCATCAAGCGTATGGATGCCTTTTTCAAAAAACAGAAAGTTTAGAAGGGGGACGACGAAATCAAAACGGGAAATTCCGTTGGAAGTAATGGACTTTACAGACCGTTTCGGCAGCACATACTCATGGAAATTTGTAAATCGTAAAGAAGCACCATCCCTTAAGACAATGAACTTTCGGGAAATGACCTGCTTATTCTCTAACACAAGCTGATGCTCATACACTGCAAAATGAAGTTCCTTATTCATAGCTTTTCTCCTTTTTAGAACCATATATCAGTTACGTATTATGAGATTCACGCTAAAGAAACAATATGTAATGGGTCGCCTGTTCTTGTGTATGTCTGCATCGATACCACTACTTCTTGACTTTTTTCTCCAAATCCTCTAAAATTTAGGTGAATTAAAGAAAGACAGTAAGTCAGTAAATTTTTACTTTCGCTGTCGTTTGAGTAGCGAACATCAACCTTTGGTCGCCAAACTGTATGGTTGGTGTTTTCTTTATGCGCTTTTTCTACTGGACGTATGTTTCTTCGTATCATCTACTGCAGAATATACGTTTGCGATTATTTTATACGATTTACCTATTAAGTGCAATAGCTTTCGAGTTCGAACTTTAATGCCGATTGAAGAGAAATTAATTAAAATCAGGCGATTTAAGGCACTTTTGTTGCTTAGATGCATACTTTTACGGATATGGTTGTAGGGGCTGGAATCGGCGCAGGCGGTTCTACAGGGGCATGCTACAAAGTCTTTTTTCACTGTATAACAAAAAATGAAGTCATATATGATCCACCATTTGTTCTAGCTACACAGATGATTTGCATTATAAGAAAAGAGGCCATACCGTGTGGCAATGACCTCTTTCTCTATTTCATTTCATAATTAATTTTGAAACAGACGATGTTTCGAAATCTTTATTGCACAATACCCATAGCACTATTTCCATCAACAAAAAAGTACGTTCCTCAATATATCGCATCAAAGAACGTACTCAATATTCTTTATCTTTCAAAGGAACAGTAGTGTATTTAATCGCTTAAAAAGGAGAAATGTACTTTATATATGTACTTCATCCTTCTTCCATTTTTTCACTTTACAGTAAAGTACATATAGGGATAAAGTACATATATGAAATAATGGCACTATTTCTTAACGGCTTTATTTTACTTGTCTAAAAAGTCTATCTCAATTAGTGACAACGACCTTTACTTTTAGGATACTTGAGGCCAGGTATAATCCTAGCCTCAATGCTTCTGAAATAAGCCAATCCGTTAATCAACCTTCTGTAACTCAAGCTCCAGCACACCTATATTCCCATACACATCCGAGGCGCTGAAGCGGATACGTACTCTTCCATTCTCCTCTGAAAGCTCATACGTCAATGAACCATCAGCTAGTTTACATAAATCTGTTACCGTAACCATCCCCTTGATGTAGTCCGGATTTTCAATCTGTGCCTGATTTATTTCGCTTATTTCCCTGTTGAGTTCGATAACCGGTGGTGTTGTATCCATAACATGCAGATAACACCTTTTCTCTAAATATGTTCCATAGACATCCGCAGAGTAGAATTTTACCAGGTAATCGCCCGGAAGCAGAAATCCATTTATGTTCATTCCTGCAATCTGTGCCTCTTTATATGCGGACAAATCAACCCTTTCCATAAGATATTTTCCTATATCCTCACCCGATTCGTCCGTAAGCTTCACATCATTAAAAATCACTTTAATTAGTGTACTTCCTGTCTCTGAATCTAAGAGTGAATATGCAACCTGCCCGAACTCTGCAGTTTTATCAGAAACATTGTCTATCGCACCAAGCTTATATGGACTAAACACATAATTTGCCTCATTATCAGTAGGGTCACAGCCATATCCATCCGGAATCTCCGGTAGACTACCCGCTATAAAATATTTAGAATCCATTGTTGAGTTGATAACTGTGTACAAGTCATCATACGATTTTCCGTTTAAAAACTGCTGGTTATACAACTCACTATCTTGATAGCTTTTACATATAATCACCTCAGCCGTTGATGGTACATTCTCATATATTTCCCTTGCACTTGCCACAGACAATGTAATTCCGCTGCAATCAGAATATTCATCAATTATACTATCAATGCCTGCATTTATACCAGCACTCCCACCATTTATATCATCACTTTCTGCTTTGACACCGGCATTGCCCACATTTATATCCGCACTTCCTGCTTTTTCATCCCCGGCTTTTATATTTGAATTATTATTTCTCTCATATTTCATTATACTTTCATACGATTCCTTCACTATGGAATTATAATTATTGTTTTCCGTATAAAGTGCCGAATGAAATTCTATGCCATTAATCAGTGAATAATACTGAACATAATATTCTTCTTCGTTGTATGTCAACTCTTTCCAGAGCATCTTAGTCGATGCCGACATGGTCTCCTTTAAAACAACCCGATTCATGTTATTCAGGTACTTACTCACGCCACTTCCAATATTACACCCTGCCGCACCTGCAATATCAATAAGCTCACCATCCTGATTAAGGGTACAATATGCTATAGCTCCGTCGTCAACAAATATATATACCTTATATCCGGCAATTGTATCTAAAATATCTCCAGCTGCAGAGGTACCCTGTTGCTCCGTTCTATCTGCTACAAGTGTAGTCTCTTCTGCTATGTTATCCCCATTTGAATTATTATATCCCCGCAATATAATACTGGCAGCAATCAGACAAATTGCTGCCAGCATTACAACAACCAGAATATAATATACCTTATTATTCTTATTATTGCGTATACTCGTAAGGATACTTCTATTCTTCCTGTAATACATAAATCCCTTCACTTTCAAAATCAATACAAAAATTACTCATAATCGAGTCAGATTACGAATGAAATTTCAAATCTGATGCCCGGTTATATCCAACCTCCCAGTTCCGGCAAGTTATATAAATACCTCTCGGAACATGATAACAGAATACGGTGTTAACTAGATTGTACCACCGGCATACTCCTGCTTGGTCTTAATATACTGCTTAAGAAGTTCAACTGTTCCGTCAACGCCTAAAATACTGGAGTCAATACACAGGTCATAGCTCTTGGAATCTCCCCACTTCTTGCTTGAATAATAGTTATAATAATTGGCTCTCTTCTTATCAGTCTTTATGCAGAGATCCTTGGCCTTCTCATCTGTATATCCGTAAAGTCTCTTTATACGGGCTACCTTGGCATCCAGCTGTGCTTTAATAAATACCTTTATAGTATTGTCATGCTCCTCAAGAGCATAATCTGCACAACGTCCTACAATAATACAGCTCTCCGTATCGGCAAGCTTCTTAATAGCATCAAACTGCGCTAAAAACACCTTATGATTCAAAGGCATATCAATAAATGATGATGTTGAATAGCCCATAGAATATGTATCCATTACTAATGAATACAGGAAACTGTTAGTAGGCTTCTCATCATGATTATGAAAAAGCTCTTCGCACATACCACTTTCTTTTGAAGCCAATGCAAGCAGCTCCTTATCGTAACACTTAATCCCCATATCAGCGGCAAGCTTACGTCCTATCTCTCGTCCTGCACTTCCGTACTCGCGTCCTATTGTGATTACTAATGGTTTACTCATATGAACCGCTCCCTTCATGTATCTGTAAATTCGCAGATAACTCTTTTCTATGCTGTTCATTATACACCAATTTACAGATTATTTCCACCTTTTTTTGTACAAAATAAAGCACATCTGCAAAATACGTTTTTTCCATCCATTTATCTGATAGTATATATTGGAATTCTCAATACTTTTAGTGAAATTAATCCTTAGATAAAAAACAACCCAGAACCGGACTACAAATAAACTCCGGTTCTGAGCTGTTAATTCAACAATCAAATCTGCAATACGTTATTATCAGGTTAATATACCATATTTATCAATTCAATATATTATTTTGCAGCAGCCTTTTTCTTCTTTCCAAACAATGTATCCCATCCCTCAATTACAAGGAATAAGGCAAGTACAACAAGAAGCGCACCGATAATTGTCTGCGCCCAAGGTCCCCAATCAGCGCCACCCTTAGCGATAATACCGATCTGGTTCTTGATTGTAAGACATAATGAACATATTGTAACAACAATCATAAATGCCATAGGGATTAAGAACATCTTATTGTTCTTTCCGCAGTTTGCAAGCCATGCTGCAACAGCTAAAAGACCGATTCCTGCAAGAAGCTGGTTAGCAGCTCCGAAAAGTCCCCATATCTTAGAGTAACCTGTCATACCAAGTGCAACTCCAAGTACAACTGTGAGAATGGTTGCAAAATAAGGATTGACAAGAACCTTCTTCCAGCCACTCTTTACATCCTTCGCAGTCTGTCCCGGCTCAAGCCAGAACTCCTGGAACATGAAACGTGCAAGACGTGTCGCTGTATCAAGTGATGTAAGGCAGAAAGCTGAATATGTAAGTGTAAGCAATGTTCTTAAAATCTTGACAGCGTTAGGACCAAGCCCTGAGTACATATTGGCGATACCACCTGCGAAAATACCTGTAGCTCCGACAAGCTTGGTATCAGGGTTAGCTGCATTGTACTTATATGCATAATTGATAGCGCATACAGTCACAACTGCAAGGACACACTCAAGAAGCATTCCGCCGTAAGCGATAGGTCTGGCCTCCTTCTCCTTATCAAGCTGCTTGGATGTTGTACCTGATGATACAAGTGAGTGGAAACCTGATATGGCACCACATGCAACTGTTGTAAAGAGAACAGGGAACATATACTGTACGCCGTTTCCGTTGTCAATTGCAAATCCCTCAAATGCCTGAAGACCATCAGCACCACCTAAGTCAGCATGTGATACGAATACTCCGACAAGAGCAACAGCAAGCATGGCATAAAGAAGAAATGAACTTAAGTAATCACGCGGCTGGAGAAGAATCCACACTGGTGTTACCGAAGCTATCGCAATGTATAATCCTACAATAATCATCCATACCTTGTATGAAAGATATATAGGATGGAAATTCATTCCTATTGCCATACATGCGACAATGGCGAGCACACCGATTATTGTGGCAGCACCCATCGGAACATTACGTCTGTATACAAGAAAACCAAAAATAATAGCAATTACAATAAATAAAAGTGAAACCATTGCAACCGAGGCGTTCGTATCCTTAACTGCCTCACTAACAGCAGCTCCCGCAGCATTGGTTGTACCGAATGTACCCGCAACAATCGATGCGAACGCAGCCACAACAAGGATAAGAGTAAGGTATGCGAAGATAATAAAGAGTCTCTTTGCTCTCTTTCCCATATTGACTGAAATAATCTCACCGATTGACTGGCCCTTGTGGCGAAGCGATGCAAATAATGCACCAAAATCATGCACACCGCCGAAGAAGATGCCTCCGATTAATACCCACAAAACAACAGGAACCCAGCCAAAAATAGCAGCCCCGATAGGTCCTGTTATAGGTCCTGCACCTGCAATAGATGAAAAATGATGTCCCATAAGAACAGGCGCCTTCGCCGGAACATAATCTACACCGTCCTCTAACTCATGAGCCGGTGTTGGAGTGTCACTTTCGCCTACACCCCACTGTTTACAAAGCCATCTGCCGTAGAAAATATAACCACAGATAAGGATTGCAATACAGACTAAGAGAAGTACTAATGAATTCATTGTTAACTCTCCTTTTCCTTTTTGTGATAAAATATTTTTTTCATAAATTTCGCTGATGACTTTCCGGAAAAGTTACTGTCGATAATGGAATCATCAAAAACGGCAACAACATTATGATAATCCATCCAACCATGCAGTGAAAAATGAAAACTTTTGTAAATGCGGGTCTTTTTAATAGTGCGAATCACATCTGCATCACATGAATCACATAGAAAAACCGCTGTCAGATATGTATACATGTGTCCCGGACCGACATTCATCCTGTCCATTCCGTCATTATACACATAATCCCTACATTTTTTAAATAAATCCATGGTCAGGTCCGGCATACTAAAAAGATACAGAAACTCTTCGCGGTCTGCCGACCACAGCTCTGCCTTCCGGGATATAACATACTTCTGAGAGTGCTCAAAGAAATCGCACCTTGATATGAGAGGATAATCATTCTGCTCTACAGCTTCTATGACTTCTTCATCTGTCCTTCCCTTACCTGCACCGCCCTCACGTATTGCCGATTCTCCACCGTCAAACCTGTGAATATTATAGTAAGACCTATAGACTCTCAACAATGTTTCACACGCCTGTGAACGTGTCAGCGAAAATACTTTTTTAGAACGATGCATAATGTTTCAATCCTTATTTTTTGCTTTCTTATAATTATCAAATTTATTTAAAAAATGATTATTGTAAGAATATCATTTTTATTTAAGGATTTCAATAGAAGATTCATAATTTTTTAAGATTTTATTTTGCACAGTAATTGGGTAAAGTAGTAAGGCAGTGGTGCCTCAAATTCCATGTACTCCCCGGTTCTTGGATGGTTAAAGCCAAGTATTCTGGCATGCAGGGTCTGTCCCTGAAGCTTATAAGGTGATTTATACGGACAGTACAGCTCATCCCCAAGAAGCGGGTGCCCTATGCTTGCCATGTGGACGCGTATCTGGTGCGTCCTGCCCGTCTCAAGAGTACAGCGGATGTAGGAAAACTTATCGTAGCTCTCTAACACCTTATAATGTGTCACGGCACGCTTGCCATCCTTGACAATCGCCATCTTCTTTCTGTCCGCACTGCTCCTGCCAAGAGGTGCATCGACCGTACCTGTCATATCATTGAAATGGCCGTAGCATATTGCCTCATAATGCCTTGTGATTGAGTGAACCTTGAGCTGCTCAGACAGCGACTGGTGCGCGAAATCATTCTTGCACACTACCAGCGCTCCGGTTGTATCCATATCTATTCTGTGTACAATTCCCGGTCTTAATATTCCGTTTATTCCCGATAGATTATCCTTGCAGTGATACAAGAGTGCATTTACAAGTGTTCCGGTGTAATGTCCCGGTGCAGGATGGACAACCATTCCCTTCGGCTTATTTACCACAATCAGGTCATCATCCTCATAAAGGATGTCGAGCGGTATATCCTCCGGCTCGACATTGAGTTCCTCCGGCTCAGGAATAACAAGTGAAATGATATCCCCCCGTGCCAGATTATAATTAGCCTTGACAGGCTTAAAAGCTTCATTATTGTTTTTTGCACACTGCACTCGTCCGTCCTTTATAAGCTTTTGAAGCTGGCTCCGTGAAAAAGACGAAAGCATGTCGGCAAGATACTTGTCAACACGCTCCCCTGTATTTTCATTATCAACTTCAACATAGAACGGCTCATTATATTCAAAAATAAAGTCATTCATTATTAAATCCTCAACTCTAAAATAGAAATCTAGTCCACAGTCTTTTTGTTCTTATTATTCTTGAATGAAAAGACCCTGCTCATTTCATCCTCATCCTTATATACAAGAACAAGGAGTATAATCGCCGCTATACATGCGACCACAATATAGCAGTCTGCTACATTAAAGATTGGAAAGTCAATCAGTTCAAAATACAGGAAATCCTGAACATAGCCATACACACTTCTGTCAATGCGGTTGCCTATAGCTCCGGCAAACAGCATAATTGCTATGATATTTAACGGCAGCATGCGCTTTGATACCGGAATCCTCTGATAAAGCACTGCAACAATAACTGCAATGATAATCGGAAGCCAGTTGAGAATGACATTTCCGCCTAACATTCCCCATGCCGCACCATCATTCTGGGTCCATGTGAATGAAAATACACCATTTATTACCGAGACAGGACCATTTACACGAAGGCTGGTATTTGCCCAATATTTTGTGAGCTGGTCTATTCCAACCAGTACACCTGCTATAGGAATAGAAAGCAACATCTGTAATAGAGATTTATGTTTTATATTATCCATGATAACCTCATTTCATATTTATTCATCATAATATTTCTTTTAATGCCTGTGTCATTTCATCGCAGGTCACTGTCTTGTCGATGACCGCATTGCCCGGCTCCTTTAAAAGAATGAATTTCACAACACCCTTCTCCATCTTTTTGTCAGACTTTGACACTTCGAGTATAGAAAAAATATCAAGACCCTCAACCTTGGTTGGAAACCCATACTTTTTAAGCATGGCTCTGATTGCAGCATAATCGGAATCAGTGATGTATCCGCGCTCTTTCGATATATATGAGGCACATATCATTCCAAGTGCAACACATTCGCCATGATATAACGAAAAGTTCATAAGCTTCTCCACCGCATGTCCCAGCGTATGACCGAAATTGAGCAGGGCGCGCTCACCCTTTTCGGTAGGGTCATGGTTGACAACCTCCGCCTTGATTATACAGCTCTGATAGATTGTCTCCATGAGATACTCTGGCTCTAACGCCTTGATATGCTCATAGTTCACATCCAGATAATCAAAATATTCCCTGTTTTTTATCAGACCATGCTTTATAATCTCACCAAAGCCAGAATTGAACAGTCTTGCTGACAGCGTTGAGAGCGTGTCTATGTTCATATATACAAGCTTCGGCATGTGGAATGCCCCGACCATGTTCTTATACTGGTCAAAATCAACACCGGTCTTTCCGCCTATACTGGAATCAACCTGCGCTAAAAGTGATGTCGGAACCTGAATGAAATCTATGCCACGCAGATAAGTTGCCGCGGTAAATCCGGCTAAATCACCGACTACACCGCCACCGAGAGCTACGATCATATCCCTTCTCTCAAAATGCTGTTCAATCAGGTATGTATATACTGTACGGACAACATCAAGATTCTTGTTGGATTCACCCGCCGGAATCGTGAATACATATACATCATTGCCGGTCTGCGCCAATGCCTGCTTTAACGGCTCTGCGTAAATCGGTCCGACATTCGAATCGGTAACTATGCACAGCTTGATTCCGCTGATACCAAGCTTTTTTATCTCATCACCGATTGCTTCAAATCCCTGAGTAATCACAATATCATAGCAATGCTGTTCATTCTTTTTAACATCCACTCTGCGGTTCATCATTATCCTCCATCATACATATAGATTCAATACAACCATGTATCTCCCTTTTTTAGTTTCACTCTTAGTATACATATACCTGAACCTGCCTTTTCCCCGGACGGAAATTATCTCACCCTCCTTAAGATTATATGCATTTGTGGTAATCAGCTTCCCGTTTACAAAGACAAGACCGCCCTCGATAGCCGATACACTATGGCTCCTTGATTCTCCGAATGCAAGGCTTATCATGGCATCAAGCCTTAGAGAAGCTACCGAACCTGTAATCTCCTTATAGGAAGGTGAGAAATCTTTGTCAAGCACACAGTTACCTGTGCAGCGCACATAATCGTTCCTGACTCTTGTAAGGTTGTCCATAATATATCCTGATATCTTTTCAAGACAAAAAGCATACGCTGCGCCATCAGATATAATAATATCGCCCAGCAATGAGCGTTCAATTCCAAGATTCATCAGTGCACCCAGAAAATCCCTATGTGTAAGGTTATCTGCAAATCTTTTATCTGCTTCTATTTTAATTATGGATACAGGAAGCTGATAATCATAGCCCTCATACGGCAGAAAAACAGCTATCCTACGCTCAGCATATTCATATCCTCCATCTAAAAGAATACATATACCGGAGAATTCATTCTTAAGACTGTTCAGTATATTCTGTTCGTTAAGATTTAAAAAACCGGAAAAAACCGGAATATTCCGATTATAGCACGTCTTTGCTAAATCGGACAATCTTCCGGCTAAAATCTGCTCATCTTTATTCTTATTATATCCAGAGACATCACTATTAGTTTTTAAATACATACTTAGAACTTCCTGATAAATCTATCGAGCCATCCAGCATCTCATCAAAATTTCCTGAAATATCAACACTGCTAGGTGTAATGACAAATATGTAATTCGTAACCTTCTGCAGATTTCCGTCCATTGCATACACTGAACCGGAGGTAAAATCAAGAATTCTCTGGGCAAGATCTGCATTAAGTCCTTCAAGATTAAGTATAACCGGCATTCCACCTGAAAGTGTATCACATATCTCCTTCGAATCATCATAAGTCTTAGGTCTTATTACACGTAATTCCATCTTACCTGCGCCCCCCTGAATAGACTTCATATGAACTACCTTGCCATAATTTTTCCTTGGCTGCCTTACTTCCTTCTGTTCTGTCACGTCCTCATAGGAGTCCTCATCGCTGTCCTTCTTAGAGAAGAACCTCCGCTTGGCAGCTCCATCATCCAATTCCTGAGAATCGTCCTCTTCCTCTATTATCCGCTTGCCCTTCTTCGCGGGCTTCTCGTCCCAATCATATCCCTCATCCTCGAAATCATCTTCGTCATCAGTGAGATTCAATTTGTTCAAAATATCCTTAAATACGTTAGCCACTGTATTTTCACTCCTATTGCACATTATAGTTGCGGGCACCGAATATACCTGTACCTACTCTCACCATGGTCGCGCCTTCCTCAATTGCAACCTGATAATCCCCTGTCATTCCCATGGACAGGACATCCATATCTGTATTATCAATGTTTTTTGCTTTCAAGTCAACACATAATTGCTTTAATTTTTTAAAATATTGTCGATTTTCCTCACAATTTTCCACAAATGGTGCTATGGTCATCAGTCCACACACATGAATATTGTGAAGCTTTGCGCACTCCCTGACTAAGTCCCCGGCCTCGTCACAGGATATTCCGAACTTGCTCTCCTCCTCTGCCACATTCACCTCTATGAGAATATCCATAATACGTCCTGCCCGTGCAGCCTCCTTATCTATAACCTGTGCAAGATGAAGTGAATCCACTGAATGAATCATAGCGACCTTATCAATGACCTGTCTTACCTTGTTAGTCTGAAGGTGCCCTATCAGATGAAAAACAGCTCCCGGCAGTTCTCCTATACGTTCATATTTTGAACATATTTCCTGAACCTTATTTTCACCGAATATTCTCTCCCCGGCATTGTAGGCGGCAAGTAAATCCTCAAAGGGTTTCGTTTTGCTTACAGCAATAAGCTTCACGCTGTCTGCTTCCCTGCCAGACTTACTGCAGGCAGTCTCAATATTTTCGTGTACGTTTGAGAGATTCTCTCTTATATAATCATAGTCCATATTCTTTCCTTTCCGTATGCTTAATACATAATCTGATTCTCCGTCACCATATCCGCATTGAGAATAATATGGTCATATATCGACAGCCCATATTTTGTTCCCATCTTTACAATATAATATTCATCGTTTCTATCAAGGATTTCAACCTGCCTGAACTGGCAATATCCCTTATTGACACAATATGCACCTTTCAGAACAGCCACCGTTCCGATTATATATTTCTCATCCGTTATAGTCACCTCATCCTCTGAAGGAGGTTTCACGATGCAGTCACCTATATTAAAATTATCTTTATTGACATAATAATATCCATCAATTTCAGCGTAATATGTCGCCTCAATGAATTTGCGTGTCTGATTTCCCTGCGTGTCATAGGTCAGCAGTATAAAACCTGAGTTCATGTCGTCACCGCCAACACAGCCATATTCCGTCGGAATAGTATAGAATTCCTTTTCGCCTACAGCGCTTACCGGTATCTTAAGCCCTGAGGATATACTCTGTGATATCTCAAAATCGACGAATCTGGTATCCAGAAAATTAACTACATATTTACTCAATGATAACATACCATATCCACCATCTGCTGTGTAAATAATGGAAAATCCTGCATTCATGGTCAGGTTCTGGGAGAGGAAGCGCACCTTCACATAACTCATATCCGAATACTGGTTTATCTGATTCTCCGTTAATGGGAATACCACCTTCCAATTATCAGAGTCAATACTTCTGTATAATGTATCCCCCACACCGATAAGATCCCTGTTCCGAAGATTGTCCACTGTATAGCTATCCATATTAAATACGGATGCAGAAATACTATTCTCATCTAATCCGAACAGCGAATCTACCATATACGAGACCATTGTTGACTTTGCCGGCTTAACAATATGAACATTATTGTTTCCTTCTCCTATAAGTGCCTCAAGTCCTGCTACCTTATATTCAGCATTATAACCATTAACAGCGCTGCTTACATTATTCAGCAGATTATATGCCTGGTAAAAGTCAAGGCTATTATAGCTTTTTACATAATTCATAAGCTTATGGCCAATATTGTTAACCGCTGCTGAGCTTATCCCATTGCTTAAAGCATTCTCTGTAAGTGCTGCTGAAACACTTCCTGTCTCATCGACAATACCTATAATTGTCTCAACTCCGGCACGTTCATTTTCACCCAGAAAATAATTGATATGTCCGGAAACGTCCGCTGTCCGCAGACTCTCATCAAAAAGTATAACTCCCGAAAACGTATTGTCGGAAACAAGCTGACCCGCACTAACCTCGTATGTAAGCACCTTTTCCTTGGTCATATATAGATATAAGCTAATAACAAGGTAAATGAAAATAACTGTCAGAAGCAGCACTCCTACATTAAACCGCGGCATATAATGAAGCTTCACAACATTATTATTTTTTTTATTTGTATTCCTATCAGCCATTTTCCAACTCCAACCATTAATGTATATATATAACTGTATAATAACTGCTCAATTTTCAAATTATAATTCTGTAACAAAATAGTCTTTTTAACACAGCGTTCTGGCACGGCGCTCTGTAAAAGAAGTGTATTTAATACACAGAAAAGAGGTAATCATGAATAACAGAGGCTTTGATTATTTTGCCCTGACGGTTGCAATCATAGGTGCAATCAACTGGGGACTTATCGGATTCTTCAAATTCGACCTTGTAGCTTTTCTATTCGGAGATCTGACTGTTCTTTCCAGAATAGTCTATGCTATAGTCGGAATCTGTGGTCTCTATCTTATCAGTGTATACGGCAGAATCACAAGCTTCAACGAAGCTTAGGTATACACATCAAGCCGCGGGAAAACCTGCGGCTTGATTATTATGCACTGCTATGAAGCTCTATTGATTTGCAGCTTTCTCTAACAGGTAACTCATCTGATTGTATAAGCTGTCTCGCGATGGGGCATTGAGTATTACAGAAATAAAACGGTGCCCCGTTGTCTGGGATTCGCTCAAAATAACAAGACAATATCCGGCCGCCTCAGTATATCCTGTCTTACCACATATAACATTTATACCTGTTGGCGCTGAGACATTCCCATTGATAAACTGATTTCCATTAGTCCATGTTGGGACAATGGTATATTTACCCCTTGTGAATGAGGTCGAATACTTAACTGTAGATGCAATCTTCACAAATTCATCATTCTTAATTGCTTCATTAAAAATCAGGTATAAATCATACGCTGTTGTATAGTGCTGTTCATTTGTAAGTCCATGCGGATTGACAAAATGGGAGTTTGTGGCACCTATTTCAAGTGCCCTTTTGTTCATTAAATCAGAAAAAGCACTTACTGAGCCGGCAACAGTTGTTGCAACGATTATAGCTGCGTCATTTCCTGAGTTGACAATAGCTCCATATAACGCCTGCTCAAGTGTAACCACATCACCAACTCGGAAATCACATATCCATACATTGTCCTCATCAATCTTGATTGATTCATCTATGGCAGCAAGCTTATCCAGTTCAGCATTCTCGAGTGCAACCATTCCGGTTAACACCTTCGTTGTGCTTGCCGGGTAGAGCTTCAGATGCGGATTCTTCTGATATAATACCTCACCCTTCGTAATGTCAACCAAAATAGCAGCCGAAGCAGATAAAACCCCTTCTTCCGTATTAGCTGAACCTGCAGCACTGACTCCAAGCTCCGATGCAAAGCCCTTGACAGTTGATAAGGATGAACTCAGGACATAATCATACGCAATATTATTTTCAATTGACAGCCCCTTCATCACGGCACTTGTCTCATTCTTACACCCTGTCATCACAGTCATTGCCGTAATGACAAGTGCAAAAAGCCGCAAAAATCCTGTCTTTCTTCTATTCATTATAATTGTTCCTTATTTTCTTCATTTATTTATACATTTCACGCCAATCAAGATCTCCTCTTTCGAGTGCCTTGATCATCAACTCAGCTGTTGCAAGATTAGTCGCAAAGGGAATATTATGCATATCGCACACCCTGAACATATTAGACGCTTCTCTCTCGTCTTCATGTGAGCAGTTATCCGGATCCCTTAAAAAAATAATCATATCAATCTGATTCATTTCTATCATTGAGCATAACTGTTGACTACCTCCAAGCCTTCCTGATAAAAACTTGTGAACACTTAAATTAGTGACCTCCTCAACAAGTCTTCCGGTAGTCTCGGTGGCATATAACTCATTCCGGTTCAAAATTCCCCTGTAAGCAATACAAAAATTCTGCATAAGTTTCTTTTTAGAATCATGTGCTACCAACCCGATATTCATAGTTACCTCCAATATTTACAGCCAGACATAAAAGCCAACATTGCTGTCTGGCATCTATACTCTGACCTTTTTGTGAAATACTCATTGTCTTACTCTCTGAAGACTTACATTCAGGACAAAGCCCATTCCTCCGAACAGGGATATAAGAGAACTCAGGCCTGTGCTGATAAACGGAAGCGGAATTCCTGTATTAGGCAGCAGCTCCGTCGCTACACCTACATTTATAAACACCTGTAAGGTAAGCAGCGCCGCCATTCCTGTACACAGCATCCGCCCGGATGCATCCGGTGCAAATATAGCAGCCAGAAAGCACTCCGCAATTATCAAAAATAACACTCCTAAGACAATACAGCTGCCTACAAAGCCCATCTCCTCTCCGATAATGGCAAAGATAAAATCATTTACCATCTCTCTTGAAAGGTAATTGGCATTCTTCAGGGACTCAGTACTATCATTATAAAGTCCTTTCCCATATAATTTTCCGGAGCCTATAGCCAGAACAGAATTATCCTGCTGGTATCTTGCATCATCATATTCATCCGGATAGAGAAATGCGTTGATTCTCTTCATCTGATAGTCATCTAACAGCTTCTGTTCAGGCTGCTGTATATATATTATTGCAGCAGCAGCAACAGGTATAAAAACAGCGAGAATAATTCCTATTTTTTTATAGCTTATGCCTGCCGCAAACACCATAATTATGGTGAGTCCTGTCACGAGAATTGTGGTCGATAAATCAGGTTCCTTTTCAATCAAAAGCAGAGTTATTCCCGCCAATCCGGCAGTAACAATAAGAAACCACCATTTAGAAATCCTCTCTTTATTAACTGTGAGGAACTTTGCAAGAAATAAAATCATGAAAATCTTAGCAAATTCTGACGGCTGGATAGTAAGTCCGTCTGTAATATCAATCCATCTCTTAGCTCCATGGTGACTGGAGCCTATCAATAGAACTGCCGAAAGCAGTCCAACATTAAATACATAAATCAGCCAGTAAAACTTAAGTATCCATCCATAATCGATAAGAGATATCACTATCATGCCTGAGAAACCGATAACCATTCCGATTGCCTGCTTAAAAACAGCCCTGTTGTCCGAGCCGTCATTGGCACTGCCTATTATGGCAATGCCAAGACCGCATATCACCAGCATCAGTAATATCAGACGAAAATTGTAATTCTTCAGCTTGTATGTTTTAAACTTCGCTAATGGTAAAAATTCATTGCGCCTAGTGGTTCGGTTTCTGTCCATTCTTCATATCCTTAATCGGAATATTAGCAAACAATGCCGGAACACTTCCGTTGCCCCCATCTGATTCGGTCTGAGTAATCTGAATATCCAGTCCACTTGCATCAATTTCCATATATTTTGAAATCACGGCGATAATGTCATTCTTAATTGCTTCCATAATATCCGGAGAACAATTCGCACGGTCAGAAACAAGTAAAAGCTTGAGACGGTCCTTAGCTACATCACCTGAGGATTTCTTTTTGAACATATCAAATAAGCTCACTATATCATCCCCCCTATATTATATTCTATTTCGATGAAAATACGGATTTCAGCTTGTTCCAGAAGCCCGACTTCTCTGAAAGATCAAGGAGCGGAACCTCCTCACCCATAATTCTCTTGCATATGTTCATATAAGCCTGTCCGGCGAGTGTATCATTGCCTGCCAGTGGTTCACCATTATTAGTAGAAATAACAATATTCTCATCGTCAGGTACCGCACCTATAAGGTTGATTGAAAGAATATCAACAACATCATCTATTGACATCATATCGCCCTTCTTAACCATATCCATACGGATACGATTTACAATCAGGTCACTTCTCTTAAGGTCATTAGCCTCCAATAAGCCGATAATCCTGTCGGCATCACGTATTGCTGAAACCTCAGGAGTAGTCACAACAAGTGCTCTGTCGGCACCGGCAATTGCATTCTTAAAGCCCTGCTCTATTCCGGCCGGACAGTCAAGAATTATGTAGTCAAACTCTTCCCTGAGTTCATCCGTAAGAGCCTTCATCTGCTCAGGAGAGACACTTGTCTTATCCCTTGTCTGTGCGGAAGGAAGAAGATAGAGATTAGGATATCTCTTGTCCTTAATAAGTGCCTGCTTATATCTGCAGTTTCCCTCTACAACATCAACAAGATTGTATACTATTCTATTCTCAAGTCCCATTACCACATCAAGGTTACGAAGGCCTATATCTGTATCAATTAATACAACTTTCTTATTAAGCTTTGCAAGACCTGTACCTACATTAGCAGATGTAGTTGTCTTGCCAACGCCACCCTTACCACTGGTGACAACGATAACTTCACTCATACATTTCTCCATTCCGCCGCATAGCAGCTCTTTTTTTCTCTCCCTATCAGAAGAAACCATAATATTATTATGATTGTTTTTTCTAATAATTGCAATATTTTTTTGAAAATATTTATAATCTTATATCCGAAAGAACGTTTTTGTCCAGTTTTTCTATATATATATTATTGTCATCCACAAAAGCAATCTTAGGATCTACTGTCTTGCTCGGTTTAAGCTGCACTGAATCGCTGCTTCTTGCAATGACATCACCTATCCTTATCTGCATAGGTGCCATCTCGAGTGCAACCACAAATGAATCATGATTTCCGTTAGCCCCTGCAAAAACCAGCCCTTTAAGGCTTCCTAACACTACGACATTGCCTTTAGATATAACCCTCGCGCCAGGATTGACATCGCCGAGAATGATTATGCTGCTCTCCGACTCTAAGACCTGTCCGCTTCTTAATGTTCCCTTATAGAACTGTCCTGTATGTGTTGACAATTCCTCAAGTTTTTCTTCAACGGCTTTCTTATAATAGTCGTCCCTCAGCTTATCATTATCCACCACACAGATTATGTTCAGTTCTGAGTTCTCAGCAATGATATCGAGACTCTCTTTTTCCTCGTCCTGTGTCAGCTTACGTCCTTCAAAAGTGACTGCCATATTGGCCTTATCAAAAAACTTGGAGGCTGAACGAAACTTCTCTGCCAAGGACACCTTCAACTCCTCAAAGGGAATATTCTCATCCATCACTACCACTATACCGTGTTTGTTTCCTTTAATTATAACTGAATTATCCATAATATCTTTATAACCCGCCTTTCAGGATATTTACTCTACTATTGTTAAAGCTCCGTTCACATCTGCATAGACATGCGAAGGAATATATGAATCATAATAAGAAGATAATGTATAAAAGGACATTATACCGGCATTGACAGCCGCATAACCGTTAGGAATCATAACCGCTACTGCTACCTCAGCATTATTGTATGGTGCCCAGGTTATATAGTTAGCATGTGAACCTCTGTTTTTATTTTCCTCGGCAGTACCTGATTTACCTCCTACCGCCACAGGAAGATATTTGTCAAAAAGCTGTGTACCTACCCCACTTCCCAAAATAACATTACGTCCGCCCTCATACACGGAATCCCAGACCACACTGTCAAGCTCAACTTCATTCGCAACAACCGGTTCAAACAATTCTATGACATCTCCATTGCTGTCGACCACTTTGCTTATTACGCTTGAATTGTAAACTGTTCCTCCGTTTCCAATAGTAGAGGTATATCTGGCAAGATTGAGCGCAGTGTAAGCATGATTTCCCTGTCCGATTGTAGACGCTATGACAGATACATTTGAGGGATTAGGTGTTGCTTCGGAAATCTGTATTCCCGTCTTGGTAGCAATTCCGAGTTCCTCTGCGTACTTTTTTAATACAGCAAGTCCCTTTTCCGCATTAAGGCTCCCATCAGGCTCAGAAGCAAGCCGGTAGCCGACCTCGCAGAAGAAATAGTTACACGAAACTCCTATCGCCTGCTTAACATTGATCGCTCCATGGTTGTTCGGATAATACCAGCATTTCAGATTAGGCTTTACTTTGTCAAATATACCTGTATCCGTTATCGTCTCATTCGGTGTTATTACACCTTCCATAAGCCCGGCAATAGCTGTTGCAATCTTGAATGTGGATCCCGGTGCAATTCTTGTCTGCGTCGCTCTGTTTACAAGAGGTGTTGACTTATCGGCAAGAAGTGAAGCATAATAGTTAGAATCTATTGAACCTGAAAAATTATTGATGTCATAGCTCGGGTAAGTGACCATTGCAATTATACTTCCTGTCTGTGAATTTTCCAGAACCACCGCACCTGAGCAAGGATCCAGAGCCAGCATAGCAGGGGTAATGTTCAACTCATTAATCTGATTTATAATATAATCGTAAGGAGACAATCCATTCGCTACGGCATCATAATCATCCATGGTATAAGGAATGCAATTCTGCTCCATCAAAAGGAGACAGGTTTCTCTCCCTGTAATCTGTCCGCCCTGTACCAGATACTTTATCACGAGCTTGTCAAACGCATCGTTATTCCGAAGCTCCTCCATAGCGTAGCTGAGCATGGCATCAAGTACATCATCCATTGTAGGATATTCGTCCTCTACATCCAGATTATATATATTGACCCAGTCTTTTGCAATAGCATTATATAAATAATCGGTAAGACTTATTTCTCCGTTTGTCCATGCAACTGACAGCTCATCCGTGGAGCTTATGGCGTCACTGTTTAATATGCCTCCGTTCAAAAGTATCGAACGCACATTCCTTATATACTCCTGCATTTCCTCGGAAAGAGACGAAAATGCCGTTTTAGTATTATGAAGTTCGTCATCGATTGCACTTATAAGCTGTCCTCTTTTCTCATCAAAAACAGAATATATGGATGCCGCTGCACCTGCCTCATGGTTTTCTTTCAGCATATCTATTGAAATCGTATTATTATCAAACAGAGCAAAATATACATCTTTTATCGGGATAACTACAACATCACCTTCCTCGGAGCCAACACGGTCTGAGTCTGAATTCACAATTCGCGTTATAAGAATTTCCGCAAGTCTTCTTTCGAGCAAATCATAAATTTTCTGTGTAAGCTTAACATCTATTGTAAGGTATATGTCCGAACCTGTAACAGGTTCTTTTTCGTCAATAATCTGCAAAACTCGACCATAACTGTCAACAAGCACGGTCCGGCTGCCCTTAGTACCATTTAAAACCTGTTCATAACTCTTCTCAACACCGGACTTGCCTACAACATCACTTGCCTGATATGATGGATCGTCCTTCTGAAGCTCAGCCAGTTCGTCGGCTGATACCTTTCCGGTATATCCTATAAGATGCGCAATATATTTTCCATAATTGTAGCATCTCACATATTCATCTTTCACAGTAACACCTATAAGCCTGTCGGAATTTTCAAGAATGGCTGCCATTGTCTCCTCAGAAACATTTGTTGCAACTGTGAATGATATATATCGCTGATAGGCATGCGCCGCAAGATTTGAACGGACATATATAATCTCAAGTACCTCTTCATCACTGTACTCATCACTGATATTATAGTAGCTCTTGCTCTTTAATACATCAATAACATCTGCAGCCGTTGCATTTCTTTCCTCATCTGTGAGCTGGCTTATGTATTTATGTCCGTATATATCCCTTAAGTATCTTAAAAGATTGTTTCCCGATTTCGTGAATTCAAATTTTCCATATTTATTCAATCTTATCGGATAATCTATTGTATAGCTGTCTCCATTCTCCTGTATTATGTCATACATCTCCACAATAATCTGATTAAGCTGTGTATTCTTTATTGCGGTGGAGCTGTCCTCAATAATAACAGAATATGCAAGCTTATTGTACGCAAGCAATTCTCCGTTGACATCATAGATATTTCCTCTGGTGCTGTTAAGAACAAGTGTTTTTTCGGATTTCTGGGCATAATTGACCTTATATTCATCCCCATGGATAATCTGAAGGTTAAATAGCTTATATATAAGAATCCCGAAAAGAACAACAGAAAATATAATCAGCGGTAGCAGCCTCGAGCGCAGAATATTTTTCACATAGTCCCATATTATTTTTAAATCCTCTTTAAACACTGGTTACAGTCCTCCTCTTTTTCGACTGTTCTACCTTTCTGGCTATAAAATAGATAAAAACATAAGCCAGAAGTGTTATCAATACGGTATATATAACCTCCGGTATAATAATTCGTCCAAGGTAATATGATAACCGGAGCTTATTCTGAAGCAGAAAATAGAAAATATAATACAAAAATTCATATACAAACGTACTGACGGCAACAAGCCCCATAGGAAGCATAAGCTCCTCCTTTACATAATCCTTGTAAAAAAAGCCATTCAATGCACCCGCATACATATAGACCAATGCAGTAAAGCCGACTCTTCCTCCCGCCATCAGGTCAAGTAAAAGTCCCGCAAAAAATCCCTCGAGAAGTCCCATTCTGCTTCCCATCGTAAATCCTGTAATACATGTGAGCATCAGAAGAAGGTTAGGTCTTATTCCCGCAATCTCTAAATATGTAAAGGCGCTGACCTGCAAAACGTATGTAATTAAGATAGATAAAACACAATATAATACTTTTTTCATGCCAATCCTCACTGCTCAGATAAAATAATCTTTCTACACAAAAGCTTAAAAGTATGCTCACTTGAAAAAAGCTACTTTTTCTTGAGCTGCATAATCACAAGCACCTCTGTCAATCTCTCAAAGTCGACTGCCGGAACCAGATATCCGGACTGGGTAAGACTGTTAGCATCCTCGGTAATATTTTTTACATAGCCTATTAGGATTCCCTGAATATATTTATCACTGATATTTGATGTAACAATCATATCACCATCAGAAACATCCACATCCTTCTGCATGTATTCAAGATGTATATAGCCACTGTCCATCAGCTCTAAGTCACCTCTTACGTTACAGGTATCTGAGGAAGTGACAAGCATACCTGTAACATTGCTGTTTCCATCAATTATGCTTCTGACAGTTGCCGTATTATCTGTAACATCCGTTACAATACCCACAAGACCATTGCCACATATAACATTCATATCAACAAGTATGCCATCCCTGCTTCCCTTGTCTATTGTAAATGTTGAAAACCAGTTTCCTGAACCTTTTCCGATAACGCGTGCGGCAACCTTGTCATATCCCGGGATCTTATTATCCAGCGCATACAGCTCGCGAAGATTATTTAATTCTATCTGATCCTGTACAAGAACAAGATTCTTTTCCTTCACATTGTCAAGTTCTGCCTTAAGATCTTCATTCTGTTGTCTCAGTTCATCAATCGTCGCAAAGTAATCTGCCCTGTCTGTAAGCCACAGTCCCATTCCATTGATGCCCTTCTGCAACGGTGTAATCACATAAGAAAGCACATTCTGTACAGGTGCAGTAAGCTTGTCGGTAAAAAAAGACACAGCAATCAAAGTAAAACACACTACTGTAAGTGCTGAAAGAATAAATTTCTGTGACACATGTAACTGCGGTTTCTTATCCATAACACTCTCCCATTACGCTTTAATCATATACCTTCTCTTTTGGAATCATGGCAATCTCTGCAAATGCCGGATCCTCAATAATAGTCTTTATGCCTCTTACCACACTTTCTCCCGGATTGTCTGAAATAACGACATGGAGTTCTGTCTCATTATTGATAAGGTCTGCCAGATGCCTTATTCCTGAAGAGCCACCTGTAAGATGGATTCCCGTATCAATTATATCCGAGGCAAGCTCAGGAGGTGTTCTCTCCAGAATCATCTTTATTGAGTCAATTATGGAATGTATAAAGTCAATCATGCATTCATATACAGCTGTAGATGAAATCTCCTGTGACATAGGAAGTCCCGTAACAAGGTCTCTTCCATATACACTTACAAACTGCTCCTCCATAGGTACAGCACTGCCAAGCTTTATCTTGATATATTCCGCCGTCTTTGCACCGATAACAAGATTATATCTTTTGCGGACAGCACTTATAATCTGTTCGTCAAGCTTATTTCCACCGAACTTAACGGCACGGCTGATGACAATACCCCCAAGGCTCATAACGGAAATCTCCGTTGTATCAGCTCCGATATTAACCACCATGACGCCCTTGGCGCTGTTGACATCAACGCCTGAACCCACGGCATCCGCAACAGGCTTATTGATAATCATAATCTTCCTGGCCTTTATCTTAGAGTCCCTTATAAGCTCTAAAAACGCTCTCTTTTCCACCTCGGTAATCTCAGTAGGTATGGCAATATAATAATCTGCCGGCATTATCCTGCCGCCCTTGCTCATCTTCTTTATGAACTCTGTGACAAGCAACTGCATATTGGCAAAATCGGCAATCACACCGTATTTTACCGGAAAAGTAACCTGGATTGAACCTGGAGCCTTCTCATGCATTTCGTACGCCTCGTCTCCGACTGCAAAAACATCTTTTTTGTGTGCTATGGCGATAATGTTCTTTTCATTCAAAATCTCATCCCTGTCACTACAATAAATCTTAATATTGCTTGTCCCTATATCAAGGCCAAAAATACTCCTAGCCATATATATTCCTCCATTCCCTGCGACGGAGCACACTATTGTATCAATCCGTCATCTTTCATACTGATATATGTATTATCACCAATAATTATGTGGTCAATCAGTGAAATGCCAATCAAATTGGCAGCATTGAATATTTTATTCGTCGCCACAATATCCTCACGGCTTGGAGCCGGATCCCCCGTAGGATGATTATGAACAAGAATAAAGCCTGTGCTGTCACGCATCAGAGCCTCACGGCAAATCTCCCTCGGCGGCATAAGGGTGCTGTTGACGGTTCCTATACTCATTACCTTCTCATGGATGAGCATGCATTTGGTGTCTAACAGAAGGATTCTTAACTGTTCCTGCTCTAAATGTCTCATGTCCTCCATAAGATATTCGACCACCGCTGCCGCTGAATCCAGACATGGCCTGCGTGCACGTCTCTGGCTTGCCATCCGTCTCGAAAGCTCACATATAGACTTAAGCTGCACTGCCTTTACCCTGCCTATTCCCGGAAGCTGTGCCAGCTCCTTGACCGAGAGCCTCTGCAAACCTATAATTCCCTGCCCCTTTGTCTCTCTCACAAGAGCTGAGGCAGCTTCCATGCAGCTATGTCTCTTTGTGCCGCTTCTTATTATAATCGCAAAAAGCTCCTCATCACTCAGACTTTCAAAACCGTAAGCTTCACTCTTTTCATAGGGAAGCATTATGCTGCCGTCTTCATTAAATTCCTGATTATTTTCCATCTCAGCCTCCATTCCGGCTGAAAAGATATCCCCATTAGAATTTAACACAAATCGGAAACTTTTACAATTCCTTTATCAACAAGCTGCTGAAGGCTCTTAAGAATACCGAAGCGTGCATGGTTCCATGTAAGACCACCCTGAAAAAATGCTGTATACGGCTCGCGTAATGGACCATCAGCACTAAGCTCGATCGACGCTCCGGAGATAAATGCACCGGCTGCCATGATAACCTGTGAATCATATCCCGGCATATCCCAAGGCTCCGGTACCGCAAAGCTGTCAACAGGTGCCGCCGCCTGAATACCCTCGCAGAACGCGATAAGCCCCTCGGCGCTTCCCATCTCAACCGCCTGTATTATATCGTATCTCTCCTCTTTCCCATCAGGTATGACCCTGTATCCAAGCTTCTCATATAGATTAGCCGCATAGACAGCACCCTTGAGTGCCCCGGCTGTAACCGTAGGTGCAAGGAAAAAGCCCTGATAGAACGCATGGTTCACTCCAAGCGTGGCACCAAGCTCCCTGCCAAGTCCCGGAGCAGTAAGTCTATACGCTGCCTGATTTACATATTCTTCCTTACCTGCAATATAGCCTCCTATCGGTGCAAGACCGCCACCCGGATTCTTTATGAGTGAGCCGACGACCATATCAGCTCCAACATCTGAAGGCTCAATCGTCTCAACGAACTCTCCGTAGCAATTATCCACCATGCATATAACCTCAGGCTTTATCCCCTTTATGAAGCTTATAAGCTCTCCGATTTTCTCAACCGAAAGTGTAGGTCTGCTGTCATAGCCCTTAGAACGCTGTATTGTTACAAGCTTTGTCTTTTCATTTATAACCTTCCTTATACCGTCAAAATCAAAGCTTCCGTCTGGCAGAAGGTCAACCTGTCTGTAGCTTATTCCGTACTCCGCAAGCGAACCTGGACATTCTCTCATTCCGATTATTCCCTGGAGAGTATCATACGGCTTACCAACCGGCGATAAAAGCTCATCCCCCGGTCTTAAATTTCCGGCAAGTGCAATTGTGAGTGCATGTGTTCCACAGGTAATCTGTGGTCTTACAAGCGCCGTCTCCGTGTGAAATACATCCGCATACACCTGCTCAAGCGTATCTCTTCCCATATCTGTATATCCATAACCGGTACTTGAGCCTAAATGTGCCTCGCTCACATGGTTTTTCTGCATTGCGTTCAGAACCTTGAGCTGATTATATTCAGCAACTCTGTCTATCTTCTCAAAGCGCCCGGCAAGTTTCTTCTCCACACGCATTCCATAATCTAATACCTCACTGCATATTCCCATCTCCCGGTACATGCTGTAAATTTCATCTGTAATACTCATCTTTACTCCATTCTTGGGACACCGGGGTCTGACCCCTGTCCCAGTTCCGGGACAGGGGTCAGACCCCGGTGTCCCAACTTATATAATATTTTTCTTTTTTAACACATCAAGCATGTATTCAAACGCCGCCTCACGGCTGCCTGATTTATCCAGCTCGACAAAATCAACATCCTTCTCACGTCTGAACCAGGTTAACTGGCGCTTGGCGAAATGCCTTGTGTCACGCTTAAGAATATATATAGCTTCATCAAGGCTTATCTCCCCTGCAAGGTATGAAGCAATCTCCTTGTAGCCCAGCCCCTGCATTGCTACACTCCTCCTGTCAACACCCTCGTCAAGCAGAGCCTGTACCTCAGCTATCAGTCCTGCCTCGACCATCCCATCGATGCGCTTATCGATACGCTCATAGAGAACAGTCCTGTCATCACTTAAAACAAAATACTCAAAATTGTATGGAGATGTGCGCTCCCTCTGCTCCGTGTTGTGCTCAGACAGCTTGTGCCCTGTCTGCCTGTAAAATTCTATCGCACGGATAACCTTTTTTACATTGTTCTCATGCACCTCCGCCGCATACTCCGGGTCTACCTTGGCAAGCATATCGTGAAGAAAAGCTGCGCCATGTTCCTCATACAGCTTATTTAACTCATCCCTTATTCCGTCATTCTCATCGCTCTTTGCAAACTCAATATCGTACAGAATGGTCTGTATATAAAAGCCTGTACCACCTACAATAATCGGTATACTGCCCCTTTCCCATATCTCATTTGCCGCCTTTAGTGCATATTCCTTGAATAAAAATGCATTGAAGCTCTCCGTCGGCTCTAATATATCAATAAGATGGTGACGCACACCGTCCATCTCCTCAGGTCTTATCTTCGCAGTTCCTATATCCATTCTTCTGTATACCTGCATTGAATCGGCACTTATTATTTCACCGCCGACTGTCCTGGCAAGCCTTATGGATAAATCCGTCTTACCCACGGCAGTCGGTCCTGTGAGAATTATCAGCTTTTTTTTCATATAATCTCCATTCCAGGGTTTAGACTATTCTCTTAAACTTCTTTTCAAGCTCATATTTGGACATTGATATCATGGTAGGTCTTCCATGAGGGCAGTTATACGGATTGTCAAGGGTCATAAGCTCAGTCACAAGCTCCCTAACCTCCGCAGGCTGTAATCTGTTGTTTCCCTTCACGGCAGCCTTGCATGCCATGGTCGCTATGCGCGACTTTACCGTCTCATTGGAGACCCTGCCCGGATTCTCCATGAGATCATCTATTATCTCCATAATCATATCCTTGCCCGACGCACCATACAGCTCCACCGGAACCGCTCGTATTGCGTACTCATTGCCGCCGAAGCTCTCTATCTCAAAGCCCATATTGGCAATTATATCCATATTGTCCTTCAGCACCTGTCCTGCCGCAAGGGTAAGTGTGATTATCTGCGGCGGCATCAGCTGCTGTGAAGCCGGAGTCCCCTCCGATACTCTCTTCATAAAGTGTTCATAGAGAACCTTCTCATGTGCCGCATGCTGATCCATTATGAACAGCTTCTGGTCAAACTCTATAAGCCAGTAGGTATCAAACAACTGTCCTATTATCTTATGGTCTGCAAGATTTTTCTCATCAAGAAGCTTCCTGTCCTCACTGAAAAGGCTCAGCTGTTCAGGGACAGCCATCGGAACAGGTTCTATATGCTCTGTTCTGTTTTCCTTCCCGGACTCCTGCCCTGCTTCAATACTCTCTGCAGGCTTATGCGAAGAGCTGTCCTTTCCTGACATGTCCACTGCCGCTGTGTTTGTTTCCGTGGCTTTTATTTCTTCTGCTCTTGTTTCTTCTGTCCTTGTTTCAACTGTTTTTAATTCTTCTGTTTTTACTTCCCCGGCTTTTATTCCTGTTCCGGCTTCTGCTGTTTTAAATCCTGCCGGACTGATTTTTATTTCATTCAACCTATATTGCTGATTTTCTTCCTGCTTCCTGTCAGATGGCTTATACTCCGTCCTGTGTTCATTTAATATCGCTCCGCCAGCCAAAGCGCTGTACTGCTTCTTCCCGGCGCCAGCCATTCTGTTAAGCTCAAAAGGCTCCGGAAGCTTATTCTCCCTGACCTTCTGTATAGCCGCGCCCGATGTATTTCCGGTAATATTGCCCGATGCCGCCTCAGATGATTTCTTCCTGCTGTCCGAATCGAAATTCACCTGCGGAATGACCTCCCTCTGCATAACAGCCTCATGCACTGCCTGATATAGCTCCTTGTATACTCTCTCTCCCTCCGAAAAACGCAGCTCCATCTTAGTCGGGTGCACATTGATATCTATTGTGTCCGGGTCGATATGAAAATGCAGTGATGTAAACGGATATTTCTTAGGCATGGAATAGCCCGCATAGGCGTCCTCGATAGCCTTGGAAATGATACTGCTCTTAATGTAACGTCCGTTTATATAATAATTCTCCAGAGCACGGTTGCCTCTGTTCATCGCCGGCTTTCCTATAAAGCCATCCACCTTGAACAGCTCACACTCATACTGAAGCGGTATCAGCCCAGCCGTAATCTCCCTGCCGTACACTCCGTATATAACGTCCTTGAGCGTACCATTTCCTGATGTATACAGCTTATTCTGCCCTCCGCTTATGAATCTGAACGAAATCTCCGGGTGGGACAGGGCAAGCTTTTCGACAAGATCACTTATATAGTTTCCCTCTGTAATGCCTGTCTTTAGAAATTTTCTTCTCGCCGGTGTATTGTAGAAAAGGTTTCTCACCAGAAATGTTGTTCCGTTAGGCGCTCCTATCTCCTCAATGCTCTTTTCCTTTCCGCCGTCTATAAGGTATCTGCTTCCGGTAAGGCTCTCCGCTGTCTTGGTTATAAGCTCAACCTGTGCCACTGCAGCAATACTCGACAGTGCCTCACCTCTGAAACCAAGTGACGAGATGGTCAGTAAATCCTCCACCGACTTAATCTTGCTGGTTGAATGGCGCAGAAAGGCCAGTTGTATCTGATCCTTCGGAATACCGCTCCCATTGTCGGTTATCCTTATAAACGAACAGCCGCCGTCCTTTATTTCTATGGTCACGGCTGAGGCTCCCGCATCAATGGCATTCTCAACAAGCTCTTTAACTACCGATGAAGGTCTTTCAATAACCTCGCCTGCCGCTATTTTATTGATTGTACTCTGGTCTAATACCTTTATCTGCGCCATATTATTCCTCTCTTAAATTTACTGTTAAATTGTTCCCAAGCTCTTTTAATTTCACTATCTACAGTCAATTTATATTTCCAGACCTCTTAAAAGCTCCAGCGGTTCTTGACTTTATTCTGAAGCTTATACAATGTGTTAAGCGCCTCAATAGGAGTGAGATTTCCAAGGTCGATGTTCTTCAGCTCCTCGATAATGTCATCATCCTTCACAGCGTCAAAAAGAGTCATCTGCTCAAGGTCGACATCATCAGGCTTCTGCATTTTTTTCTTTGATTTGGTATTTGAAGTGCCAAGCCTGGCAATCTCCTTAGCCTTCGCGGATATATCGGCATCCACAAGGTCGGCTAAGATTTCCTTTGCCCGGTTGATAACGCTGTCCGGCACTCCGGCAAGCTTCGCTACCTGTATTCCATAGCTCTTGTCCGCCCCTCCGGCGACAATCTTTCGAAGGAACACAATGTCATCCCCCTGTTCCTTGACAGCTATGCAATAGTTGTTGACGGAATCTATCGTCCCCTCAAGCTCCGTCAGCTCATGGTAATGTGTCGCGAACAATGTCTTAGCTCCAAGAAGCTTCGGATTGCTTATATGCTCCACAACCGACCATGCTATGCTCAATCCGTCAAAGGTGCTCGTCCCTCGCCCTATCTCGTCAAGTACAAGCAGGCTGTCAGCAGTGGCATTTCTTAGAATATTCGCAACCTCATTCATCTCAACCATGAATGTACTCTGTCCGCTCGCAAGGTCATCTGAGGCGCCCACACGCGTAAATATCCTGTCGACAACCCCTATATCCGCCGATCTTGCCGGAACAAAGGAGCCAATCTGAGCCATGAGCACAATGAGTGCTGCCTGTCTCATATATGTTGACTTACCGGCCATATTCGGACCGGTTATGATTGATACCCTGTTTTTGTTATTGTCAAGGTATGTGTCATTCGGTATGAACATATTGTTGGGAATCATTTTCTCCACAACAGGGTGTCTTCCATCCTTTATGTCAATAATTCCCTTATTGTTAATCTTCGGGCAGACATAATTATTCTGGTCTGCCACCGTTGCAAGTGAGGCAAACACATCAAGCTGTGCAATGGCACCGGCAGTTCTCTGAATCCTTACAACCTCCGCGGAGATTTTTTCCCTCACATCGGCGAACACATCATACTCAAGTGAGAAAAGCTTATCCTCCGCATTCAATATGATGTCCTCCAGCTCCTTGAGCTTAGGAGTTGAATATCTCTCAGCATTGGTGAGAGTCTGCTTTCTTACATAGTCCTCCGGCACATTGCCCTTGAAAGAATTGAGCACCTCTATATAGTATCCAAAAACCTTATTGTACTTGATTCTAAGATTCTTGATACCTGTCCTCTCCCGCTCATCCGATTCAAGCTGTGCAAGCCAGCTCTTTCCCTCTGTCTTTGCCGTTCTGAGCCTGTCAATCTCATCATTGAAGCCTTCCTTTATAAGTCCGCCATCCTTTACCGCAATAGGCGGTTCATCAACTATCGCTTTTTCAATAAGGGTGCACACATCCTCAAGCTCATCAATCTCATCATGTAATTCATGCAGAAGCTCAACGCTGCATTCTCTTATAAGATACTTGATATGTGGCAGCATTGACAGTGAGCTCTTAAGTGCAATCAGATCCCTCGGCCCTGCGGATCTGGTACTTATTCTTCCTATCAGACGCTCAAGGTCATAGACCGGGTTTAGGTACTCCCTCAGCTCCTCCCTTGTGATGACCTCATCCTTCAGGTAAGCCACCGCCTGCTGTCGTGTCACGATATCCCCGCCCACAACAAGAGGCTGCTCAAGCATCTGTCTGAGCCTTCTGGCTCCCATTGCGGTCTTGGTCTTGTCAAGCACCCACAGGAGTGACCCCTTTTTCTGTTTTTCCCTAAGTGTCTCTGTAAGCTCAAGATTCCGCCTCGTTGAGCTGTCGACAATCATATATTTACCCACAGCATACGGCGTGATATGCGTAAGGTGTGGAAGGGAGCTCTTCTGTGTCTCGTACAGATATTGTAAAAGTGCTCCTGCGGCAACTGAGCCAATCGAATAATCCGCAAGCCCAAGTCCCATCATGTCTGCCGCCTTGAAATGCTCAAGCAGCAGCCTTTTTGACAGCTCATCGTCGAAATAGTACGGTTCCAACGATGACACAGTGATATTGAGCCTGTCCTTAATGCTATCAAGGGATATTCCGCTCATCATAAACGCTTCATTGCATATTATCTCAGACGGCGAAAACTTATTTATCTCATCGAACAGCTCACGCGCTGAGCGGACCTCCGTTACAAGATACTCACCTGTCGTGATGTCCGAGACTGAGATTCCAAGCATATTGCTCATATACACAACACACATTATGTAGTTATTTTTTCCCTCCTCAAGTGCGGAAGGGTTAAAATTCGTACCCGGCGTTACAATACGGATAACTTCTCTCTTTACAAGCCCCTTTGCCAGCTTCGGATCCTCGACCTGCTCGCAGATTGCCACCTTATGCCCATTAGATACAAGTCTGTTTATATAATTTTCCGCTGCATGGTATGGGATGCCACACATCGGAGCGCGCTCCTCCTGTCCGCAGTCCTTGCCCGTAAGCGTAAGTTCAAGCTCCTTTGACACCATAAGTGCATCGTCAAAGAACATCTCATAAAAATCTCCTAATCTGTAAAAAAGTACACAGTCCTTATACTGCTCCTTGGTCTCTAAGTACTTCTGCATCATAGGTGAATATGTCGGCATTTTTTCTCCAATCCGTAAAAAGCTGAACGCTTCTTACATTTTCCTTGTTTCTGTCTATTTTTTTTAATATTTTTGGTGATTTAATTTAATTATTAAAGTGCGGTAATGGAATACGCAATGCCGCACCTTAGTTTTATCTCTAAGTAATATAAAATCTGAGTTTATTTAGTCTATTTATAAATCTATTTTAATCTCAACATGTTTACTTCGATATATTTACGTTTATTTATGTTTGTTTATCTATTTGTTTGGTTTTATAATCTTGTTCCCATATAGTAGAAGCCCTTAGACTCATCAAGATGCACCTTTACGATCTGTCCGATAAGTGATTCGTCACCCGGGAAATGCACAAGCATATTGTTACCCATTCTTCCTGTTAAGAGTGTGCTGTCATGGTCATTCACGCCCTCGACAAGCACATCCATATCCCTGCCCTCAAATCTATAGGAAAGCTTATGGGAAATCTCATTGACCGTCGCAAGCAGCCTGTCGAACCTGTCCTTGACAACAGCCTCATCAATCTGGTCATCCATAGAGGCAGCAGGCGTGCCGGTTCTCTTAGAATATATGAAGGTATACGCACTGTCATAGCCGGATTTGCGAACCACATCAAGTGTCTCAAGGAAATCCTCCTCCGTCTCCCCGGGGAATCCAACAATTATATCTGTTGTGATGGAGATATCCGGCATGGCTGCCTTAAGCTTGTCAACAAGCGACAGATAACGCTCCTTCGTATAGTGGCGGTTCATCACCTTCAATATCCTGTCACTTCCCGACTGTAATGGCAGGTGGAAATGCCTGCAAATCTTGTCAGAGTGTGCCATTACGTCTATGAGTTCATCCGACAGATCCTTTGGGTGTGAGGTCATAAAGCGGATACGCTCTAAGCCGTCGATATCTTCAACCATCTTCAACAGCTCAGCAAATGACACCGGATTCTCAAGATTCTTTCCGTAGGAGTTGACATTCTGTCCAAGAAGCATGACCTCCTTAACTCCGTCTGCCACAAGCTTCTCTATCTCACAGATAATGTCCTTCGGCTCCCTGCTCTTTTCCCTTCCTCTCACATAAGGTACGATACAATAGCTGCAGAAATTGTTGCAGCCGAACATGATATTCACACCGGATTTAAAGGAATACTTTCTGTCAACCGGAAGCTCCTCAACTATCTGTGAGCTGTCCTTTAACACCTCGACAACCATCCTGCCGCTCTCAATACGGTTGTAGATCAGCTCCGCAAGCCTGTAAAGGTTATGTGTTCCGAATATAATATCTATAAATCTGTAAGACTCCTTGAGCTTTTCGACCACCTGCGGCTCCTGCATCATGCAGCCACAGAGTGCTATCATCATATTAGGGTTCTTCTTTTTATAATTTCCAAGCACTCCAAGATGCCCGTACACCTTGTTATTCGCATTCTCACGGACAGTACATGTGTTATATATAACAAAATCGGCATTCTCCGATTCCGTTTCCACAAAGCCAATCTCCTTTAAAATACCGGAAAGCTTCTCTGAATCGCGGGCATTCATCTGGCAGCCGAATGTGACTGAACACATAGTCAATTCTCTTCCAAGCTTCTCTGACAATTCCTTAACGTACTCACGGCACTTCCCAATGAAGTAATACTGGCGCGCGACCTCATAGTTCGGCTCATTTTTCATCTTCTCCAATAATTCTGAATCTATCTCTGACATTCTTTTCTCCTTTATATTTACAATCATTTTAATATACACCTTATCCGTTAGGCTTGTCAAATACACTCTTTAAGATTATTTCAATATTGAATAGGTTGTAAACTGATTTTCTTATCGTAATTTCCATATCAAAACATCACATAAAAATATCCCCATATCAGTAAACAATGCCTTTAAGGCCATCTGCTGCTATAGGGATACTCATAATACTTTTTTATCCTCTTATCTGCCCATCGCCATATATAATGTACTTCGTAGTGGTAAGCTCATTTATACCCATAGGTCCTCTGGCGTGGAGCTTCTGTGTGCTTATTCCAATCTCCGCACCGAAGCCGAACTCATTTCCATCTGTAAACCTTGTGGACGCATTCACATATACACACGCGGCATCAATCTCATCCAGAAATCTCTGCGAATTTTCATAATTATTCGTAATTATGGATTCAGAGTGCCCTGTATTGTTGGCATTGATATGCTCTATCGCCTCATCAAGCGTATCCACGGTCTTGACGGAAATTATGTAGTCAAGATACTCTGTGGCATAGTCCTCCTCCGCAGCAGGAACTATATAATGGTCAATGCCCTGCGAATACTCATCGCCCCTTATCTCGACGTTGTGCTCTCTTAACATTTCGACAAGCCTTGGAATAAAATTCCTTGCAATACTCTTATGTATGACAAGCGACTCACACGCATTGCACACTCCTACCCTCTGCGTTTTGGCATTCTCGATAATCCTGAGTGCCATGTCGAAATCAGCGCTCTCATCAACATAGACATGGCAGTTGCCTGTTCCTGTCTCAATGACAGGTACGGTGGCGTTCTTTACAACGAACTGTATAAGCCCCTTGCCACCTCGCGGTATAATCACATCGACGTACTCATTCATCGTGAGAAGCTCTTTTACGCACTCCCTATCGGTTGATTCGATAAGCTGCAGGGCATTCTCGTCTATACCGTTTGCCTTAAGCGCTTCCCTTATAACATTCGCTATGGCTATGTTGGAATTGATAGCATCGCTTCCTCCCTTTAATATGACGGCATTTCCTGTCTTAAAGCACAGTCCGAAGGTATCTAAGGTAACATTCGGTCTTGATTCGTAAATGACAGCTATCACGCCGAAGGGAACACGCTTTTTCCCGATCAGCAGCCCATTCGGACGTTTCTTCATGGAGAGAACCTCCCCTACAGGGTCATCCAGGCCTGCCACCTGATTTACGCCATCAGCCATGCCGTCAATCCTCGCCTTTGTGAGCGTAAGCCTGTCTAACAGTCCGCTCTTCATGCCGTCGGCTTTCCCCTGCTCCACATCCTTATGATTCTCTTCTAAGATATAGTCGGCATTGGCTCTTATGGCTTCGGCAACTGCAAGCAGCACCTCATTTTTTTTATTGGTTCCAAGCTTTCCAAGACTTCTTGACGCTGTGCGGGCATTCTTACCCATTGTGAGTATATCTGTCATCATATCAATCCCTATCTCCATTCCGCCTTACGGCTATACAATTGGCAATACAAATCACAGTTAATTTACTTTCTGGATATTTTATTTTCCGGTTCAAACCTAGGCATACTTAATCTGCGAACTTAATAGTCCAGTTTACGATATATGCTTTCTTCGGTGACAATCATATCCGGTCTGACATCCCCATCCTGTGCGGGTATACTCTCCAAAAGCTGTGCCTCATACGCGAGCGCTGCCTTATATAGCTTGTTTTCCACGGACAGATACCTGTCATAAAAACCACCGCCATAGCCTATGCGGTTATAGCTCCTATCGAAAGCAAGCCCGGGCATACACATAAAGCCTGTTCTTGAATAGTCCGGCTCCTTGCCGTTTATATCAGGCTCATATATTCCCCTGTAACCCGGATTAAGCTCTGATATGTCACTTATCTCATAAAACTCCATATCCTTGCCGGAAACCCTTGGGACAAACACACGCTTTTCAAGGCTTAAGCTGTAATCGATAAGCATTATCGTGTCTATCTCATTATCCATGCTCACATAGGTATATATCCTGTCCGCTCGTTTGAACTCCGGAACAGTTATAAGCTGCTCAAAAATCTGCATGGATTTTTCAAACCTTTCCGTGCGTGTCATGTCCGCACGCAGCTGCTTCATCTGCTTTCTTATGAGATTTTTCTCATCCCTTTTCCCAAATATCTCATCCGCCATGTAAACATCCCCTTCTCATCTTGTCTGCGGCTGCTCCCATTTTTCCGCTTCAGCTATCAATGAAATTTAATATCCGAAGTCACCTGTTAGAGAGTCATCATTATCAATCCAGTCCTTAGTGTCAATCACGCGGAAGTTCTCACTGTCATCGCGGATTATAACCGTGGATATACCCGCATTGAGAATCATTCTCTTGCACATGGAGCAGCAGTTGCCGTTCTCAACATAGCCGCCTTTCTCCATATCAATACCAACAAGATATATTGTACTTCCAAGCATTGATTCCCTTGAGGCGCTTATTATCGCATTAGCCTCCGCATGTACGCTCCTGCACATCTCATAGCGCTCTCCTCGTGGAATTGCAAGCTTTTGTCTTATACAATAATTAAGGTCCGAACAATTCTTCCGCCCTCTCGGTGCCCCTACATAGCCTGTCGAAATAATCTCATCATTCTTTACGATAACTGCGCCGTAATGCTTTCTAAGACAGGTTCCCCTCTGCGAGACAGCCTCCGCAATGTCCAGATAATAATTATTCTTATCTCTTCTGTCCATGCCTTCACTCCTTATGCTCTGTATTTCCTGCAGTCTGTTTTTACATTAATCTAAGATAAAAAATCTCCCTGTCACTGTTTTTGCAGTGACTCAAATAGTAATGAAAAATATGTTCTTAGAATATATTATACCAAATATTGCTTCCCATTTTTACAAAATATTTTTGATGTTGGAATCAAAACATGTGCTGTAAACTTAGTGTATTTTGACCTCAACATCATATTTTGGAAATTATAACATATTTTCTCTGAAAGTACATTATTTTTATTTTGAATAATGACATATAGCAATTTTTTTCTACTATATGCCAAAAATCGCCATTCATTAAAATTCAATTATACATTTGTCACTATCGCTTCGTATACCTTTATTCCATCCACCGCCGCGGAGGTAATACCGCCAGCGTAGCCTGCACCTTCTCCGCACGGATAAAGTCCGCTTATACCCAATGCCTGCAGCTTATCATCCCTGTTTATGCGCACAGGCGATGAGGTCCGCGACTCAACCCCGGCAAACATCGCATCCGGATTCGCATATCCGGGTATCTGTCTGTCGAAGCTTGTCACACCCTCTATAAGCGCATCACACAGTTCATCAGGGAGAAGCTCCCTCAGATTAGCCGCTGTATACCCACCCTTAATACAAGGCTTAACCGTATTACTGCTCAATGCGCTTTCCGTTGTAGTCCTATTTTCCCTGAAATCACCAAAGCGTTGAACCGGAACCCTTCCGCCTCCCAGCTCATACGCCTTCTTCTCAAGCCTCCTCTGAAATTCGATTCCGGCAAGGACATCCTCCGAACCAAAATCTCTGTTATCGACCGTGACAATAAGTGCGGAATTGGCATTCTCGCTGTCACGCTTTGAATAACTCATTCCATTGACCGCAAGCATGCCCTCCTCCGAGGAAGCATTCACAACATAGCCGCCCGGACACATACAGAAGGAATAGACACCACGCCCGTTAGAAGCCTTATGCGTGAGCTTATAGCTCGCCGGCATATAATTCTTATATTTTCCATCGCCAAACTCATGTATATTTATAAGCTCCTGCCTATGTTCTATTCTAAGACCTACAGCAAATGCCTTCTGCTCCATGGTGAGCTTATCCTTCAGCATATAAAATGTATCCCTTGCGCTGTGTCCTATCGCAAGCACAAGACAGTCACATGGAATATACTCTCTATTCCCGGAGTTCTCAACCGTGATACCTTTGACTCTTCTGTCTGTCCCATTCTCATCCGAAAGCACACCGGGCGTGAGCTTTTCAAGGTCTATATCGACAAGCCTCGTGTTAAAGCGTACTTCCCCGCCAAGACTCTCAATCTCTTTCCTGATACTCTGCACAATATATACAAGGCGATCTGTGCCAATATGCGGCTTCGCTTCGTAGGTTATACTCTCATCAGCCCCATGCTCCACAAAGATTTCTAGTACCTTGCTGATACGCCCATATACCTCCTTAACCTGGGTGTTAAGCTTTCCGTCTGAGAAGGTTCCCGCACCTCCCTCGCCGAACTGTGCATTGGATTCCGGGTTGAGCCTGCCGCCATTCCAGAATGAATCAACCGACTTCATTCTATCCTCAACAGCCTCACCGCGCTCAACAACTACCGGTCTGTAGCCGGCGCGCGCGAGCATAAGCGCACAGAACATTCCGGCAGGGCCAAAGCCTGCTATCACCGGTCTGCTGCCCATCCTGTCTCTTGCCGGCTTCGGCTCCTTATATCTTACAGTTTTACTTAACATAATATTGTTATCGTTAACTTTTTTGATTATTTTTTCCTCTGCACCGGAATCTAAAGCTTTCCTGTCCGCACCATATACCGTGACATCCACCGAATACACGATAAATATATCCGGCTTATGCCTTGAATCAATCGATTTCTTTACTATTTTATATGAAAAATTATCTCCCTTAAGCCGCAGTGCCTTGGAAATCTTTCCCTTGAGCGCGGTATCAAGCTGCCCTGCACTCAGCGAAACCTCCGGGGTAATTTTTAGCTGGTTAATTCTTATCACAGGCTTATCCTTCCATTATCTATGCTGATTTTAATACAATACTACATTTTTTCGGGGATATGCAAGTCTTACAATAAGATTTTTTCTGACCTGTTTATGCCGTTACACTACATTTTTTCCGACCCATTTGCATTATTTCTTAACACTTTTTCGGAGCATATTCGTGTGAAATGCTACACTTTTCCGGCCTAAATTTCGTTTACCTTCACAAAAGGCTGGAAATCCTCCGTGTCCGAACCGATTTTTCCGCCGAATTTGGAAATCAATGTTTCCATAACCTTGCGAAGAATCCCATTATCGCTCAGATAATAGTCGACCGCATACACCTTTTTCATCCCCATACCGGCAAGAGTCCCAAAGTCTTCCTCTCCCAGATTATCCCTCATGTCCTCGAACGTGATTGTCCCCTCGTCCGCTGTCACCTCAAAAAGATTAAGCTCCGTCCATACTTCAAGCTGCTTTGCATCCAGGAAGTCAAGTCCATCGTGGAGCTGCCTTGCACTTATCTCCTCCGGAAGCAGATACAGGAAGCTTCCCTCCTTCGGCTTAGCCGGCTTAACTGGCTTTGACTTAGAAGCCTGCTTAGCCTCCTTATCCTTCTTTGCGTATTTTTCGTAACCCTTTGAATGGTAGTTTATTGTTTGTTTATTGCTTGTTTTCTTCATCCTATCCCTGCATGACAATAAGAAAACCTATTATCACACATTCCTCCATTTCCGCTTAATCTGCAAGCCCTTTCATAATATGTCACTCATTATATCATCTTCCACACACAAAAACTACACATATTTATTTCAGAATCCCCATCTCGTCAAGCGACACTGCCCCCTCATCAAGCCGTACCTCCGTAGCGTCCCATAGTCTCGCATTGACACCCATGTAGGTATAAGTGTCCATCTCATTATGTCCGCACAGGAAAATAAGCTTAAGCTTACATCTGACCGGAATGAACTGTTCCAGGAAGCCGGACAGCCATCTGCGTCTGCCGTCATTACACTCCACAGTAGTAAGAAGCGACACATCATACGGATTTTCGCCGTACAGCGCATCCGATACCTGCTTGTCCGTCTTGTTCATATTATCTGCTATCTGTCTGCGCTCAATTATGACCGGCTTTTCCCCCAGCAGTATCTCTCCGATTCGTTCAAGCACATATCTGGTTCCCCTGTATCTTTTAAGCTCAAATGCCTCTGCCGCATGCTTTCTTATCATCCCATCATCCACATATTCACGCGAAATATCTATTCCAAGCCAGCCTAAATACTCAATGAGAAACTCACACGAAGTGTTCTCTATATCAAAGCGCTCCGGCAGCCTGTCAATCTGCGCCTGAAAATCATTATATATACTTGAATAAATCGACATATATCTGTGAAAGAAGCTGTTTCGCTCCCTGTATACCTGTGGAAATGTCATCATAAAATTGTCCCCAGTCATATCCACCTTCATATCTGAGAACGAAAAACTGCCCTCACCCTGTATTTCAATATATATCCACAGATACCGCCCTTTGAGACTATATAATAGAATATCCTTGCAGTTCACGGAACGCACCTCTCCTGCGTTCTTAAAAAACAGATTTTTCTTCTCCTGATCGACGTCGAAATCAGACAAATACTTATCCACACTTATATCACCATCATTCCCGGCAATAAGCTGTTCGTTGAGTGCGATTATATGGACTATATATACAACGGAGAGCTCCGCAGACACATCCATTGACAATCTGCCCCATGTGCTGTTATCTTCTGCTCCGTCGATGGCAGGCAGAAGGAAAAAAGCATTCTTTAAATAATTCTCTGGAAATCCAGCGCGAACAATATAAGAATCTTTCCTATTCAATAGATACGCTAAGAGAACTGAAACATAATTTTAAGTATGATTTGCTCTATATTGCAGAAAAAATACATGACAATGAATCACAGAAAGCCCTGTCAAAAATCCATGAGTACATAAGCGACCTCGACAACACCGAACTGATCCGGTTCAGCCGGAATAAAGCAATAGATTCCGTAATCAGCTATTACAACCAGCTCGGAAGGAACTCAGGCATCAATATGCTGATCAACATTACTGACTTTGACAGCGGCTCAATTGATTCATCGGATCTCGCCGTTCTGCTCGGCAATCTCTTAGATAATGCCGTAACTGCCGCCGCAGCACAGCCTAAGGAGCTGTTTGTAAAGCTCAACATGGCTGTCTCAGGCAATATGCTCTCCATAACCTTGGACAACAGCTACTCCGGTGAGCTTAAGCCTAATGGAAATGAATACCCTTCTACCAAAAAGAATCACACCGCCATAGGCTTAAAAAGCATTGCTGAGATTGCTCATAAATATAACGGTGACTCAGTGTTTTCGCATGATGGCAAAGCATTTCACGCCTCCGTTTTACTCCATCTGCAATAACAGCATTGTAACATCACGATTCTTTTACAAGCTTGCCCGTCATATGCTCAACAACAAGCTCAAGGCAGCACACCCTGCTGCCTGAGCGGCTTATCTCCTGCTCTATGTACTCCTTATCGTCCGTAAATTTAAGACAAATGTTGGTGCATATCTCCAGAATCTTGTCCCTGTCATCGACAACTTTCATTCTGCCGAACACAATAACACTGTTAATGTTGAGCGCCCACTCTCCGTCTTTTCTGTATCCCCCATCGTACACGCAAAAGGAAGTCTTATCGCATTTCTTAACAGCGTCCATCTTATGACCCTCACCGGCTCCGTGAAAGTACAGCTTATTGTCATCCTCGCTGTACCAGTAATCAATCGGAACGCCATAAGGATAACCGTCATCCCCTATGAGCGACAGAACGCCGCGCGGCTGTTCCTTAAGTATTCTCACGCACTCCTCATGGCTTAATTCCTGCTTAAATCTTCTCATGTTTCTGAACATTTTTTTGTGCTGCGTTTCTATATGTTATTTGTCCGATATAACCCAATAGCCTGTTTTTGGCGAACCACATCTCAATAAAATGCCCTGTTCCTTCAGCTTTTTTAGATTAACCTCAATATTTCTGCTTGCAACGCCAATTTCACCTGCCAGCTTTGAAGCAGAAAGCTTATTATTCTCAGTTAATAATTCTATTATCTTCCTTTGTGTATCATTTAGGGTATATTTTTTCTTCCTCTGATGTAGTTCTCCGATGTTCTCCGATGGTTCTCCGATGTTCTCCGATGGTTCTCCGATGTTCCCCGATGACTTATCAATGTTTTTTAATATATCGTCATCGGTTCCTGTCATCCGCTTCACCGAATCCCCTCCGCGTATGTCAGACCGTTGTACAGGCCTCCGGGGGAAGTCACCTCAAGGCGGTCATCATATATCGCCACCTGTATGCAGGATTCATCCAACAGATTCCTATGGCAGTGAGCATTGATAATCATTTCTCTTATAGCCTCCGGCGGGAGCTCATACCTTTCCCTGCGCACCAGACCATCAATTGTCGCGCCAAGTCTTATATTTCTCAAGACAAAATCAACCGCTTCTTCAATCTGGGTATAAATCGGACCTGTAAATTCCCTTTTATCCAAGAATACCGCTCTGTCCCTTCCCCTAAATACCGCACATTGTGTTTTTGAAAAAGGAAAATAATCTGATGTCAGCAAAACGTAAGCATTCGTTGCCAGCAACTGTCCCTCACTCTGTTTCAAAATCTTCCAGTTGATAAGCTGCTCCTTTTTCACGGTATGTTCCGTCATCCCTGCCTTTTTCCTGAACGCCTCGATATCCTTACATAATTTCTCTGTCGCTTCGTCCGTGACATTATATCCTACGCAGGTTAACTCATCCCATGAGATACGTGCTCCTTCCATCTCAAGCTCTTTAATCTTTTCGCGATATGCAAGCCTTGATGTTCCCGCCACTCTGATATATGTCCCTGCTTCCTTGCCCTTTGATTTTAAGTAATATGGGCGATTCTTCCCAGCCTCCACCGTCACAACGATAATATTTTTTCCGTCCACCGTCTGCGGTTCAATATCCGGAATAATCTGCGGCTCGCAGGAATCCGAAACAGCGTTTGCAATACTGTCCATAATCTGAAAAAGATTTACACTATCCACACCAACAATCTCGTGTGTCTTGTCGTCAATTCCTATGAGCAGCCTGCCTCCCTGCGTGTTGGCAAAAGCCACTATTGTCTTCATATATTTTTCGCTTTTGTCCGGTACAGATACCTTGTATTCGATATTCTTTGATTCGCCGGAAAATATTGTCTCTTCTGCCACTGCAAGACCTCCCACTCATTTCACTACTAAAACAAACACATCAAACTATCAACATACAAAATATTATACCATCCATTCATCAAAAAATCCATGACAACTACTACCTTTAACTGTAAGACTTTTAAAAACAAAAGGCGGTTCGTGCTTTTCATAAAACACAACCGCCTACATCATACACATACCTATGAAAACTATACAAAATTCTATATTTTTATGTTTCCTTCATAACTGATTATCTGTTTCTTTTCCGGTTGACAAGCCATACCACCCAGTCCCCCAACAGCAAAACCGCAAACACCGGCATACCCATAAACATTATGAGTGCGCCCAAAAGTCCGGCAAACCATCCTGTGTCTGTCCTTATATCGTACACAGCATATCCTCCAGCCAGTACAGCCAACACTATATCTGCGATGGCAAACACTTTATATAGTGATACCTGTGAATTTATTTTCCTCGCGATACAGCATACCACAAGACATATTGATATAATAGAAAATACAATAGCTGCAATCGCAAGCACCATCTCAAGCCCCGGTGGATTAAATACCAGTCCGGCGAACCACACTATCGCCGCCAGCACAATAGACAGGGCTGTTGCCTTTAGAAGCCAGGATATTTTCATTTTATCAGCCATGATAACCTCCTTGATATTAACATTATATATTAATCAACGATGTTGTATTATTCCACATGTATTATAACTGAAAGCTGCCTCTAAATCTATTATTTTGCAAGATTTTTTATACGTCATTTCCTCATCGCCCCAGCTATATACCCACTGCTCCATGCCCACTGTAAATTATACCCTCCACAGCAGCCGTCCACATCAAGCACCTCGCCGCAGAAGTACAAGCCATGACACAGCTTGGATTCCATAGTTTCAGTATCGACTTCATCAAGCCGCACACCACCACGACATACCTGTGCGGAGATGATGCCCTTTGAATTGATAACGGTCACCTTAAAGTGCTTGATAATCCCGACAAGCGATTCCGTCTGCCCGCCCGAAAGCTTTACAAACAGATTCATAAGCTTCTTATTTACAAGCCCCGTGAGTATATCCGCAAGGCTTGGCATACTGCCTTTCTTTATCATTTCACAGCTTTTTCCCGTATTACACATATCAGCTTTAATCTTATCTATGTATTCAATAAGCTCTTTTTCGCCATATTCCGGCATGAAATCAAGCTCCGCCTGAACCCTGCCCTTTCCGGCATCAAGTGCCGCCACAGCATAGCGGCTCACCTGAAACACCGGTATTCCGGATATGCCGTTGTCGGTGAGCTGGAGCTCTCCGATATCTGAAGCCACGCACCTGCCATCTATCAGAAGCCGTATTCCTCCCTTGGCGCGGACTCCTGAGATTTCCTTAAAAAAGCTCTCCTCACACCCTAGCGCCACAAGCGCCGGCAGAGGCTTTATAATGTGGTGTCCGAAGCTGCGTGCAATATCGTATCCAAGCACTGAGTTTGATTTATCGTTGCCCTGCGTGTTCCCAATCTGTTTTCCTGCCGTGCCGGTGCCTTGATCGCATACACCTCCGGCAGCAGAGCCGGTGGCCACAATAAGCCTTCCCGCCGTGCAGGATAACCTGACAGGCTGCGCCACATCGCGCTCCTTGCCACAGGCAACATTCTTCGCCTTATCGTTCCTGTCACCTCCGGCTTTTTTGCCGTCCTTCTTACCGCTGTTCTTTTTCGCCTCAGCCCTGCGGTTCTCCGCCTCAATGTCCCTTATATTTCCCGAAATGACGAACTCATCGCCGTTCTTCTTGACAGAGGCTATCTCGCAGCCGCATACAAGCTCCACACCGTACTTTAAAAGGCACTGCCTTAGGCAGTCAAGCACTGAGGCAGCCTGTTCACTGTATGGGTACACATAGCCATCCCTGTCGCGCACAAGCATGCCCTCATCCCGGAAAAAACCCGTGACAGCCTCAGAATCAAAGCGGCTTATCACTCCCATTATATCCGCAACACTGCCGCTGTCCGTGTGATAACAGCTATCATCAAGCTTATAATTGGTAAGGTTACACTTGCCGTTTCCGGTTGCAAGTATCTTTTTTCCAGGTCTTGCCAGAACCTCAAGAAGCGCAACCCTTATACATCCGCCTTTTCCTTCTCCACTGCCTTTTTTTGCCGCCTGTATTGCCGCCATCATACCGGAAGCTCCGGCTCCAATCACAACAACATCATATTTCATGAAGTGTGGTCCTCCAAAAATTCGTATAATTCTTCCAAATCCTTAACCTGCAGCCCGACATATATCTCGCGCTGCAGCTCAATAGGTAAATCCGTTACCTTTATATCAGTGTAATCATATATCGTGACAAAATCCTCATAATACACCACAACCCGTCCATCAAGCGCATAAAGAATAAAATTCTGCGTTGCACTGTAGGTAGGCGCATCATAGCTCTTCCTTACCACAATTCTGTCTGACGAGAACTCGACAAGGTTTATAGAACTCAGCCCCCTGTCCACATCGTCCTTATCAGGTTTTTCCATGTACCTTCTCAGGTAGTCTGTATATGCCTCCCTGTCAAGCCCAAGAATATCTATCGAGGGAATGACTGTTGTCTGTGCCGATATATGATTATTTATATTGTACTCCTCTATTATCAGTTCGGTATCGCGTCTGATGACGCTCTCATCCGCCGCGGCCGCAGCTCGCATCTCATAATAATCGTTCGCCGGCTGTTCCACCCTGTTTTTCTTTGTAACCGCATAATAGCCTATGCAATAACAGGTCACAAATAATGTTGTAAGAGTAACAAAGCAGATAATATACAATTTCCGCATTCTGCACATCCTTTCTGCAAATTGCATTTATTGAATATTGTCTGCTTTTTTTAATTATTTTATTCTATCACCTGTAAAAAAATATGGTATCGAGTCAAAGAATGGCATTGAAAGCTCTCCTTCATTCTTATCCTCCAGGTAAAGCATTCCATCCCTATCCATAAACTCACCGACGAACTGACGGCATATTCCGCAAGGGTAAGCATACTCTCCTGTAGAGCACACTACCGCTATCGCCTTGAAATGCCTGGCACCTTCGGAAACTGCCTTGACCGCCGCCGTTCTCTCCGCACATATTGCAGCACCATAAGATGAATTTTCTATATTGCAGCCGCCGAAAACTCTCCCATCATCCGTCAGAATGGCCGCTCCCACATTAAACCTTGAATACGGAGCGTACGCATTGTTCATGTATTCTTTAGCCTTATTTATAAGTAATTCTCTTTCCGTCATATCAGCCTCCAAAAATATTTACTTTAATTAAATCAAAAATCTGTACAGTGACATGCAATATGCACCATATCATTCAACATTCTAACCGCGTGTAATTCCTATAGCCGCAAGAATTTCCTCCTGCCCCTTCTCCATCACTGCTGCCTCCTCCGGTGTCATGTGGTCATAGCCGAACAGATGAAGCATGCTGTGTGCAGTGAGGAAAGCAAGCTCACGCTTAGGCGAATGTCCATACTTGTCCGCCTGCTCATAGACCTTCTCCACTGAAATAACAATATCCCCTAACATAAGCTCTCCGCTCTCAGGATTGAAGCAGTCATCTCTATCCTCTAAGAAATCAAACTGTCCTGCCTCCTCATATTCAACGAGAGGGAATGAGAGCACATCCGTAGGGTTATCAATATTTCTGAATTCCTTATTGATAGCATGGATTGAATCGTTATCCGTGAGCGTGACGCTGACCTCTGCCTCATAAGGACAATTTTTATAATCCATCGCCTGATTTATTACAGCTTCAATAACCTTCTTATAATCGAAATCAAAATCAACCTTTGTCTCCTCTTCTATGGCAATTGTCATACTTAAAACCTCTTTTCATATATCTTTATTGTAGTATCCAGCAGCATTTACACAGCTATTTTTTCTGCTTGTCCGCCTTTGTCCGCTTTATTTTCGCCGGACCTCCTGATTTATCAGCACTCACTGTCTTATTTCCGCCGTCTGTGAGCCTTCGATTCTCATATTCATCATAGGCCTTTACAATCTTCTGCACAAGAGGGTGGCGCACAACATCAGAGCTTGTCAGCCGGCATATTCCAATCTCTTCCACATTCCTGAGAACCTTAAGTGCCGTATCCAGGCCACTTGCCTGATCATGTGGGAGATCCTTCTGTGTAAGATCGCCTGTTATTACAACCTTCGAACCGAAGCCTATTCTTGTTAAAAACATCTTCATCTGTGCCGGTGTTGTATTCTGTGCTTCATCAAGGATAATGAAAGAATTGTCAAGCGTTCTTCCTCTCATATATGCAAGCGGAGCAACCTCAATCAAGCCCTTTTCCATATTGTGCTGGAAGCTCTCAGCGCCCATAATCTGATACAGCGCATCATAAAGTGGTCTGAGGTATGGGTCTACCTTACTCTGCATATCTCCCGGAAGGAAGCCTAACTTCTCCCCCGCCTCTATGGCAGGTCTTGTCAAAATAATCCTGTTCACCTCATTATTCTTAAAGGCATTTATCGCCATAGCCATTGCAAGATACGTCTTACCTGTTCCCGCAGGACCCACTCCAAAGACAATCATTCTCTTTTTGATGGCATCAATGTACTCCTTCTGGCCTATGGTCTTAGGCTTAATCGGCTTTCCAAGCACCGTCCTTGCTATGACATCCGCATCAAGCTCCGCCAACGCCTCCGCCTTATCCTCAAATGAAAGGCTCAGGGCATAGTCAACATTCTGCTCCGTGATGGTATTTCCTCTTTTTGACAGCTCAAGAAGCTGTGCAAATACAGAAGCCGCGCGCTTTACCGCACCCTCAGCCCCCACAAGCTTAATCTCACTGTCACGCGCTATGATTGTGACCTTGAGGGTACGCTCTATCTTCTTGACATAGGCATCACAGCTTCCGAAAATGTTACTGCTGTGCTCTGCAGGTATATCCAAAATATTCTCAATTATACTCAATCCCAACATCCTCCCTGCCGCATTCGGACTCTATGACAAAAACGGTGCCCGACATCTGCGCTTGATCATCGTTAATTGTTATTGTAACATTATTTTCTATAATTTGAATACCCTTTTCTTGTAATTTTTCTAAATAATGTGAAAATTTTTCGTTTAATACTGCTTCTAACTCCTCATCCGAGTAGACCGCCTCCGACATGGTGTACTCGCGATGATATGTCGTGTCCGCACCGAACGGAAGATAGAAATTCTGATAAACACATAAATTGCTGCTGCTTGTTACAATATCACTATAGACATATTCTTCCCTGTACACATCCAAATCCAGCGTTCTGTTGAAGGCGCGCAGCCTTACACTTTTATAACTATTCCCGGTGTATTCTTTCTTTATGTATTCGCGCGAAAGCCTGTCATCGTATGCAAGCTCCACGAGAAGCTTAACCTCACCATCCGCATACACAGCTTCCTTTTTTACCGGCTCAGATGACTCATTATATGTCGTTACTATTCCGCTTATAAGCACATCACCCTTCTTTACGGTGTCTGAGGCTTTCACAACCGGAGTGCCGTTTCTTGCCACTATGCTGTACACAATTCCATCATACTTAGATACTATATCCGATGGCATACCGGTGGGAACCTCTATAACCTCATCCGTATTTTCCCTTATATCTATGTCTAGTGACGTTCCATGTATCGCTGCCGATACCCATATTATGTCATCATAATCCTTTCTTATCTGTGCCTCAAGTTCTTCACAGTCAATATCACTTATCCGCGTTCCATAGGTAATTCCGTTCTCCCTTAGATAGGCATACAGCGTGTCGTCTGAGTTCATATAATTCCCATCCAGTCTTATATTCCATATAAAACGCCCAAGCACCAGCAGTACTGTCATAAACAAAATTATTCCGGCAATAAAAAACCGGTGGCTCAGTACTCTCCTGAAAGCAAATGGAAAACCCACTTTTTTTACCAGACGTATATGTGGCTTTGTCTTTCTTACAACAGGCTTTAATCTGTAATAATCCTTAACTGATGTGGCAAATATGCATTTATCCTTATCAGGGTACAACCTGTGTATCAGTATCCCCCTATTAGTGCACAGATTAAAAAAACGCTCTGCGCAGAGCGAATCCACCTCCAGCACCGTATAGCCGTTAAACCACAATGCTCCCATAGTCTCCCCGCTTTTCTGATTTATATTAACTGTATAGCTTTAAGCTGTCCACGAACCATTATTTCCCCATCGCCATAATATTCCACATGCAATTTTTCACCTGTCACGACAAGGAATCCTTTCCTCACACTGAGTTTTATAAGCTCGGTACTTAACTCTTTCACAGCCTCAACACCTTCGACAAACAACTGGCTGTTTCCAACCATGGTAAGACTATACTCTTTACAAACCGCATCACCGGGAATAAACATTGCTTCTAAGAGCTTTTCTTTACTTCGCATACTCACCTCATGCGGCATAATCCTCACAAATATAATATGATGTGAAAGGCAAAAGTATGAGACAAAAAAATATGACAGACGCATAACACGTCTGTCATAAAATACACTTGTACTTCATCAACAATACTATTGACTCAATATACAATTATTAGTTGAACTTACGCTTTCTAGCAGCCTCTGACTTCTTCTTACGCTTAACGCTAGGCTTCTCGTAATGCTCTCTCTTGCGAATCTCCTGCTGGATACCTGCCTTAGCACAGTTTCTCTTGAATCTGCGTAATGCACTATCTAAAGACTCATTCTCTTTAACGATTACATTTGACATAGCTCACACCTGACCTCCCTCCAGTTGTAAATTGTGCTTCAACTGTTTGGGTTTTTACGCACATTAGATATTATATCATAAATTTGCTGTACGTCAACCACTTTTTTTATTTTTGTAAATATTTTTTAGAGCTGCTCCTCCAAGGTCTTCTTAGCCTGCTCTAAAGCGGCATCAATTCCTGCAGGATTCTTACCGCCTGCCTGTGCCATATTAGGACGTCCGCCACCGCCGCCGCCTACCATTGCAGCACATGCCTTTATGATATTGCCTGCGTGAACGCCCTTCTTTACAGCGTCATCTGTAGCTGTGACAATGAGGTTGACCTTGTCTGCGCCCTGTGACGAAGCAAGGACGACAACACCTGTTCCAAGCTTCTCCTTGAGGGAATCGCCAAGGTTACGAAGCTCATTCATATCTACATCTGCAACCTTAACACCGAGGAACTTCATTCCCTTAACTTCGGCAACATTGTCCATTACATTTCCAAGTGCATCGTTGGCAGCCTTAGCCTTCAAAGACTCATTCTCAGAAGTAAGTGCCTTAACCTCTGCCTGAAGATGTGCAATCTTGTCATTGACAGCGGCAGGTGTACACTTAAGAAGCTTAGCTGCCTCCTCAAGCTGCTTCTCAATATCCTTATAGTATGCGAAAAGTCCATCCCCAGTGAGAGCCTCTATTCTTCTCACACCTGCAGCTATACCGGACTCAGATAAAATCTTAAATGCTGTGATAACGCCTGTGTTGGCAACATGTGTACCACCGCAGAATTCCTTTGAGAAATCTCCCATGGAAACCACGCGGACTGTATCGCCATACTTTTCACCGAAAAGAGCCTTAGCTCCGGTCTTTTTAGCGTCCTCAATGTTCATAACCTGTGTTACAACGTCAAGGTTCTCAGCTATCTTCTCATTTACAATAGCCTCAACCCTGTCAAGCTCCTCCTTAGTCATCGCTGAGAAATGTGTAAAGTCAAAACGAAGTCTGTCAGGAGTAACAAGGGAGCCTGCCTGCTCTACATGTGTTCCAAGCACAACACGGAGTGCCTCCTGTAAAAGATGTGTTGCACTGTGGTTCTTAGCTGTAGCTGCTCTCTTAGCCTCATCAACCTTGAGTGTAACCTTGCCGCCAACACGGAAGGTTCCGCACTCAACAACACCGACATGTCCGATTCTTCCACCCTTGAGCTTAATGGTATCAACTACGTTAAAGCTTGCTCCGTCAGCGGTGGTTATTGCTCCGACATCCGCTGTCTGTCCACCCATTGCAGCATAGAAAGGTGTCTCATCTACGATGATTGTTCCCTCTGTACCCTCAACAAGCTCATCGACAAGCATTGTATCTGTTGTAAGCACTGATATGACAGAATCATGCACAAGCCTGTCATAACCTACGAACTTGGATGTGATTGCTGTATTGATAAGGTCATATACAGTTGCGTCAGCTCCCATATAGTTAGTCTCGGTTCTCGCATTTCTTGCTGTCTGCTTCTGAACCTCCATAGCCTTCTTAAAGCCCTCCTCATCGACTGAGAAGCCCTTCTCCTCAAGAATCTCTGTGGTCAGGTCTACAGGGAATCCATAAGTATCGTAAAGCTTGAATACATTCTCACCGGATAAGGTCTTAGAGCCGGACTTAACAAGCTCATCCTCCATATCTGCAAGGATTGCAAGTCCCTGGTCAATAGTCTTATTGAACTTCTCCTCCTCTGTTGTGATAACCTTGAGGATGTACTCCTCCTTCTCGGCAAGCTCAGGATAGCCGTCCTTGGACTCATCGATAACAGTCTTTGCAAGCTTCGCAAGGAAAAGTCCCTCTATTCCTAAGAGTCTGCCGTGTCTTGCGGCTCTTCTTAAAAGTCTTCTGAGTACATAGCCTCTGCCCTCATTAGAAGGGATAATACCATCGGAGGTCATGAAGGTGACCGAACGGATATGGTCGGTGATAAGTCTGATGGATACATCCTTGTCGGCATCTGTCTCATACTCTACACCTGCTATCTCACATATCTTGTCGCGGATAGCTTTCATTGTATCGATGTCGAATACTGTATCAACATTCTGGACAACAACCGCAAGTCTCTCAAGCCCCATACCGGTATCTATGTTCTTCTGCTTAAGCTCTGTATAGTTGTGATGTCCGTCGCTCTCGAACTGTGTGAACACATTGTTCCATACCTCCATGAAACGGTCGCAGTCACAGCCTACCTTACAGTCCGGCTTGCCACAGCCATACTTGAGTCCTCTGTCATAGTAAATCTCTGAACAAGGACCGCAAGGACCTGCACCATGCTCCCAGAAGTTATCGCAGTCACCGTTCTCATCGCGGTAGAAACGAGTAATCTTCTCAGCAGGCACGCCAACCTCCTTATTCCAGATATTGAATGCCTCATCGTCATCTGCATATATTGATGGATAAAGTCTGTCCGGGTCAAGTCCTATAACCTGTGTAAGGAACTCCCATGACCAGTTGATAGCCTCTCTCTTAAAGTAATCTCCGAATGAGAAGTTACCAAGCATCTCAAAGAACGTAAGATGTCTTGCTGTCTTACCTACGTTCTCGATATCACCTGTTCTGATACACTTCTGGCATGTTGTAACTCTTCTTCTCGGTGGAATCTCCTGTCCTGTAAAATATGGTTTAAGTGGTGCCATACCTGCATTGATAAGTAGAAGACTCTTATCATTGTGTGGTACCAGTGAAAAACTGTTCATACATAAATGTCCCTTGCTCTCAAAGAAGTTAAGGTACATTCTTCTTAATTCATTAACGCCATAAGGCTTCATGGCTAAATCCTCCTAAAAATAAGTAAAATAATATTATTGCAAACCAAAAAGGCCTGTTTCCAAGCCTTCCCGGAAAACATATCTTGTTATCATCCGCAACCGGAATAACTGTCACCAAAATCTTCGTATTAACTTAATCACTCAGTCTTATTATCTGTTACATCAGCGGACTCTGCCGCGACTGCAGCCTCCGATGCGACCTTGGCATCATGCTTAACACGAAGCTTACCGCCTAAAATAACGGCGCATACTATAACTGCCATCATAAAAAGAGCAGTAAGGATTTCTGTGAATACGTCATTTCCTAAGGTAAAAATATCTGCTGTCTCAGATGCAGCAACAACCATATTCCATGCCATAGCCAAATCCTCCTTGAACGTATTATTACCAGACAGTGCTGAAAACTACTGCCTGCAATTAAACTTAGTGTAGCACATTTCAAAATATCGGTCAAGGTTAAGTTCTATTACAATGACCAGTTTCCCGTCTCCTCGAAATGCTTTGCCGATTCCGTCGCCTGACTGATTATGGACTTCTCATAGCCAAGCAGTCCAAGAAACTTTATCGCATTCCTGCTCGTGGCGCGCCCGGTCATAAGCTTGTAGCTGAACACAACATCGTTGTCCGTGATTTCCTCGGTGAAATGATAGTTGGAATAATACCTATCAAGTATGCCTGTAAGCTCAATGTCATGTGTTGCCGCAAAGCATATCGTGTCTGCGCATGAAAGACCTTTAAGTATCTGTGAGGAAGCGGCAATACGCTCTACGGTGTTGGTTCCCCTTAACACCTCATCGATAAAGCACAGTACAGGATAATCACTCTTAACTGCCGCCGCATCCATGATTCTCTTGAGCGACTTAATCTCAACCATATAGTAGCTCTCGCTTCCAAGAAGATTATCCTTGAGAGCCATCGATGAGTATATTCTGAATTTTTCTGCCCTGTATGATTTTGCCGTCGCATATCCAAGCGTCTGTGACAGCAGGGCGCATATTCCGACCGAACGCAGGAAGGTTGATTTTCCCGAGGCGTTTGAGCCTGTTATGAGCACACTCTTATCCGTTCTTATGGAGTTGGCAACAGGCTCATCGATTAGCGGATGATATAGCTCCTGAACGTCAAGAACCCTTGCGCTGCCGTCCGTGAATTCAGGTTCACAGGTATACTGAAGACTCTTCTTATATGACGCCGCCGCGATAAGCGCGTCAAAATACCCCAGCCTGTTATATAACATCCATACAGCATCCTTTTTCCTGTTAAGTCCATTCACAACGAAACAGAACTTGATAATGTCAATGTGTGTTATCATTCTGATATAATCCAGAATAAATTCAAGCACACCGCCCCTGCCTGTAGCCATAATCCATGAGAAGCGCCTTGCCCCATCGAACTCATGCACAAGCCCCGAAAGCTCCTCAGAGTATTCCTTAATCCCGGCAATATTGCTTTTGAGTATGCTCTGTGCACAGGCACACATCGAGAACACCTGCTTGATGCATACGAAATACACCTCAATCTCTGCCTTGAATCTGAAATAGGACACCACATTAATTACCATCATGCCTATGACCGCCCACATTCCGATGGCGATGTTGACCGTGAGGCAGTATACAAGCGCCACCGCAAACAGAATAAGCATGATAAAATGCGGCACAGCCGATACCGTCTTGCATTCCCCTATGCTCTCTATATAGTCGGCAACGGACATCTTCCTGCTGTAGCCGAAGCCGGAATATATCATTGAAAGCTTCGTGCGCTCGTTCTCATGCTCCGTAAAATAGTCGATGAGATTCTTTCTCCTTCCAAGCTCCTCATCCTCCACAATAGGGGTTCTCAACATACTGTACAGTGCCTCCTGTCCAAGTGAGGACGCGGTGCAGTCCATCTGCTTATATACAGCATCCATATTGAGGTCATTCCATGTGATATCATCAATGACATTTAAATCATCGTCATTCTGCAGAAAGAACCCATGTGATATATTCTCAAATTCCTCATAAATATATTTTTTATCCGCTTTTTTTCCGAAAGCACTCCTCAGCTTCCTGAGATTATTCTGCTTATTCTTGTACGCCTGATACAAAAAATATAAAATAAGTGCACACACAGGCACTCCGAAATATAAAACCCAGTCCATCGTCGTCATTATGTTTTCCTCGTTTCATGCAAAATTCCTATAAATTAAAATACCATGATGTTGGGGTCAAAACATGTGCTATAAACTTAGCATGTATAACGTATTATATTTATGCATATCACGACTTTTGGTAGAAGCTTAGATGTTCTTAGAACTCTGCTTAATACCTAGCCAAAAGCAGCACGGATGCTGCTTTTGAA
>DNFT01000068.1 GCA_003486385.1 Eubacterium sp. | reverse complement strand
AATCATATGCTTCACGGAGTTTTTAAGGAGATGGAGAGAAAACATTATCCGGCTGAAATGGTTGAAGCGATAAGAGACACTCTTGATTGCAATCCGGTATTTCATGGAAATGTGGTAAGTGTAAATCAGATGCTTGGCATTATGGTGGGAAGTATAGCTGTATTTGGAATTATTTATTATTTTGTTACATTGCTGCCGGAGAGTGATGGCAGACGATAAGCGTTACAAGCAGGTTTATAGATAGAGAGGTAAGATTCATGAAAACCTTGGACAGTAAAAATTTTGACAAATACTCGCTGGATAATTTTATGAGACATCAACAGGTGAGGGAATGCTCGAGAAATGTTGACGGTCGGTGAATATTGCTGCCGATGGAGTTTGAGGAGAATTGGTCGCTAAATGAGTGCCGTGAAATTGCAGCAGATGTGGCATTACACATGGGAAAAGACCAGACCGCGTTTGGGGCGTTTGATGGTGGGAAGGTTGTCAATTTTGTCAAGGTTTCTCATAATATGTTTCCAGACAGCGTGACAAAGATAAAATTGCGTGCGTTCACGGGCTGCAAGAGCCTTGAGAATGTGACAATCTGACTTCCATCACGATTTCGAGCAGTGTGACAAGTATTGCGGATGATGTCTTTGAATATGGACCCCCCGCGGGCTGGAATACGGTCTGCGGGGGTTTTTGTGTAAAATAATAAATAATGTTAATAAAATTGACAAAAACTAGAATAATGTATAATATTATTGACGTAAGGAGAATGCACTATGTCTAAGAAATCAATTATATTATTACCTGAAACAGAAGAAATACTTGAACAGATGGGATTACAAATAAAATATGCAAGATTGAGGAGAAAGCTGACAGCGGAACTGGTTGCCGAAAGAGCTGGAATAAGCAGAGCAACCTTGGTTTCGATTGAGAAGGGAGCACCATCGGTGGCTATCGGGTGTTATGCGGCTGTGCTTCATGCACTCAATTATATGGACAAGGATTTGCTGCTGGTTGCAAAGGATGATGAGCTTGGAAGAAAGTTACAGGATTTGGAGCTGCCTGTGAGAAAACGTATATCTAAGAGGGAGTAGATTTATGGAGAAAGAAAAAGTTATATATGTATTTGCCGATTTTCCGCCTTTTCATAATGAATTAATCGGCACGATTTATGTTTCTCAGATGCGGGGAAAGGAGTTTTATTCATTTGAATATCATCAGAGCTGGCTTGAAAACGGATATATGATGTTAGATCCTGATTTGCATTTGTATAAGGGCAGACAATATATAAATGACGATAAGAACATTTTCGGTGTATTTGCTGATTCATGTCCGGACAGATGGGGCAGAAGATTGATGAATAGAAGAGAGGAGCTTCGGGCAAAGGCGGCTGGAGAAAAGCCACGAAAGCTGTCAGAGAGCGATTATCTGCTGGGGGTATATGATGAAGCGAGAATGGGCGGCTTGCGTTTTAAAACTGATTTGGACGGAGATTTTCTTTCCTTTGACAAAGAATATGCGACACCGCCGTGGACATCGCTTAGAGAACTTGAACAGGCTTCGATTGCATTTGAAGGTGATGATACGGGTTCAAATGAAAAGTGGTTAAGACTGCTATTGACACCCGGTTCATCGCTCGGTGGGGCAAGACCAAAAGCATCAGTTATGGCACCTGATGGTTCGCTGTGGATAGCTAAGTTTCCGTCTAGACACGATGATTTTAACTCAGGGGCATGGGAGATGGTTGTTCATGACTTGGCAGCTATGTGTGGATTGAATGTCCCGAAAGCGGAAGCTGTGAAATTTTCTAAACTGGGAACCACATTTTTGGTAAAACGATTTGACCGGGATGGAGAGAAGCGGATTCACTTCTCGTCTGCAATGACAATGTTGGGGAAAATGGACGGAGCAAATGCCTCAGATGGAAGCAGTTATCTTGAGATAGTATCTTTCCTGAAAGCAAATGGTGCAAAGCCACAGCGTGATTTACAGGAGCTATGGAAGCGGATTGTGTTCAGCATGGCAGTGTCTAACACAGATGACCATTTTAGAAATCATGGTTTTATACTGTCTGATACAGGATGGGAGCTGTCTCCGCTTTATGATGTGAACCCTGATATATATGGTGAATATTTGTCTTTGAATGTAGACAACGATAATTCAAGTATAAATTTCAGGCTGGCAGTAGCCGCGGCACCATTTTATGGATTGAATGAAAAAAAGGCTTTTGAGGTGGTAAAGAACATAGCAAATACAGTCAAAGAGAATTGGCAGTTACTTGCAAAGAAATATGAAATCAGTCGTGGTGAGATTGAAAGAATGCGTCCTGCATTCAGTGAATGTGAAAAAATATAAAAAATTGGATTGCTGCCGTAATATCTGCTTGACATCTCAACTCTAATGTATTAGAGTATAGGTAAGAACTCTAACACATTAGAGTAATTTACCGTAGTTAAATATAACATCAGAGAGGAGAGCATGTTATGAGTACACCCAAGGTATTTGAAAGCGAGTATCGTTTCTGCCTGATTCTGTGGGAGAACGAGCCGGTTAAGAGCAGTGAGCTGGTGAAGCTGTGCAAGGAACAGCTTGGCTGGAAGCCGACCACCACCTACACTGTCATCAAGCGTCTGTCCGAGAGGGGCATATTGAAGAACGAGAACACGGTTGTCACTTCACTTGTGACCAAGGATGAGGTGCAGGCGGCGGAGATTGACGAGATGGTTGAGAAGACCTTTGAGGGCTCGCTTCCGGCGTTCATTGCAGCATTTACGAAGCATCATAAGCTGTCGGAGAAGGAGATTGATGAGGTTCAGGGCATGATTGACAGATTCAGAGAGGAGGGCGCGAAATGAGTGAACTTTTCTTAAATGTTGTCGGTATGAGTGTATCAGCAGGAGTTATTGTGCTGGCGGTACTGCTTTTAAGGCTTCCGTTAAAAAAGGCACCGAAGTGGATTACAGTGCTCCTTTGGAGTATAGCCGCATTCCGCCTTGTATGCCCGGTTACAGTGGAAAGTGCAGTCGGTTTAATTCCAAGCTTTGCAGGTACGCTGCAGGTTGGTGATGCTTTGGACGCGGGAATTATCTCAAATGCAGGAGATATTTCCGATGATGGAAATTCAGGCATTGACAACGGTGTTAATAATGTTTTTATTGATTCTGAACTTGATTTTGATAACAATAATTCGGGTTATGAGGCTATAAGCAATGAAAAATATATTGGCGCTGACGATGTAATAAAGTTTCTTGCGAACGGGATTTTTTCTGTCGTATGGCTTGCCGGAATTGCGGTACTGTTTGTCTATACCGCGGTCGGATATATTCGGATAAAGAATAGGACTGCAACGGCGGTGCTTCTCAGAGACAATATATTTCAGAGTGAGAATGTTGCTTCACCTTTTGTTTTCGGAATCATTAAGCCGAGGATATATCTGCCTTTTAACATGAGTGAGGGCGATATGGAGAATGTGATTGCTCATGAGGAGGCACATATTAAGAGGAAGGATTATATCGTAAAGCCGCTTGGTTTCCTGCTTCTTGCGGTTCATTGGTTCAATCCTGTTATATGGCTCGGATATGAGGTGTTCTGCAAGGATATTGAACTCGCGTGCGATGAGAAGGTTGTGAAGGATTATACTGCGAAGCAGAGAGCGGATTATTCACAGACATTGCTTTTTTGCAGTGTGAACAGGAAAATGCCGGCAGCATGTCCGCTTACCTTCGGTGAGGTCGGTGTTAAGACGAGAGTGAAATCCGTCTTAAACTATAAAAAGCCGGGCTTTTGGGTGAGCATCGCGGCGATAATTGTAATAGTCGAAGCAGCGGTGTGCTTTCTTACAAGTCCGAAAACATCTGCAAATGAGGGTGATTATTCGGTGGCTGCGGTATATGAGGTAACGCCGAGCGAGGAGCTTGAACAGAAAAGAGAGAACGGAGAATATATAATCTACACGGAATACAGTGCGCTGAATAACGGCATGTGGTCTGTGGGTGATTATACATACAGATACAGACTGGAAATTACGGGAAAGCCGAACAGCGCGGCAAAAATGGTGTCATATCTTGTGTTAAGCAATACCAAGGATATCACGTTTGAGCAGGCCCTGAAGGCGAGCGGCTTAAGCAGTGACAGCAATGATTATTTTTCACCGGATTATGCGGTCATTGTAGGTTATAAATAGATTAATTATATGGAGTAAAAAAGATGGGCTCATTACTGATAGCGGTTATATATCTTATTTTTATAAGTCTTGGTCTTCCGGATTCGCTGCTTGGCTCGGGCTGGCCGACCATGCAGGTGTACTTTGGTGTGCCGTCATCGTATGCGGGATATGTCTCTATGACAATATCATTTATGACAATTATATCAGCACTAATGAGCCCGAAGCTTATAAGCAGAATACATACAAAGTGGATTGTAATATGCTCGATTTTGCTCACGATTTTCGGATTGTGCGGATTTTCAATATCATCAAAATATTGGATGCTCTTTATTTTTGCCATACCATACGGGCTCGGAGCGGGTGCGATAGATTCGGCAATTAACCACTATGTGGCGAATAATTACTCGGGCTCGGTTATGAATTTCCTGCACTGCTTTTACGGCGTGGGAGCGGTCATAAGCCCGAACATCATGGCTGCGGCACTTAAAAGTGCACGCTGGAACGAGGGGTATCGCTGGACGGCGTACCTCCAGATTGCAATACTGCTTGTCTGCATAATTTCACTTCCGCTCTGGAAAAAGAATGAGGTGCAGGAAGATGAGAAGGAAGAACACAGCGCGGGTATCGCAGAGAGCCTGAAGGTTCCGGGAGTTGTTCTGACGCTCATAGCGTTCTTTGCGTACTGTTCCGGCGAGGCAACCTGCTTTCTGTGGACATCGAGCTATTTTGCGGGGACAAAATCGGGCATGACCGACGGGCTCATCGCAGCGTTCGGCTCACTTATATTTGGTGGGCTCATGTTTGGCAGGCTGCTTGCGGGCTTTGTCTCGAATAAGCTCGGTGACAAGCTTCTCATCCGTATCGGAGCGGCAGTCGAGCTTGTTGGAATTATTCTTGTGTTCCTGCCGGTAGACGGATATATTGCGGCGGCGGTCGGCTTTGTCATAATCGGCACCGGAATGGGACCGATATACCCTGCCATACAGCACATGGCTCCGAACAACTTCGGCAGAAAATACAGTGCCGCGGTTATAGGGCTTCAGATGGCTTCGGCTTATGTCGGGAGCACCTTCATGCCGATGCTGTTCGGAAAGCTGCAGCAGGGCATCGGAATATGGATAATGCCGATATATCTTCTTATTTTTGCGGTGTTTAATACAGCATTTCTTGAGCTGTCATATATTGCCGAAAACAAAGCAAAGACGGAATAATTTACACACCCTGTTACAGACTTTAATGTCAGTAATGGGGTGTTCTTGCATCTTACATGGCGTTTTTGTCATGTCACGGAGCAACGCATAGACATAATCCAAAAAATCATATATAAAAATATAAGAGAAATGAGTGATGTGGATGAGGAGATGTTTCTTCGCCTGTTTGATGAAGCTGTAGCCGGGACAGGGACCAGACCCCGGTGTCCCAGCCCTTGGGACACGGGGTCTGGTCCCTGT
>DNFT01000110.1 GCA_003486385.1 Eubacterium sp. | reverse complement strand
GAATCCTTCGGGCAAAAGACAATCCGAAGTGTGAAAACATCGGATGCCAAGTTGTTTCTTATCAAGCTGCAACAGGAAGATGGAAAAAGCTACAGTTCCATTCATACAATCCGGGGAGTGCTGCGACCAGCTTTTCAGATGGCGGTGGATGATGACATTCTTGTAAAGAATCCATTCGGATTCCAGCTTGCCGGAGTATTGGTAAATGATGCAGTGACAAGAGAGGCAATTTCCAAAGACCAGATGCGGAAGTTCTTAAAGTTTGTGCATGACGATGTGGTGTACTGTAAATATTATGAAGTGGTGTACATACTCTTTCATACAGGAATGCGAATCTCTGAATTTTGTGGATTGACACTGAAGGATATTGATTTGGAGAAACGAACAGTGAATATCGACCACCAGTTGCAGAGAACATCGGATATGCGATATATCATAGAAACCACAAAGACAGATGCTGGAACAAGGGTACTGCCGATAACAGAGGATGTAGCACAGATGTTTCAGGCAATCATCGAGGACAGAAATGCTCCTAAAGTGGAAAAAGCCATTGATGGCTACAGTGGATTCCTGTTTTATGATGATAATGGAATGCCACTTGTAGCAATGCACTGGCAGCACCGATTCAACCACATGGTCGGCAGATACAATGATATCTATCGGGTGCAGATGCCTAATATCACGCCTCATGTGTGCCGACACACCTATTGCAGCAATATGGCAAAATCGGGAATGAATCCCAAGACACTGCAGTACCTTATGGGGCATTCGGATATATCAGTCACGATGAATGTGTACACACATATCGGATTTGACGATGCTGAGGAAGAACTGAAACGAATGGAAGACTTCAGAAAGGCACAGGCGGAGGTTGAACAGAAGAAGGAGAAACCGATGTCGCAGAAGATGTTTAAGGTAATTTGATATAGAAGATAGATAATGCTCCGGCTTGGCTGGGGCGTTTTTTCTATGGAAAAAGAAATAATCTATTGGTATAATATAATTGGAAGTTTATATGAAAAAGAGGTGAGAATAATCAAAATTCTATTTTGGAACATATATAATAAAAATCTAATTAGTCCACTAATTGATATGATAAAGGAAAATCAATTAGATATAGTTTCTTTGGCTGAAGCTGAAAATTTGGATATAACTGCAATATTGAATCATCTCAAATTAAGTGGTAATGAATGGAACAATATTCAGATTAGCCCGCAAAATGATATTAGAGTGTTGGCAAAGAAAGAAATTAAGATTATTCCATATAAAGAAGATGGGCATTATTCCATTTATAAGATAAAAAAATATGATAAAGTTGATTGTCTATTAGTAGTTGTTCATCTTTTGAGTAAAAAGACAAAATCTAATGAGGCACAATATAACCGTGCGAATGACATAGCTAGGGAATTGAATAAATATGAACAAGAAATTTTTGAAAATAATGAAAAACGGACAATTATAGTAGGGGATTTTAATATGCAACCATATGAGGCTGGAATATGTAGCGGTTATGGTTTTAATGCAACAATGTCAGCTAGTCATGCGGCTAAGAAAACTAGAAAAATTGATGGGAGAACAACATATCTTTATTTTAATCCTATCTGGGCTTTAATGGGTGCAAATAAATTAGTTCAAGGTTCTTACTATAATTCAGGCGACAAAGATGACCATGCAATATACTGGTATTCATTTGATTCAGTATTATTAAGACCATGTTATATTGATAAGTTTAACTGGGACTACTTTGAAATAATAGAAAAGACAGAAAATCACAACTTTGTTCCCAATACAACAATTAATAAAGAAAAATATTCTGATCATTTGCCAATAAAATTTGAAATTATAGGAGGATGAAAATATGGCTATAGATTTATGGGGATTTAAAAATGTAAAAGATTTGGAAAAAAATACTAGCGACTTTCCAGAAACAATCTTAAAAGAGCAGATATCTGCATTAGGAGATAAAACGGGATTTGTGCTTTATGGAAAACCTATTTATATGAAAGTGACAAATCATGAAGTTGAATATGGTGCAGCAACAATATTTAATGTAATAGTTCCGGCATTGGATGACTATAGTAAGACAGTGCTAATTATGTATTCTAATTTTGAACAGAATTATCCAGTTGCGATTTCAGTAGGGAAATCTTTCTCTGAGGATATGGATTTTTTTTGCCCGCAGTATGAATGTAAAAATATAGATGAATTTAAAGATGCATTGAAGAAAATCCTCAGTTCAGATGAAGTTATGGAAACCATTAAAACATTATATTCAAAGGCTAATATGTTGGGAAATTAAGCAGCATTAGTTAGCTCATGTATAATGGCTGCAGATAGGAGGTTATCAAATGTCACTTCAAGATATTTTACCATATAGATTACCGAATCATGTAGGAAAGCGTTTGATAGATCCGCATGTGGTCATTGTAGGTGCAGGTGCATCTATTGCTGCTTGTGAGATAGATAAAAATGGAAAGAAAGTTCCATTATTAAAAAATATACACAACATTCTTGGCTTTACGGATGAATTGAAAAAATATAATTTTTCGGATGAACAGATGGAGGATTTTGAAAAATTATTTTCTGATATAAATGGAAAAACTGAGTATAGAGATTTACAGAAAAAATTAGAATATGAAGTGTGCGATTATTTTAGCAAATTGCAGATTCCAGATGAACCAACATTATATGATTATTTGATTTTGTCGCTGACTGAAAAAGATGCAATAATATCATTTAACTGGGATCCATTTTTGATGCAAGCATATAAAAGAAATATATGTGTTGGGAATTTACCTGAGTTAATATTTCCGCATGGTAATGCTGGAGTCGGTTTGTGCTATGAGTGCAAAATAAAAGGGTATGCAAATTGTCTTTGTCCGAAATGTTTTAAAGAACTTGAGCAAATGCCATTGCTATATCCTATAGGAAAGAAAGACTATAATAGCAAGCCGATAATTGTTAATGAATGGAATTTGGCGAAATCTGTGTTGTCTAGGGCGGCGGGGATTACAGTATATGGTTATAGTGCTCCTGTTACGGATGTTGAAGCGGTGGAATTGATGAAATCAGCCAATCATTTAAGCCAGATGAAAGATATTGCTCCATTTACAATTATAAATTTGGCAAAAAATGAAGGTGAGCAGAGAAAAAAATGGTCTGAATTTTATGATGTAAAAATGTTTCTGTATTGTAATAAATTTGAAGAAACAATGCTGTGGAAAAATCCTAGAGTGAGTTTGGAAGCCTTGTTTGATGCGATTCTTCAGCAACAACCAAGAAGTGAAGAAAAGTCATTTAGAGAATTTTCAACGCTAACAGAGTTACAAGAATTTGTTAAGACCATTACAGAGTTTGATATGTGTATTTAAAATCCTTAGTAGTAAGCTAACCCCATTTTACTACCAACTTTACTACTAACAGCCCGCAACAACTTGCTCCATCTTGCCCTATTTTGCCAAGATGCCATCCCAAACACACATTCTACAAATCCCCGGAATCCCTCGCAAAACAGGGCATTCCGGGGCAAAACAAGGAGAAATAAAATAATGATAAAAGTACTTTTCATCTGCCACGGCAACATCTGCCGTTCCCCCATGGCTGAGTTCGTCCTAAAGGACATGGTAGAAAAGCGTGGTCTAACAGGTCAATTCGAGATAGCCTCAGCCGCTACATCTACAGAGGAGTGTTATGGCGGGCATGGCAATCCGATATATCCGCCGGCGCAGGCGGAGCTTAGGAGGCACGATATAGGCAATACGGCTTATACTGACTTTAGAGGTAAGCGCGCACGTCAGGTGACGAGGGAAGATTATGATTATTATGATTATCTATTGTGTGCAGATAGTGCGAACATCCGCAATACGATAAGGATAACGGGGGAGGACAGACAGAACAAGGTAAAGCTTCTGCTTGATTTTGCGGGCAGACCGGGAGACTCAATATCGGATCCGTGGTATACGGGAGATTTCACGTCAGCATTCGCAGATGTAAAGACTGGCTGTGAAGGGCTTCTGGAATATATTTTTGCGAGAGCTGAATGAGAGAAAATTACAAAAGAGTATATTTTTACATCTGCATGGTTCGGGTCCGGAGAGCTGAGTTATAAAGTGTAGCTATTTATTCTGTTAGCAGATATCTGATACAGGATATTATTATAATAATTGTTTCCGGCTCGGCCCTTGAGGTAAATAACAATCGTCAAAGCCTGTAAAATCAGTATATTCAGACTTGACAGAAGAGGAAAGGCGATAGAAGGATGAAGAGATATTCGATTCACAGTGTAGCGGAATTGCTGGGAGTTTCAGCGGATGCCATAAGATTGTATGAGAAGGAAGGGCTGGTGAAACCGCTGAGGGATGAAAAAAACGGTTATAGATATTATGAGAATGAACAGATTCACAAGATAATGGGGATACATCTGTACAGGCAGATAGATATGGGACTTTCGCAGATAAAGAGAATGTTTGGAATAGATACATTTGATGGATTGGAGAGTGAATTTGATAGGCTCATTGATAGCAATGAGGCACAGATAGAGCGGCTTAGGATAAAGACAGATAAGCTTAGGTTCATGAAGCAGCATATTATGAGTGTGAAGCATGGGATTGACAGGTATGAAATAAGGGAGCTTCCTACAGGATATGTGATACACGCAAACAGCACGGGTGAAATTAAATACAGCGAGATTAAGGAAATATTTAATAATCCTGCATTTTCCTTTGGGAATATGTGCTACCATATAAAAAAACAAGGAGACAGCTTTGCTTCAGACAGCCTTATGTTTGTAATAAGGGAGCCTATGATTGGGATAAGCCCTTTAAAGGATGAGAAAAAAGAGTTAGGAAGAATAGAAGGAGTGAAGAGCCTGTACACGATACAGTCATTTGATGAAAAGACGGCTGGTATTGAATGGGATTTTTCCCGGATATATGAATATGCAGGGAAACACGAAATAGAGTGCACGGATGAGATATATGCATTTTATATATACAGCCTTGTTGCCGGGGAGAAAATAATGGATTATTATGAGATATTTGTTCCGTTATGTGATGACAGGAAGTATGTGGAGGAGGATTGTGCCGGAGATGAAAAGCTGTACGGCCAGAAGAAAATGATAAATTTATAACTCATAGAATGCTCTGGGTTCAAAACATGCTGCTTTTGGCAGGGCTGCTTAGCAGAGTCAGGAAAACCTCTAAGCTTATAGAGCATTCTTTGACTCCTGCATTATAGAATTGAATATAAAATACATATTTTAAATGCTGCTGTGACAAAATAAATGAGAAAACAGAATGAAAAATTGTGAACAAATTGTTAATTTACAGACAATTGATTGACTTTGGAGCCGCTCCATACATTATTATGTAATTATTGAAAACGTGGTAGTTATTATGGTTAAAAATTATATGATTTTAGGAGGAGAAGGCTTATGGCAGGACAGGAAAATTTGTCACTCAGTGACCGCACATGCATGCGGGCCAACAGAAGCGTATGCATCACAATTGTGATTGTCAGTATTTTTTTAATTCTGATGTATTTAGGGCAGATACTACAGGGGATTATGGGGGTAAGAAGGGCAGTGATTATTGCATTGATGATAGCGGTGCCAATGCTTCTTTCCATGATATACTTTGCAAGACTGCCGTTATCGTTGAATTACAGGCATTTTGCGATAACAATGTTTTATGTTGTATTCGAGGTTTCATGTCTTTCGTCCAAGGTTTTTGTGTATAATCTTTTTATATTTCCGGTAATGATAGCGGCGATGATGTATTTTAATTGTAACCTGGAAATCAGGTTTGCCGTGGTGAATAATATTCTTGTAGTGTTTAACGGAATATATTCTGTGAAGGTACTTGGAGCCTCTGACCGAACATCACTTAATCAGATTTATATGACTGTGCTGATAGTAGTTATTCTGAATATCAGTATATATATAGCGTCAAAGGTCGCTGAGGTACATAACAAGGAGGAGCTTGCAGAGCTTGCCGCAGAGCAGCAGAGGCAGGAGGAGATGATGCAGTCGATTATTTCTGCGGGAAAGCTTATCAATCGTTCTACGCAGTCGATAAAGGGTACCGTTGGAGAGGTTTCTGAGGCGACCAATAATGTAGCTCAGTCAATGTGCGATGTATCAGCAGGTATGGAGAATACAGTGTCAAGTATACAGGAGCAGACTGTCATGACAGAACGTATACAGGGCATAATAAAGGACACTGTGGATATAGCAGGACGACTGGAGACTATTGCTGTACAATCTGATAAGAATGTGATGGTGGGACAGCAGTTTGTTGAGGAGGTTGTGTCAGGAACAAATGGCATGGAGAGTGAGAGCCGTGCTGTAAGGGAAAATATGGGAGAGCTTCATGAGCATACAAAGGATATGGAGAAAATTGTCAGTATAATCAATGAAATATCAAGCAGAACCAGTCTGCTTTCACTTAATGCTTCAATCGAGGCGGCAAGGGCAGGGGAAGCAGGAAGAGGCTTCGCTGTTGTTGCGGAGGAAATCAGGAAGCTGTCTGAGCAGACTAAGAACTCAACAGGGGATATACAGCAGATTATAGATAAGCTTAATGTCAATGCAGAGGATACGTTAAGCTCGATGGATACTGTTATGACGGAGATGGACAAGCAGGTGTCAATGATTCATGAGATTGAAGATAATTTCGGAAGTATTAAGGAGAGTATTGGGAAGCTTAAAATTGATGCTGCTGACATGAGTGCAAGGGCAGTAAGCCTTAAGGATACGAATGCGGTGCTTATAGACAACAACAGCAGTCTATCATCGGCAAGTGAGGAGATAAGTGCTGCTTCCGAGGAGACAACTGCGATGTGTACTCAGAATTCCGAGAGGCTTATGGATGTAAACAGAGTCATAGAGGAGCTTGCAGCGGAGGCGGCCAGAATGAATGAGTATATTGAACAGTATACGGTTACCCGCGATAAGAAGGGCTTATTATAATTATAAAGCTCATTGTGTGAAAATGGTTTATGTGAGCAATGGGAAACAGCGGAATATGATAAGGCAGCGATTCACGGAGTAAACCGACGGACTTAGAAGGCTTTGGAATTGAGGAGTACAAATGAATATTTTAAAATATATTTTGGCATTATATCTGATAGTGATAAATATAACGGCATTTGCAATGATGGGTGTTGACAAGAAACGGGCGAAGAAACATGAGTGGAGAATACCTGAGGCAAGGCTGTTCGGGGCGGCACTTCTTGGTGGAGGTCCTGGGGCGGTGCTTGGCATGTATTTTTTCAGGCACAAGACAAAACATTGGTATTTTGTTGTAGGAATGCCATTGATAATGATTCTTAATTTTGCTATTATATATTTGCTGGCAATATATTGTTTTAATTAAACTCAGAAATTGGATTAAACATTATATGTCATAAGTTTTTTTACAACAGTAACACCGGACTCCGGATTATAAGCTCAAGACGCAGGTTTGGAACACAAGACCCGGAACATAAGTGCAGGAAATAAGCTTTGAACATAGTTTCTAATATAATATATCAGAAAGGGGCAAAACTATGAAAATTGTATTTTATGACACAAAACCTTATGACAGAGAATCATTTGAAAGATGTAACGGTAATTATCCGGACATTGAGGTGGAGTATGAGGATGCGGATTTAACAGAGAAGACGGCCATGCTTGCGCGTGGTGCGGATGCAGTATGTGCGTTCGTCAATTCCAATCTCAGCGCGGGAGTGATAGACAGGCTTGCAGATGAGAAGGTCAGGTGTATCCTGCTTCGATGTGCAGGTTTTAATAATGTAGATATAGAAGCAGCGAAGAAGCATGGGATAACTGTGCTGAGAGTTCCGGGATATTCGCCGGAGGCGGTTGCGGAGCTTGCGATGACGCTTGCACTTGGTGTCAACAGACATCTTCATAAGAGCTATATCAGAGTGAGGGAAAATAATTTCAGTCTCAATGGTCTTACCGGAATCAATTTCTATAAAAAGACTGCGGGAATTATCGGAACAGGCAAGATTGGTGCGGCGATGTGCAGGATATGTCATGGGTTTGGAATGAATGTAATTGCTTATGATATGTATCCGAATAAGAATCTGGATTTTGTGACTTATAAGAGCCTTGATGAAGTGCTTTCGGAGAGTGACCTTATTTCACTTCACTGTCCGCTTACAAAAGATACCTATCATCTTATATGTATGGATACAATCAGGAAAATGAAGGACAATGTCATTCTTGTAAATACATCAAGAGGTGCTCTTGTCGCTACGAATGATCTGATAGAGGGAATAAGGGAGAAGAAGTTCTTTGGAGTTGGACTTGATGTTTACGAGGAGGAGGGCAGCAATGTCTTCGAGAACAGGGAAGATGAAGTATTGCAGCATTCGACGACTGCAAGACTTCTATCGTTCCCTAATGTTATTGTCACCTCACATCAGGGTTTTCTGACGGAGGAGGCTTTAGAGGCAATCAGCCTTACAACCTTTGAGAATGCTGTTGCATTCGAGAGGGGAAATGTTGATAAGAATAACGTAGTGTGTTAGAAACCTTCCGCTCTGCGTAGTTTTCTCATATCGCGTCTTTTTATGGCAGACTCGTATTCCATACGATCCTCTTCAGTCTCAATTATGATATCAGGAACCGGAACGGGTCTGCCATTGTCATCAATGGCGACCATCACAATATAAGCTCTGTTTATTACACGGCGCATTCCATCTAAATCCTCTGTGTATGTGTCAACGCGCACCTCCATGGAAGTGGTGCCGGCATAGGTGATATGTCCGACCAGCACAAGCATCTGTCCGGCGTACACAGGGGCTTTGAATTGGAGATTATCTATAGCTGCAGTTGTTATATTGGCGTTCGCATGCCTTCTTGCAACGATGCCTGCAAGCTCATCTATCCAACGGAGCAGCTCTCCCCCGAATAGTCTTCCATAATGGTTCATGTGAGCAGGGCGTATAAGATACTGCTGTTCGGTTCTTGACTCGGAAATATGTTTTGCGGGTCTTTTATTTATATTATTTTCTGTAGAATTATTCATGCTTTGCTTCCTTTTAACATTTATTTTTCCTTGATATCAGAGTACCACGCATAGGAGTTCTTTCCGTTCTTCTTGACAGTATACATCGCCTTATCGGCACATTCAATAAGCTTTTCAATGTCGCTGCAGTCATCAGGTGATACAGCTATTCCAAGACTTATCTTAACGGAAATACTTAAGTCTTTAATCTTGAAATCAGGTTCAAACAATTCCATGCAGTGTCTGGCGCATTCGTCTATCTGTTCATGGTTGCGGGTTCTATATATACATATGAACTCATCGCCAGCCAGTCGGTATGGTGTGAAGGCTGGATTTTTAACGCTGCTGATACGCTTGCCCAGTTCGGTAAGAACCTCGTCACCTGCCTGATGCCCATAGGTATCGTTAATCTGCTTGAAGCCGTCTATATCGAAGATGAAAAGGGCACATGAGGCATGGCCTGCACCTAATATATTCAGGTCGGAGTATAGCTTGCTGCGGTTAGAGAGACCGGTTAGAAAATCGTAGGTCGAGTCCTCGGCAATCTTTTTCTTCTCGCGGTCTAACTCACGGGTGAGAAAATACTGCTTTATTGAACGTAATAACAGAAATACAATAATTATCAGCAGGAGCAGCATGATTATGGCAATCGGCATAAGAATAATATGATACTTTTCAAGGAAGGTAGGGGTATGATTTATAATCCTGGCATCCTTTGGAATAAGCTTAAGGTCAAGTCCGTACTTGCGCATTACTGCTTCATCTATGCAGTAGATGTTCGGACTGTCAATTATGGAGGTGTACTCCGCAGGATTTTTTCCATGTACGATTTCATTTGCCATTTCGGCTGCAATCTGACCTGATAGCTCCATGGAAACAATGTTGCCGCCAAGAAGACCATAGCCTATTCCTCCTGAAACCATACGGATAGCCGGAACCCTGCTGTAGGTACTTATCAGGTTGACTGATTGGAGGCTGGTGTACTGCCTGCCGCTTGCATCCTCGGTCATGACTATGTATATCAGAATGGTATTTTCGGGAATGTCTGAAAGTCTGTCAATGAGTTCGCCGGATGTCAGCTCAGAGCAGTTGATTTCCGAAAAAGTAAGGGATGGATAGAGAGGAGCAATGCTGTAAAAAGAGCTGCGCTCTGCTTCACCTGTAATCGAGTTATCAAGAATTGCGATAACTTCTCTGGCATCAGGGTAGAGCTTAAGACCGAAATCAATGTTCGATGTAATAGACAGATCCTCAACCACGCCGGTTATAAGAGGGTCTTCGGAAACCTCCCTTGCATATTCTATATCATTCACACCCTCGAATATTATAGGCATGTCCCTGAATAAATCGTCACGATGCTCAATAGCAAAATGCAGGGCGGCATCGTCTCCGACAATAAGCGCATCGTAAGGTGCGGCATGGGACATACGGTAGGATAGACCTTCATAAAAAACATCAATGCTTTCCTTGCCGGGGAAGCGTTTGGTATCCATGAATTCATAGTCTAAAACAACATCATCGGTTATTCCATTTTTAATTCCTTCAATCTGAATCTGGACAGTGTCCCATCCATAAGAATAAGAGCTTAAAAATAGAATCCTGTATTCGTCATCCGGGGCAGCGGCGCTGATGTCGAAATGTGTGCTCGACATCAACGAAAATGTCAGTAGAAATGACAGGAAAAAAGTAGTTATTCTCTTCATAGCTATGTGCTCCTCTAAGTGTAAGATGTAGGGGTAAAATGTCAGAATATGCAAAAAATATATCACAAATAATGCCAAAATAGTACTCTTTACCTATATTTTATTCTACAACTATAGCTATTTAAAAGCAACTATTAATTGAAATATACATGAAAAAAATGTATAATAATTTTTGGAAAGTATCCGGAATCCGGATTTTATAAACAGACACATTTAATAATAAGTGTGAAAAATTATATGCTTGGAGGCAGGGAATGGATAATAAAACGAATCTTAAGATAAAGAAATACAATATGATAATGTGGAGCTTTCTCGGGACGGTTTCCTTTATTATATTGATATTGACCATTTTGTCGCTTGCGGGAGTGCTGGATGTGCTTTTTAATCCTGTGCTGGGAATATTGATACCGGCAATTATGGTGCTCAGTGCATGCAGCCAGATAAGGTCGTATTTTATGGAGACAATGTTTTTCTTCGAGAAGGCGCAGGACGGCGACAAGGATGAGGTTATGCAGCTTTTAAATGCAGCCAGGGAGAATATGAAGGAGAATGGGCTTGACCAGTGGGATGAGATATATCCCGCAATAAGTGACGTCGCGAAGGACATAAAGGAGGAAACCCTCACACTGGTAAAACAGGGAGGGAAGCTTGTCGCTGTATATACGCTCAATAAACATCAGGATGCGGCATATAAATTCGGCGATTTTAAGGATAATTCGGATAATTTTATTGTGCTGCACAGACTGTGTGTGAAGCCGGAGTACAGAGGAATGGGAATTGCGGCGAGAACGCTCAGACACATTGATGAAGAAGCATTAAAAGAGGGCTTTTCCTCAATACGTCTCGATGTATTTACGAAAAACCCCCGCGCTGTTAAGTTATATGAGAGTGCAGGCTATAGCTACGCAGGTGATGCATATTTCAGAAAGGGGAAGTTCCTTCTTATGGAGAAGCTTACTTCACCTCATACTTCTTCTGAAGAGTAAAACCGCGTCCCTTTACCTCATTGACCTGGCTGATGATTATGAAGGCAGCCGGGTCAACCTTCATGACTGCCTCCTGTATTGCAAAGAGCTCACGCTTGTTAATCACTGTTAACACGGCACAGGTTGAATTTCCTGTGAATCCACCGTTTGCGTTATAAAGCGTTGTTCCGCGGTCAAATTTTGTTGTTATAAGTTCATTTATCTCTTTGTATTTATCACTGACTATCTCGACCTGAGTCTTGCTTTTTCCCATTATGAGAACCTTTTCAAGTGCAAATGTATATATGCACACAAGAAGTATTCCGTACAATATCTGTTCGCGGTTAGAGAAAAACATCTGTAGTATAAGTATTGTAAAATCAAATACATACAGTGAGACAGACACATTTATTCCCAGTTTCTTGTTGAGGACAAGCGGAGGGATGTCCATACCGCCGGTGGATGCTCCGGCTCGGATTACAATGCCGATGCCAATTCCGATTAAAAGTCCGCCGAACACGGTGCACAGTATCAGGTCATGCGTCAAATCCCCCATCAGCAGATTAAGTCTCTGTCCCAGTGACAGCATGAATGGATAGCATATTGAACTGAGTACTGTTGAGAGGGCGAAGGTCTTTCCGAGAATAAGAAATCCAACAATGAACATCACTATATTAAAAATAAGAACAAAAAGACTGATATCAAAACCGGTGAGATAGTTTACAAAAAGTGCGATACCTGTGGTTCCGCCTGTGATAAGCCCGCTTGGAAGTATGAAAAATGCTATTGCAAATGAGTACAGCAGGTTCCCAAGAAGTATCATTATTATTTTTTCTATTGATTTTAAGCTGATATGTGACATATAATAACCTCACGTTTTGTATATTTGTATCTGCAATCACGAAGTATAAACGAAAGATAAAAAAGTGTCAATTCGCTGCTACATTGCGATAGAGCAATACACTGATGCTGCGGACGCGTGATATAAAGACAGTTCATGATATTTTTTGTATGGAGGAATAAAAATATGCGTTTTCCTGAATTTTTAAAGTCCGATGGAACTATAGGCTTCGTTGCGCCTTCATTCGGGTGTAACACTGAGCCTTATAAAACAGCATTTAAAAATGCACAGAAAAAGCTGGGAGAGTTAGGGCATAAGCTCGATATAGGCCCTAACTGTTATGCAGGGGACGGCATAGGTATAAGCTCGACACCGCAAAACTGTGGAAAAGAACTTACGGATTATTACTGTAGCGAGAATAATGACGCCCTGATATCCTGCGGCGGCGGAGAGCTTATGTGTGAAACGCTTGATTATGTGGATTTTGATAAGATTAAGCAGGCAAAGCCTAAGTGGTATATGGGCTTTTCGGATAACACTAATTTTACATTTCTGCTCACGACAATATGCGATGTGGCTTCAATATATGCTCCATGTGCTGCTTCATTCGGAATGGAGCCGTGGCATGAAGCTGTTCAGGACGCTTATGATGTCCTTACAGGAAAGAAAAATATTGTGAAGGGTTATCCGATGTGGGAGAAGGAAGGCATAAGGGATGAGGAGCATCCGCTTCTTCCGTACAATCTCACTGAGAAGAGAGAGCTGTACTATTACATTCCGGGTGTCGGCGGCAGCATGGCGAGGGACTATGAGGTATTCTTATCCGGGCGTCTCATCGGTGGCTGCATGGACTGCCTTGTAAATCTTGCAGGCACGAATTTTGACAAGGTTGCCCGGTTTGCCGAGCAATATGAGAACGATGGCATTATATGGTTTCTGGAGAGCTGCGACCTTAATGTGATGGGAATAAGAAGGGCACTCTGGAACATGGAGCATGCCGGCTGGTTCAAGCATGTGAAGGGCTTTATTATAGGAAGACCGTTGTGCTTTGGCAGCGATATGATGGGGATGAACCAGTACAATGCGGTAACAGGCATTCTCTCAAAATATAAGGTTCCCATCATAATGGATGTGGACTTAGGCCATTTGTCACCTATGATGCCGGTCATCTGCGGAAGCTATGCGGAAATCAACGCGTTTGGGAATGATATTTCGATAAAGATGACGAATTAGAGCTTTGCGATTATCTTATAAGAAAAGTATGTGAGGAAAAATTATATGCTTCAGGATATTTTACCAAAAAAATACGATAATAATTATTACCCGGACAAGACCCCGGATGAAAAGGCGTTGTGCCTTATATTCAAGGACAGCTATGTGCTCACGGCACATGAGAACTGTGAGGGTACGCGGGATATACCGGAGGAGTCGGCAAGCTCACTCGAGAAGGATGTGCCGGCGGGTGATGTGTACTTTCCCAGATTCGGTGAGATTGAAAAATACGTGGCGGAATATCGCTATCTGTTCGCCATAGATGGTGAGGAGTATTTTCTAATTACCCACTATGCCGGGGCTTCGGAGCCGGACTGGGCTGAGCTTGGATATTCGTATGAGCATTACAAGGCACTGCGTCATGCAAAGCCTAAGGACAGGGTATTTGCGCTTATGACGGGCTATCATCTGCACTGCTGGTACAGGGACAATGCGCACTGTGGAAGATGCGGCGGACAGACCTTCCATGATACAAGGCTTCGTGCGCTTCGCTGTCCGGACTGCGGCAATCTCATTTTCCGAGAATTTCGCCTGCTGTGATTGTGGGTGTCCACGATGGCAGCCACCTTCTTATGACAAAGTATAACGGCAGGGATTACAAGGGCTATGCACTTATTGCGGGCTTTGTTGAGATAGGAGAGTCGGCGGAGGACACTGTAAGAAGAGAGGTGTTTGAAGAGGTTGGCGTTCAGGTGAAGAATGTCACCTACTATGCGAGCCAGCCGTGGGGCATGGACGGAGGCTTTCTTCTGGGCTTCTATGCGGAGCTTGACGGTGCCGACAGGATAGAGCTTGACAGGGAGGAGCTGTCTATGGCGGGCTGGTACGCGGCGGATGAGATTACGGTTGAGGATGATGACATCAGCCTTACAAGCTGCATGATTGCTAACTGGAAGAGAGTAATAGCAGCGCGCAGCTTATAGCAGCAGGCGGCGTAGCTGATTAGAAAAATTTTTCGCACTTTACCACAATAAATTGTTGACAAATAAAAGGACACCTATTATAATCCATTTTAAGGCGTTGATAGAGAGAAGTACCATGAGTGGTCACTTACAGAGAACCGGGGATGGTGGAAGCCCGGCAGCAGAACACATGGGAATAACACTCAGGAGCTGCAAACAGAACGGATAGAGGTATGAAGCTTATAGCTGTACGGAATTGTATGAGGTATACATAGTGTATCAGCTTGTTGGCTGTTTATACCGCTTCTAAGTAAGGGCGACGTAGACCGGGCGATAACCGGAAGGGTTTGTTAGAACCGCAAAGTGACTGTTTATCAGTAAATCAGGTGGTACCGCGGACAATATGTTCGTCCTGAACTAGGCATAGTTCAGGACGTTTTTTTATAAAATAAAAGCGATGCGTAGCAGCGGTTTTATTTTATATGAGCAAGCAGCGAGAGCGGATTGCGAATATCATTGATTCCTGAATCTGTGGAGGCTTTAGTAGTTCTATAAAGAGAGCGCCGTCGGCGCGTATATGGAGGAGAACATGAACATCAACAACATTTATCGTGACAAGACCATTGACTGTATCACAGAGGAGGATGTAGGAAAGAGCTGTAAGGCTGCAGGCTGGGTTGAAAATATTCGTGATCATGGCGGAGTGTCCTTCGTGGACCTGCGTGATATGTATGGAGTTCTGCAGGTGGTTATGAGAGATACAAGCCTTCTTAACGGACTTTCCAAGGAGGATTGTATAAGCATCGAGGGTGTGATTGAGCACAGGGATGAGGAGACATATAATCCTAAGATTCCTACCGGGACAATAGAGCTTGAGGCACATAAGGTCACAGTGCTCGGCAAGGTGAAGGCACAGCTTCCGTTTGAGATTATAACCTCCAAGGAGACGAGGGAGGATGTCCGTCTCAAGTACCGCTATCTTGATTTGAGAAATAAGAAGGTTAAGGATAATATAATTTTCCGTTCACAGGTTATAAGCTATTTAAGACAGAAGATGACAGAGATGGGCTTCTTAGAGATTCAGACACCTATCCTGTGTGCGTCATCGCCGGAGGGAGCGAGAGACTACATCGTTCCTTCAAGAAAGTTCAAGGGTAAGTTCTATGCACTGCCTCAGGCACCGCAGCAGTATAAGCAGCTTCTTATGGTGTCAGGCTTTGACAAGTATTTCCAGATAGCACCATGCTTCAGGGATGAGGATGCAAGAGCAGACCGCTCGCCGGGAGAGTTCTACCAGCTTGACTTTGAGATGGGCTTTGCGACACAGGAGGATGTGTTCAGGGCAGGTGAGGAGGTTCTTACTTCCACATTTAACAAGTTTGCACCTGAGGGCGCATCCGTCACACAGGCTCCGTTCCCGGTTATCAGCTACAAGCAGGCTATGCTTGAGTTCGGCTGTGACAAGCCGGATTTGAGAAACCCACTTAGAATAATGGATGTCACAGAATTTTTCCAGAAGTGCACATTCAAGCCGTTTTTAAAGAGAACGGTAAGAGCTATCAAGGTTCATGCTGAGATGTCAAAGGGCTTTCACGAAAAGCTTTTAAGCTATGCACAGTCAATCGGAATGGGCGGACTTGGATACCTTGAGATTGCAGATGACATGAGCTATAAGGGACCTATCGACAAGTTCATTCCTGATGAATATAAGGCGGAGCTGGCAGAGCTTGCCGGACTTGTACCGGGGGATACCATCTTCTTTATCGCTGATAAGGAGGAGAGGGCTAATCTCTATGCCGGACAGCTCAGAAATGAGATTGGAAAGAGACTTGATTTATACGAGAAGAACGCATTCCGCTTCTGCTTTGTAAATGATTTTCCTATGTTTGAGTATGACAACGAGGAGAAGAAGATTGTATTCACACACAATCCGTTCTCAATGCCACAGGGAGGACTTGAGGCGCTTAATAACAAGAATCCTCTTGACATACTGGCATATCAGTATGATATTGTATGTAACGGAATTGAGCTTTCAAGCGGAGCTGTCCGCAACCATGACCTTGATATAATGGTAAAGGCATTCGAGATTGCAGGCTACACACAGGAGGATTTAAAGACCAAGTTCGGGGCACTCTACAGTGCGTTCCAGTTCGGAGCACCTCCACACGCAGGTATGGCACCGGGCGTTGACCGTATGATTATGCTTCTTCGCGATGAGGAGAACATCCGTGAGATTATCACGTTCCCTATGAACGGCAATGCACAGGATCTCATGTGCGGAGCACCGGGCGAGGTTACGGAGACACAGCTTCGTGAAGTGCATATTAAGGTAAGAGATTAATTTAAAGTATAATTGCGAAACTCTGGCTATGTATACCGGATGTTGTGTGATTTTGCTATATTACATTTGCAGACAGTCGGGAGTGTGATATAGTAGATTGCATAACGGCAGGGATTTAAGCCGGGTTTCGCAATTATTTTTTCGTGTAACATATAATCAATGAAGCAGCAAGGCGGCTTGCGGACAGCCGCCTGGTTTTAGGAGGAAAATTTTTAACCATGGAATACACATATCCTGATTATTATAAGAAATTCTGCTGTATCGGCGGTGAGTGCAAGGATAACTGCTGCGCGGCAGGCTGGCAGATAACGATAGACGAGGAGTCACTTGAGCGGTATGAAAAAATGGAGGGCGAGATAGGTGTGCGCCTGCGCAACTCTATAGACTGGGAGAACGGAATGTTCGAGCAGTTTGCGGGTAAGTGTGCACTTTTAAATGAGCGCGGTCTGTGTGATGTCTACTGTGATGCCGGGGAGGATAAGATGTGTATTCTGTGCCAGAGATATCCAAGGCATTTTGAGGAATATGAGAATGTGAGGGAGATTTCCATTTCCGTGTCATGCCCGGAGGCGGCGAGAATAGTTCTTGAAAACAGAGGCAGGGTAGGATTTTACACCGAGAATGACGATGAGGAAGAGGAGTACGAGGATTTTGACTATCTTATGTTTACAAAGCTTCTTGACATCCGGGAGGTGCTCTATGATGTTCTGCATGAGAAAAAGGGGACGATAAGCTTCAGGCTTGCAAGGCTTCTTGATATTGTGCATGGCATACAGGGACTTATAGACAATGACCAGATATTCGAGATTGATGAAAAAGAACATCAGGCAGCCACGGAAAAGAAGACCTACAGCGGATACCTCGGCAAAGCAGGCTTAAGGCAGCAGTATATGAACGATATGCTTGAAGAACTGCACAGGCTTGAGGTGTTAAGATCATCGTGGACAGAGTCTGTAAGGGAGACGCAGAAGCTTCTGTACAAGGATATGACCGCCAACGAGTATGAGATCCTCTGTGAGGAGTTTGACAGCTATTATTCCGACAGGATGGAGGAGTATGAACAGCTTATGTCATATTTTATCTTCACATATTTTGCCGGGGCAGTATATGACTATGAGGTCGAGAGCAAGCTGCGCTTCGGACTTGCGGCGGTTCTCATAATACATGAGCTGGATATGGCTCTCTGGTATAAAAATGGCAAAAAGCTCACATTTGACGAGCAGGTATGGCTTGTGCACAACTATTCCATGGAGATAGAGCACTCGGATCTCAATCTTGATGACATGGAGCGCATGGTGATGAGAGAGAAGGCGTTCGGATACAGAAGAATGTTGACGGTGCTTATGAACTGGAAAAGATAATTGATATGCCGGTGAAACTTAAATACCGATTCCTATATGATACATGATTATCAGAAAAGTTTTTAAGAAAGTCAAAGACAGTGACAATAACGAATATGAAAAACGGAGATTGAAATGAATAAGAAAAATAAAGGCTTTACATCAATACCTACAGATCCATTTGATGTGTCATACGATGCCAAGCGCAATATGGGGAAATGGCAGAGATTTTTTTCATATTATAAACCATACAAGGGCTTGTTCTTTGCGGATATGTTCTTTGCGATTATGGGTGCGGCGGTGACGCTTGTTATACCGCTTATAATAAGATATATAACAGGTACGGTGATATTTTATGAGGCGGATGAAGCACTCAGGGTCATTTTAAAGCTTGCACTTCTGATGGTCGGGCTTGTACTTCTTGAGGCATACTGCAATTTCTTTATTGCGTACCAGGGGCATATCATGGGAGCTAAGATGGAATATGATATGCGAAATGAGATATTTGCACAGTATCAGAGGTTATCGTTCAATTTCTTTGATGACCAGAAGGTCGGACAGCTTATGAGCCGTGTGACCAATGACCTTTTTGAGATAGCGGAGCTTTTCCATCATGGACCGGAGGATATTGTCATATCCATAATTAAGTTTATCGGTTCATTTGCGATTCTTGCGTCAATCAATATAAGGCTCACCTTGGTTGCGTTTGCGATTATACCGTTTATGTTTGCTTATGCATATTACTTTAACAAGAAGATGAAGGCAGCATTTAAGCGGAACAGGGCGAAGATTGCGGATATAAATGCTACCATAGAGGATAATCTTTCCGGAATAAGGGTTGTAAAATCCTTTGCAAATGAGGACGCGGAGATGGAAAAGTTCCGTGACGGCAACAGCCGCTTCGTTGAGACTAAAAAGAGCAGTTATCTGTATATGGGAGGCTTCCACTCAGGGCTTGGCGCATTTATGACCATGATAAATATTATTGTTATTGTGGCGGGAGCCGTGTTCATAACCAAGGGTATTGTAGATGTGACAGTGCTCATAACCTTCCTACTGTATGTGAACAACTTTACCGAACCGGTTAAGAAGCTTATCAACTTCACTGAGACTTTCCAGAACGGTGTCTCAGGATATGAGCGTTTTCTTGAGATTATGTCTATTGAGCCTACGATAAAGGACAAGGATAATGCAGTTGAAAAGAATGATTTCAAGGGTGATGTTGCCTTTACGGATGTCTCCTTCAGATACAATGATAAGAATGAGTATGTATTAAAAAATGTAAGCCTTGCTGTGAAGGCAGGTGAGTATGTTGCGCTTGTCGGCTCATCAGGAGCGGGAAAGACTACCCTTTGCAGTCTCATTCCGCGATTCTATGATGTCACTTCGGGAAGTATAAGTGTCGATGGCGTCGATGTGAGAGATTTAAAGCTTAAGTGTCTGAGAAATAATATAGGAATTGTGCAGCAGGATGTATACCTCTTTGCAGGTTCAATAATCGAAAATATCAGATACGGAAGACCGGGAGCGACCGATGAGGAGGTCTATGAAGCGGCTAAAAAGGCTAATGCGCATGAATTTATTATGAGCCTTCCTGAAGGCTACGATACAGATATAGGACAGCGCGGAATAAAACTGTCCGGTGGGCAGAAGCAGCGTCTTTCGATTGCGAGAGTATTCTTAAAGAATCCACCGATTCTTATATTTGACGAGGCTACAAGCGCTCTCGACAATGAGAGCGAGAAGGTTGTCCAGGAGTCCCTTGAGACACTGGCCGCGAACAGGACTACATTTGTTATCGCACACAGGCTCTCAACAATCAGAAACGCGGAAAGGATACTTGTACTTACGGAGGACGGAATTGCGGAGAGCGGAACACATAAGGAGCTTATGGAAAAGCAGGGTGTGTATTATAACCTATACAATATAGCGACAGGATGCTGATAAAATAATAGAAGGAGGAACCGGTATGATTTCGGAGAGAATGGTAGGCCTTGTAAAGGGCAGCTCGGTGATAAGAGCCATGTTTGAGGAGGGAAAGAAGCTTGCGGCACAGTATGGGGCTGAGAATGTATATGATTTCAGTCTTGGAAATCCCAATGTGCCGGCACCGAAGGAGGTCAATGAGGCGATAAAGGCGATTGTCGATGAGGAGGAGAGCACGTTTCTACATGGATATACAAGTAATCCGGGCTATGCGGATGTGAGAGGTGCGGTTGCGGAGAATCTTAATAAGAGATTCGGGACGCATTTCACATTTGAGAATATTATTATGACCGTGGGGGCAGCAGGTGGTCTGAATGTCATATTCAAGTCACTTTTAAATATCGGCGATGAGGTCATCGCTTTTGCTCCATACTTTGGCGAGTACCGTTCCTATGTGGCAAATTATGACGGAAGGCTTGTGGAGGTTGCACCGGATGAGGCTACCTTCATGCCTGATATGGAAGCCTTTGAGGCGGCTGTAACACCTAAGACGAAGGCTGTTATCGTCAACAACCCTAACAATCCGTCGGGAGTTGTATATTCTGAAGCTACAATCAAGAAAATTGCCGCAATTATGGACAAGAAGCAGAAGGAGTACGGCACAGAGATTTATCTTATAGCCGATGAACCATATCGTGAGCTTGTGTACGATGGTGTCACGGTTCCTTTCCTTACAAAATATTATGACAATACGATTGTAGGATATTCATTCAGCAAATCCTTGTCGCTTCCGGGCGAGAGAATAGGGTATCTTGTGATTCCGGATGAGGTGGTGGATGCCGGGATGCTGCAGTCGGCGGCGGGCGTTGCCACGAGAATACTGGGCTTCGTGAATGCGCCTACACTTATGCAGCGCGCGGTGGCGAGATGTCTTGACGCTGAGGTCAATGTGGAAGCCTACGATAAGAACCGCAGGGCACTCTATGACGGTCTTACGAAGCTTGGCTTTGAGTGCATTAAGCCTCAGGGCGCGTTCTATCTGTGGGTCAAGGCACCGGACAAGGACGAGAAGAAGCTTGTGGAGACGGCAAAGAAATATAACATTCTCATTGTTCCGGGAAGCTCATTTGCGTGCGCGGGGTATGTGAGAATCGCATATTGTGTTTCTTATGATACTATAATGAACGCACTGCCGAAGTTCGCGCTTGTGGCTAAGGAGCTTGGAATAGAGGGATAAGCATAGGAGGACATAAAGATGAGTGATAAGAAATGGAGAGGTAATATTCGCAGGGTTGTGCCGTATGTTCCGGGGGAGCAGCCGAAGGTGGAGGGACAGCTTATAAAGCTCAACACGAATGAGAATCCTTATCCGCCGTCACCGCTTGCGAGACGCGCGGCTGAGCAGATGGATATGGAGAATTACCGCCTTTACCCGGATCCGGCGGCAACGAAGCTTGTGAAGGCATTGGCGGCTGAGTATGGAGTCAGCGATAAGCAGGTTTTTGTCGGAGTAGGTTCGGATGATGTTATTGCGATGTCATTCCTCACGTTCTTTAATTCGGATAAGCCGGTGCTTTTCCCGGATGTGAGCTATTCTTTCTATGATGTGTGGGCGGATTTGTTTAAGATTCCTTATGAGCGTCCTATGCTTGACGGGAGCTTTAACATTAAGCCGGAGGACTACATGAGGACTAACGGCGGAATCGTTTTTCCTAATCCCAATGCACCGACGGGCGTCTATCTGGAGCTTGACAATGTGAGAAAAATCCTTGATGCCAACCGGGATGTTATAGTAATCGTGGATGAGGCATATATTGATTTCGGGGGAAAGAGTGCACTCACGCTCCTTGACGAATACGATAACCTTCTGGTGGTCAGAACCTACTCTAAATCGCGTTCAATGGCGGGACTCAGAATCGGCTATGCAATCGGAGGGGAGGAGCTTATAAAGGCTCTCAATGATGTAAAATATTCCTACAATTCGTACACAATGAATATGGCGGCTATAGAGCTTGGCGCTGCCGTGCTTGCCGACAAGGATTATTTTAATGAGACAGTCGCTAAGATTGTAAATACAAGGGAGAATGCCAAGGTAAGACTGAGAGAACTTGGATTTACCTTCCCGGACTCAAAGACCAACTTCATCTTTGCCAGGCCGTCGAAGATAACGGCGAAGGAGCTTTTTGAGGAGCTTAAAAAGCGCAACATCTATGTCCGCTATTTCACAGGTGACAGAGTAAAAGACCACCTGAGAATAACCATCGGAACGGACGAGGAGATGGAACGCTTCTACGAAGCCGTCCGTGAAATCCAGGGCGCCTGACCCGAAGCTCGCCACGGACATGACGATACAGTTAATTTAACATTAATATAAGTTTATACTTATTTAACAGACTTTTCCCGCAGAATGTGCTATCTTATATCTTGACTTAAATCATTATCTAAAAATCAGGGTGTAAAAACATGCATTACAGACTTGGCTGTGTATAACGTATTATGTATGTACATTTCGACGACTTTGGGAGAAGCTTAGATGTTCTTAGGGCTCTGTAAGCTGCCTAGCCAAAAGCAGCACGGATGCTGCTTTAGAAGCAATGCATACATGGATGTATGCTTTGCTTCGGTGGCGGACGAATAGAAAGCCTTTATCAGAGCCCTTAGAACATCTTGCTTCGGACAACGGAGCCGAAACGTACATACATAATACGTTATACACTAATAGACTAGGCATGCTTTTACACCCGGATATCGGTGATATAATATTTAAAAGGAGACACACACGCTGTATGGGAAACTTTATGAATAACTTTCGCTCAAAAATGTACCGCTTTATGCAGGGAAGGTATGGAGTAGACCAGTTTAACCGGTTTTTGTTTGGATGTTCCATAGCTTTCCTGCTTTTGTCAATTTTTGCGGGAAACTTTATGTATGTGCTGGCATTAGCCTGTCTTATATATTCCTATTTCCGCATGCTTTCTAAGAACACGCAGAAAAGATATAAGGAAAATCTGATGTATGTCGGATGCACGAAGCACATCAGGGGATGGTTCAACACATGGAAGCTCCGCTTCAAGGAGAGAAAGACACACCACATATACAGATGTAAGAAATGTGGACAGAATATAAGAGTTCCTAAGGGAAAGGGCAGGATATGCATAACCTGTCCTAAGTGCAAAAATGAATTTATAAAGGTGAGCTGATGTTTGGTTATGTTACTATTAATAAGGCAGAGCTGAAGGTTAAGGACTACGATAAATATCATGCATTTTACTGTGGCTTATGCCATGCGCTAAAGAAGCGCTATGGGAGGCTTGGACAGTTTACACTCACTTATGATATGACGTTTGTAACGCTGCTGCTCACCAGTCTCTATGAGGAGAAGAGTGTCCGCATGAAGGAACACTGCATGGTGCACCCGGCGGCGAAGCACGATATAATATACAATCGCTTTTCGGACTACGGTGCAGATATGAATATGCTGCTTACCTACTATAAGCTTCTTGATGACTGGGAGGATGACAGGGACTATAAGGCGCTTATCATGGCAGGACTGTTAAAAAGAAGGTGCCGTAGAGCCGTCATGGAGAATCCAAGGCAGGCGAAGGCGATAAAGACATATATTGTTGAGAACAAGGCGTGTGAAAATGCCAATGAGAAGGATTTTGACAAGGTTGCTGGCTGTACGGGAAGGATGATGGCAGAGCTGTTGTGCTTTAAGCAGGATGAGTGGTCGGAATACCTAAAGCAGCTTGGCTTTTACCTTGGAAAATTTATATATCTTATGGATGCTTATGATGACCTTGATAAGGATGAGAGGGATGGCAATTATAATCCGCTCAGGCAGCTTATAAAGGCAGGCTGGAGTAAAGAACAGATTGAGGCTAAGGCTTATGATATGCTCATGATGATGGGAGCAGGAGCAGCGGCAGGTTTTGAGAAGCTTCCGATATTGGAAAATACGGATATTCTCAGAAATATTCTGTATTCGGGTATATGGGGAAAGTACAACGAAAAAACAAAACCACGGAATGGAGAGAAAAATGAGAGATCCATATAGTGTGCTGGGAGTATCTCCTAATGCCACTGATGAAGAAATAAAAAAAGCATATAGAAGGCTTAGCAGAAAGTATCACCCGGATGCCAATATCAACAACCCTGACAAGGCGGCGGCTGAGGAGAAGTTTAAGGAAGTTCAGGCTGCGTATGACCAGATTGTGAAGGCAAAGGAAAATCATACATCAGCTTATGGTTATGATGACAGGAGCTATAATCAGGGCGGAGCCTATGGGCAGAATCCGTTTGGAGGCTTCGGAGGCTTCGGAGGCTTTGGAGGCTTCGGAGGCTTTGGAGGGTATCAGAGTGGGCGCACCACAGGGCAGGATGCACAGACACAGCATCTTAATGCGGCGATGGATTATCTCAGCCACGGCTACTATAAGGAGGCTATGAATGTTCTGAATGATATATCTGAGCATAGTGCGCGCTGGTATTATCTTCACGCTATGGCGAACAGAGGACTTGGAAACATGGTCAACGCCAAGGAGGATGCTAAGATGGCTCACCAGCTTGAACCGGGGAATACGGAGTACGCACAGTTTGCCTCTGCCATGGAGAACGGAACGGACTGGTATGCTGATATGGGACGTGTGTACGGAGGACAGGTGTATCAGGCGAATGAGTGCAGCAGCTGCCTCACAAAAATGTGCTGTCTCAATATGATGTGCGGAGGCTGCTTCTGCTAGAGCTTTGCTGTGCATTACCATATAAGGCAGGGGGGATGAGCAGCAGGGTGTCTTTTGTCGTATTTTGCGATAAAATTTTGTTGCACTTCCACTATAAAAGGGATAAGATAACAAGGTATTGATATTTACATTATTCTTTTTAGAATGGAAATGAAGGAAAGCTTGTATGACAAAGGCAGAAGAATATATTAACTCCATTCCAAAGTTCGCAGGGAAAACGGAGCTTAGAAATACAGAGATTTTATTGAAAGAATTAGGAATAGATACCGATGACATGAAGATTATTCATGTCGCAGGAACCAACGGAAAAGGTTCAGTGTGTTCATATATATCCAACACACTGGTAAGGGCAGGGTATAAGACCGGTCTTTTTATCTCTCCGCATCTTGTAAAGATTAATGAGAGAATACAGATAGACGATGTGCCGGTTTCAGATGATATTTTTGAGAGCGCATACGAAAGAGTTCTTGAGGCGGCACACAGGATGGAGCAGTCGGGTGGAAAGCATCCGGCTTATTTTGAGTTCTTGTTCGGAATGGCTATGCTTGTGTTCAAGGAGCAGAAGGTACAGTACATAGTTCTTGAGACGGGGATGGGCGGAAGATTAGATTCCACGAATGTGGTAAAAAAGCCTCTTATGACGGTTATAACAAGTGTCAGCATGGATCATATGCATGTCCTTGGAAACACCATTGAGGAGATTGCATCGGAAAAAGCGGGAATAATTAAGCCCGGAGTACCATTGGTATTTTATGGTGGGGACAGCAGGGTAAGGGGAGTTATTGAAGCTGCTGCGGAGCAGAAAAAAGCTCCGTTTGAAGTAATTACCTCTGACAATGTGTCATCCATTGAAAAAAAAGGTAAATTTATTGATTTTTGTCTGAATAACAGATATTATAAAAATGAAAGCTTTTCAGTATCGAGTGCAGCACTTTATCAGGTGTGGAATTCATCGCTTGCGGCGACGGCACTTGCATGGCTTTCTAAGGAAGATGATGGTATCAGGCTTTCGGACGAGCAGATACATACCGGAATCACAACAGCCTTCTGGGAAGGGCGCATGGAGGAGCTTTGCCCTGATGTGTATGTAGATGGGGCACACAATGAGGACGGAATAAGGGCTTTTCTCGAGACTGCAAAGGCGATGAAGGACAGGAAGCAGATACTTATGTTCTCTGCGGTTGCCGACAAGGCGTATGATACAATGATTAAGGAGATATGCGATTCGGAGGCATTTGACGAGTATGTCGTATGTACGGTTGAGTACACTAACCGTGCAATGCCGGCGGAAGTGTTTTTGGAGACTTTTATTAAGTATACGGATAAGCCTGTATTTCAGGAGGAGACAGCTTCGGCTGCATTTGCGAAGGTTATGTCTCTGAAAAAGGATGGGGACAGGGTGTTCATAGCAGGTTCGCTGTATCTTGTAGGAGAAATTAAGAGAATAGCAGGTGCACCGGAAGAAGGCTAGAGTATGTTTTTGTCATCGCCGGACGGTGGCATGGAGGATTTGACAATGATAGATTTTGATGAAGAGATTAAGAAGTTTCAGCCGAGTCAGGAGGTTGACGAGGCGGAGGATGCTATATATGGTAACAATACGGTTGATGTGACAGATATTATTGATAAGATTATCAGCAAGACCGTCGAGAGTAAGTAGTGCCGGAGGAACAGGATGAAGTGTTATGTATGCAACAGCCAGCTTGACAACAACAGTGATTACTGCTTAAAATGCGGTGCGGACGTATCTGTTTACAGGATTGTCGTCAGGACCTCCAACACATATTACAATCAAGGACTTGAGAAGGCTAAGGTACGCGATTTGACAGGTGCTGTAGAGAGCCTTAGGACAAGTCTCTGCATAAATAAGAATAATATAAAGGCAAGAAATCTGTTAGGTCTTGTATATTTTGAGATGGGTGAGGTTGTTATGGCCTTGTCCGAATGGGTTATAAGCAAGAATCTTAAGCCGGACAGGAATGTTGCCGAGGTCTATATAAAGAAGGTTCAGGATGATCCTAACAAGCTTGAGCTGATGAATCAGGCGATTAAGCGTTTCAATATATCACTCAGGTATGCCAAGGAGGGGGCAGCCGATATGGCTGTTATACAGCTTAAGAAGGTTGTCACAATGAACCCTAAGCTTATAAAGGCAGGTCTGCTGCTCGGTCTTCTTCTGTGGAAGGATGGTCAGACGGACAGGGCGGGAAAGTGTTTCCAGAGAGTGTTAAAGACCGACAGGAACAATACGCTTGCTCTTAGATATTTATCGGAGCTTGATGGAAGCCTTGTCAATGAGAGTGAGGCTAAGGAGACTGCCTTTAAGAAAAAGAAGAAGCCTGTGCAGGCATCGGTGACGGGGCATGATGTTATTATACCTCCGAACTCCTACAAGGAGCCAAGCAATGGTATTTTTACCGTATTGAGCATACTTCTTGGAGTTGTATTGGGGGCGGCACTTGTATGGTTCCTTATAGTGCCATCTAAGATATCAAGTCTTAATTATGATAACAACCAGCTGGTCTTAGATTACAGTGAACAGCTTGCAGCCAATTCTGTTGACATGGCTGACCTGAAATCACAGATTAAGTCACTTACAACGGAAAGGGATAATCTTTCAAAGCAGCTTTCCGGATATACCGGTGAGAATGGAGAGTCCAATATGTATTCTCTCCTTATAGAGGCAGCAGCTTCATACATTAAGTACGATTTTGCACAGGCACTCGTATTGCTGCAGCAGATAGATGTGGCATTGCTGCCTACGCAGACGGCTAAGGATGTGTACAATACCATGCTGGAGACAAGCAGCGGAGGTGCGGATAGCTATTATGCACAGGGCAGGAAAGCATTTCTTGAAAAGGATTATATTTCAGCAGCCAATTATTTTGAGGCTGCATTGATATATGATGAAACTAACGATGAAGCGGCATATTATCTTGGTCTGTGCAGACAGGAGAATGATACGGCAGCTGCGGCAGCAGCCTATTATGAAGATTTTCTGATTAAGTTCCCGCAGTCGGGCTTTGCAGCGGATGTCACGGCAAGGCTTGCACAGCTTAGAACGCAGCTTCCGCAGGAGCAGGAGACTTCCGCAGACAATCAGGAAAACGGACAAAACACAGCGGATGACAGCACGGCAGATAATGAGGAACAGCCGGCATCAGCAGAAGAAACACAGGGACAGTAAAAATACGACGGATTTTATAAAACACGCACGAGGAGGAGTTATTTTCGTGCGTGTTTTTTTATTTTATGTTAAGGAGGGAGAGCACATGGATGACCCGTATGTTGTTAAGGGGAATTGTCTGATTATACATCTGGATAAGGAATTGGATCACCATCTTACGGAGCAGCTTCGCAGTCCGGTGGATGAGATTATAGACAGGAGAGGAATAAGATATGTCATTATGGATTTTGAAAATAAGAGCTTTATGGACAGCTCAGGCATTGGCTTTATAATGGGACGATACAAAAAGCTAGCACCATGTAAGGGGAAAATATATGTGGCAAATCTAGGGAGAGGACTTGAACGAATATTTAAAATAGCCGGACTGTACACAATAACTGTCGAGAAGGACAGTGTGGAGGCAGCATTATGTGAGGCGGGAGGAAATGTGTGATGAGTACAAGCAGCAGGTTCTATATGGAGATGGATGCGATATCCGAAAATGAAGGCTTTGCCAGAGTGTGCATAGCAGCATTCTGTGCAAGGCTCGACCCTACATTGGAGGAAATAAATGACATTAAGACTGCGGTATCTGAGGCAGTGACCAATTCGATTATTCATGGATATAAGAAGCAGGGAGGGATAATACATATCAATGCCGATATTGATGAGAATATATTGACTATATGCATAAGTGATGATGGCTGTGGTATAGAGGATGTGAACAAGGCGATGGAACCGCTGTATACAACCGGAGCCTTGGAGGAGCGTTCGGGAATGGGATTTACATTTATGGAGATATTCATGGACTATCTGCATGTGGAATCGGAACCGGGTAAGGGGACGAAGGTTATTATGAAGAAAGAAATAAGTAAAAATAAATAAAAAGATAAGGGTGTGGTATATATGGATGATACCAAAGAACTTATCTTAAGAGCACATAATGGTGATAAAGCTGCCAGGGACAAGCTTGTGCTTGAAAATATCGGGCTGGTGTACAGTGTGTCCCGGCGCTTTGCCGGAAGAGGGTATGAGCTTGAGGATATTAATCAGATAGGAACGATAGGACTCATAAAGGCAATAGATAAATTCGATGACAGCTTTGATGTCAGGTTTTCCACCTATGCGGTGCCGATGATAGCCGGCGAGATAAAAAGATTTTTAAGGGATGACGGAATGCTCAAGGTAAGCCGTTCGCTCAAGGAGAATGGATACAGGATAAAGAAGGCGTCCGATAAGCTTGTATCACAGAACGGAAGGGAGGCAACGATAGAGGAGCTTGCGGCAGCCACGGAGCTGTCGGTTGAGGATGTGGTTATGGCGCTTGAGGCGAATACGGATGTTGAGTCGATTTACAGGACGATATATCAGAATGACGGCAATGAGGTATATCTTGTGGACAAGCTGTCCGGCAGCAGCGGGGATACCGTAAAGGATGAATTTGCCGGAGCACAGGAGCAGCTTCTCAATTCTATTTTACTGGAACAGCTGTTAGCTGAGCTTGATGAGCTGGAGGGAAAGCTTATTATGCTCAGGTATTTTAAGGAAATGACGCAGACACAGGTGGCGGACAAGCTTGGAATCAGTCAGGTACAGGTCAGCAGGCTTGAGAAAAAAATACTTAGGAAGCTCCGTGGGTATATAACGTAACAGCCGGATAAAATATCAATGTATAAATAAAATCCTCATAGGAATAATAGCATTATGTAACAGCATTATTGGAAATGAGGATGAGTATGGAACAGACGATATATATTAAACTTAACAAAAGCGCGTGTGTTGATAGAACAGATGTTTTTATAAGTGATATTGCGGGCGTGTACTGTGAGAACAGGAATATAGTAAACAGAGTGAAGGCTATAAAGATATTGAAGCTGCAGGAAGATAAAAAGAGAAGATATGTGGTGAGTGTACTCAAGGTGATTGAATGTATATCAAAGGAATTTCCGGGTATCTGTGTGGAGAGTGACGGAGAGCAGGACATTGTCATAGAGCATAAAGATTTAAAAGGTAAGGGTAAGGCTGCCGAATATGCAAAGGTGTTCTTTATCTGTCTGATTACATTGCTCGGAGGCGGCTTCGCAGTGATGGCGTACAACAACGATGTCGGAATGGCGGACATGTTTTCAAGAATATATGAGCTGGTATACGGCGATGGGAATACAGGCGGAAGGATTCTTGAAATCACATATTCAATAGGTCTTGCACTGGGGATTATCGTATTTTATGGTCATTTTGGAAGCTGGAAATCCGGAAAGGATCCGACCCCTCTTGAGGTTGAGATGAGGCTCTATGAGGATGACATTGATACGGCGATGATAAAGCAGAGTGCGAGGGAGAAGAATGAAATTGATGTGGATTAAGAAAATCTTTCTTGCTGTCATAGGCTTGAGTGCCGGAACGATGGTCGCCGCGGGCTTTTTCGCCTTCATAACCGCGATTGGAGTGGTCACAACCTACGCGCAGAGGACAAAGACGGCAGCCTATATAAAGACGTATGAAAATACACTGGCAGCGGGAGCGATTCTTGGAAATGCATGGTGGTCATTGGGGATACATTTCGGAATGTCAGGGGCCGGAATTATATTTACGGCTGTATCAGGCCTGTGTTACGGAATATTTGTCGGTAGTATGATTATCGCACTTGCCGAGACGATAAAGACGATTCCGGTATTTTTCAGGCGGGCTAAGATAACAATGGGGCTTCCTGTGATCATAATTGCGTTTGCACTTGGAAAATGTATAGGAAATCTATTATTTTATTTACTTGGAATGAAGATATAGTTAATAAAGCATAAAGAAGTTATTCCGGTATTGTTTTTTTGTGATTTTATAGTTATAATTATTTGTGAGAAAGTTTTTAACAGGTAAAGATATTTAATATTTTATACGTGTATACGGATTTAGGCTATACAAAAGAACCGGAATGGGAGGCTCTTTATGGACGAAAATGAAAAGAAATTCTGGTCGGATATGGATGGAATTTTTCCTGAGCTGGTTAAACAGATGGCATCGCTTGCGAAGAAATCATATTATTCAATCACAAATCTGAAAATCGGTATCACATGGTGGTCCGAGAGTACGCTGGAATATTTCGGGCTTGAACAGAATTATACTGCCATTGGGAAGGAAAAGACCAAGAGAGAACTGCACCCGGATGATGTTGAGACTTTTAAATACTGCTTCGGACGGCGCGTTGAAGGAAATGACCTTGACAAGTCATGGGAATATCGCGTTAAAGACGGAGACAAGTATAACCGCTTCAACGCTATGTCGAGGATGATCAGTGATAATGAAGGGAAACCGCTTTTACTTATAACCAGATTCGTTAATTATGGTTTGTCTGATGAGGTGGATACAGTTACGGGGCTAAGGACAGAAGCAGTTCTGACACGTCAGCTCGATGAATATATATCGGAAGGCAGAAGGGGTGCACTGCTCAAGGTAAACCTAGACCAGTTCAGCCATATCAGCGTGATGTATGGTGCGGCGTTTGGCGATAAGGTACTCAACTGTGTGGCTCAGCTGCTTATTAACATATTGCACGATAATTCTAATGTCTACAAGCTTTCAGGTGTGAAGTTCGTGTTGGCGCTTGGGGATATACCGCGAAAGAAGCTCAGGGAAATCTATGAAAAGATAGAAGATGCCATGGAGAATAATGTCGAGGTTGAAGGTAGGAAGATTCCGCTCAGGATTTCGGCAGGTGCTGTGTATATAGAGTCATATATGACGGATTCGAATGCGGTGAGAAGCAGACTCACGTATGCAGTTAATCATTCAAGATATGAACATCATGGAGAGCTTGTCGTTTTTAATGATGAGATGGGCGGAAAAGATAATCAGCATCAATTCGAGCTTATTGCACTTATACATCAGTGCGCAACGAGTGATTTTGATGGCTTTAAGCTATTCTATCAGCCGATTGCCGATACGAAGAATGGAACTATACGCGGCATGGAGGCACTTATACGTTGGGAGAAGGAGCCGTATGGAATAATTTCACCGGGAATATTTATGGAATGGCTCGAGGAGGATCCTTGCATATTTGATCTGGGCAACTGGATTTTGCGCACGGCTCTTAATGATATAAAGAAGGTAAGGGATGAGCTACCCGGCTGTTTTGTCAATGTCAATGTCTCTGCAGCACAGCTTGAGAGAAGGGAGTTCCGTCAATCAGTAATGAATATCCTGTCGGAGACCGGAGCACGCCCTGAGGAGCTTTGCCTTGAGCTTACTGAGCGCTGCAGGGATTTGGATGTGGATTTTCTGAAGGGAGAGGTTGATTTTTTCCATTCTAAGGGAATTAAGATTGCGCTTGATGATTTTGGAACAGGTAACAGCTCACTCAGTCTGGCACTTGAGCTGCCGTTTGATGAGCTTAAGGTTGATATGAGCTTTATAAGGGATATCAAGGATAAACCGCAGAATCAGGCTATGGTACAATCGATAATAGACTATGCTAAGAGGACGAAGACAGAGACATGCATTGAAGGCATAGAAAACCGGGAGGTAGATGATTATATCAAGAAGTTCGGTGCGACCTGGCATCAGGGCTACTATTATTCGAAGCCGGTACCGATTGAAAGCATTGAAAAGCTTATATGTAAATAGTGTTTTCGGGGAAGACTGCTTCTGAATGAATAAGAACTTATAAAAAAGGGATAATGTTAGTATATTTCATTCAGGAGGCGTCTATGAAGGACAAAAAGACACGCACACAGGAACGTATAGAAAAGAGAAATGAAAGCTACAATGATTATGTAGAACAGGTCACGCCTAAGCATAGCTGTCTGAAAAACTGTGCACAGGCATTTGTGACGGGAGGAATTATATGTACTGTCGGTCAGGCAGTCATGAATATGTATATGCTCTGGAATGACAAGGATACAGCTGCCGCATGGACAACTCTCACCCTGGTTTTGATAAGTGTTATTCTGACTGCACTTAATATCTATCCTTCTATTACAAAGTGGGGTGGGGCAGGGTCACTTGTTCCGATAACGGGATTTGCCAATTCTGTTGCCGCTCCGGCGATTGAATTTAAAAAGGAAGGATTTGTTTTTGGAGTAGGCTGTAAAATATTTACAATAGCCGGTCCGGTTATTCTGTATGGAATATTGCTAAGCTGGATACTTGGAATTATTTACTGGATATTAATTTTTGCCGATATAATATCTTGACATTTTACCTCTTATGTGCAACTATAGGCGTATGGGTTTATACAATATAAGAGGGTCATATTTTAGACCGATAGGAGTGTACATTGAATAATTTTAAGTCAATTAAGGCTATTCTTTCTGAGGTGAGAACAGATAAGAAATCTCATTTTAAGCAGACGAGTGGTTTTGTGCAGCATGGGAACACATCGGTTATGAAGCATTGCATATCTGTGGCTTATGTAAGCCTTATGATTGCAAAAAAGCTCCATATCAAGGTTGACAGGAAGGCGCTGGTAAGAGGCGCATTGCTTCACGATTATTTTTTATATGACTGGCATGAGAAGAATAAGGGACATTCACTACATGGATTTAAGCATCCGTATTTTGCACTCAGGAATGCAAGCAGGGATTTCAGGCTTAATGATATTGAGAAGAATGTCATTGTGCGTCATATGTTTCCGCTTACACCGATACCGCCTAAGTGCAGGGAGGCATGGATTGTCTGTATGGCTGATAAATATTGTTCAGCGAGGGAGACTATGTATACTGTTAAGCGTTATGCACATAATGCACGCCAATTTGTGTTTGGATAAGACTTTATGGCGGGGGTTTTGCCGGGGAACCGGCAGAAGCTCCGCCTTATGTTTTGCATAATCGGAATATTGTATGTGAGTGCCGTATAAGATACAAAAAAGGAGAGAGTTTTATGAATTTGTTTTTAGCGTTTGCTGCCCTTGTTGCCGGATTTGTGCTTCTGGTAAAAGGAGCGGATTTTTTTGTTGACGGAGCAGTCGGAATTGCGGCGAGATTTGGTATTCCTCAGCTGGTTATAGGACTTACCATTGCAGCTATGGGTACATCAATGCCGGAGGCGGCCGTAAGTATTACCTCAGCTCTTAAGGGAAGTGCCGGAATTACGGTAGGGAATGTTGTCGGAAGCAATATTATGAACATTCTGGTAATTTTAGGACTCACGGCGGTTATTACACCTATTGCGGTGCAGCGTTCCACAAGAAGGTTTGAGATACCGGGGATGATTGCGGTATCGGTTCTTTTTCTTGTGTTTGGCTACACTGGTGGTGAGATAGTGCTCTTTGAAGGAATTATTATGTGGCTTGTTTTTATCGGTTATCTTGGATATCTCTTATGGATTGCTAAGAATAACAAGGCTGAGGAGAGCGACGAGGAGGATAAGAAGTGGAGTCTTCCTGTTCAGCTTATTGCGATAGTGGGCGGTATTGCAGCGATTGTATTAGGCAGCGACCTTGCGGTTGACGGGGCCACAGCCATCGCCAAGGCATTTGGCATGAGCGACAGAATAATAGGTCTTACAATAGTTGCCTTTGGAACGTCGCTTCCTGAGCTTGTGACCTCTGTCACGGCAGCCAGAAGAGGAAAAGCAGATATTGCCATAGGAAATATTGTTGGAAGCAATATATTTAACATTTTGTTTGTAGCCGGAACGACAGCTCTTATCACACCTGTTGTTTTCGAGGCAAAATTCGTTGTGGACAGTATTATTGCCATTGTGGCAGCAGTCATTCTGCTGGTATCCGTATGCAATAAGGACATGAAGCTCAAGCGTCCGGCAGGTGCAGTCATGCTTGTATGCTACGGCGTATATCTTGCATATCTTATTGCCGCTTAGTGTTTGTATGCATTATATGTAAATAAGGGTATAACTGAAGTTATTTAAAAAAAATTCAATGTATGATTTCGGAATTGATGATAGTGTAATATCCGATATCCGGGAAATGGTGATTGGAATGGTAGAGAAGATTAAGAAAATAGGCTCCTCCATAGGAGAGAATAGGTTCGGAGGAATGATTATAAATCTGCTGGGCGTAGCTATAGGTTCATTCATTTATGCCTGTGGTATCAGCCTCTTTCTTGATCCTAATAATCTTGCACCCGGAGGCGCCTCGGGACTTGCTATTGTTCTTAACAGAATATGCAATATAGAGACCGGTACACTCTACTTTATAATAAATGTTCCGATAATGGTTCTTGGTCTGTGGAAGTATGGAATAAGATTCATTGCCTCCACGTTCTTTTCGATTCTACTCAACTCATATTTCACAAATAAGCTTGCACATCTTGGCGCACTCACGGATGACCTTCTGATTGCGACTATGGCAGGAAGCGTTCTTGTGGGTGTTGGTGTTGCTATTGTATTTAAGAGCAGGGCGACAACAGGAGGAACGGACATTATAGTGAAGGTTCTGCACGATAAATATAAGCATATCAAGACAGGAGTCATCTTCCTGCTCACAGATATTGTGATAGTTGCGTTCTCCGGGTTCGTGTTCAAGGACATCAACATCATTATATACGCGCTTATTTCGGTGTTTGTTCAGGGCAAGGTGCTTGATCTGGTGCTGTACGGAGGGGATGAGGCGAAGCTCTTCTATATTATAAGTGACAATCCGGAGGCAATCTCGCAGAGAATTATGAACGAGATAGACATAACGGTGACTTTCCTGCAGGGAAAGGGCGCATACAGCGGAAAGGAAAAGCGCGTGATACTGTGTGTTGCCAGAAAGCAGCAAGGACCAGCTATTGAAGAGATAGTAAAGGGTGAGGATAAGGATGCGTTTATGATAATATCGAGTGCGAATGAGATATACGGAGAAGGCTACAAGAACATTATGAACGATAAGCTGTAAGCTGTATTCCATAGCTGTTTGGAATGATGCAGAAATCACGATGAATATAATTTGCCATTTTAGGGTATTCTAGTAAAAGAATTTAGAAAGGATGCCCTAAGATGGCTTTTTTATTTCGTTATGAGTGTAAAAATGATTGGAAAACAGAGCGTTTTATTTGATGAGCCGCCGGTCATCACTGCAAGGGCGAGCGTGGCGGGTAAGAAGGAGGGCGATGGACCGCTTGGAAGCTTGTTTGACGAGGTGGTAGAGGATCCGATGGCGGGACAGAATACATGGGAGGAGGCGGAGAGCACCCTTCAGGAAAAGGTTGTGGCACATCTTCTTGACAAGGCTAAGCTAAGTGAAAAGGATATACGCTACATTCTTTCCGGCGACTTGTTAGGGCAGCTTATCGCCTCATCCTTCGGTCTTGCCAGGTATAATATTCCGTATTTTGGCTTGTTCGGAGCCTGTTCAACGATGGGTGAGGGAATGTCGCTTGGCTCAATGCTGGTGGCCGGTGGCTGTGCCGACAGAGTTATTGCGGTAACTTCAAGCCATTTTGCCAGCGCAGAGAAGCAGTTTAGGTTTCCACTTGAATATGGAAACCAACGGCCATTGTCGGCTACATGGACGGTGACAGGCAGCGGAGGCGTAATTCTTGAAAGGGCTGTGGGTAACAATGCGGCTTTCTCGGGGAAGGTGTGTATAAAAGGTATAACTACAGGAAAAATTGTGGATTATGGTGTCAAGGATTCGTTCAATATGGGCGCGAGCATGGCTCCGGCATGTGCGGATATGATATATGCCAACTTCAAGGATTTAGGTGCTGATTCCGGGTATTATGACAAGATTTTTACCGGTGATCTGGGATATATCGGACAGCGGATTCTCATTGATCTGTTGAACGAAAAGGGAATAAATATATCCGGCATACATTCGGATTGCGGTATGATAATATTTGACCAGAATACACAGGATACACATGCAGGAGGAAGCGGCTGTGGATGTGCGGCAGCGACACTCTGCTCATATATACTGAAGCGCATGGAGGAGGGAGAATTTAAGCGTGTTCTGTTTGCCCCGACAGGCGCTCTTATGTCGACTGTGAGCTATAATGAGGGGATGAGCATACCGGGTATAGCACATGGAGTTGTACTTGAGCGGATAGATTAGAAGGATGTATAACGCAGAGCTGTGGCTTTTGTACAGAATATTTTGAAATATTGTGAAAATAAATATTAGAGCTTGAATGGAGAAGATTATGGATTATGTTAAGGCATTTGTTGTGGGAGGGCTTATCTGTGTGCTGGTCCAGATACTCATGGAAAAGACTAAGCTAATGCCGGGACGGATAATGGTACTGCTTGTATGTACTGGTGCTGTGCTTGGTGCTGTGGGATTATATCAGCCATTTGCGGACTGGGCAGGCGCTGGAGCGACAGTGCCGCTTTTGGGCTTTGGCAATGTATTGTGGAAGGGCGTGAAGGAGGCTGTTGACCTTGAAGGTCTTTTGGGAATATTTAAGGGAGGCTTTAAGGCAGGTGCAGTTGGAATTTCGGGAGCACTTATATTTGGATTTATTGCCTCATTGTTCACTAATCCTAAGATGAAAAGATAAGCGCCGGAAAAGAATGAAAAGAGCTTCCATGATAATTGTGGGCATGCATAATGCAGGGCGTGCCTTATTATCACAGAAGCTCTTTTGCTTATATTTTTAAAAGCATGTTGTTATGGTGCTTTTGAGTGATTAATGTGAGTGAATATCGCACTCGTCATTCAGCTTATCAGGGGTGATTACATAACCTAAATCTGTCACAATATACTGGTCGATATTAGGAATGAGTGACAAATCTTTCTTGATGTATACTGCCTTAAAGCGTGATTCCGGAGGACAGCTGTCTGTTGCTATCTTATTTGAATCCTTACACATCGTGACCTGAATATGGACGTCACATACTTCTGTAGGGACTGTACCGTCCTCAAAATATTCTTTAATTACCTGGCTTCCTCTAGGGTCGCTGTCACACAGTCCCGGTATGGCAAGCTTACCGGATGAAGCGCAGACCTCAGCCTCCACTATATTATATGGCTTCTGAAACTCAGTGTATTCTAAACCTTCGTGTGCGTGCTCCATAATATCTTTCCAGATATTAAGCTGTGGCATTGTATAGTAGTTGGTGTTGACAGGAGTACTGTCATCATTTCCAATCCATACTCCGGCAGTATAATAAGGAGAGAAGCCTATAAACCATTTATCGGTGTTGAGCTGTGACGTACCTGATTTTCCGGCATAATACATATTCTTGCTGTCAAGGAAGGTGATATTGTCCGTCACAACGCTCCTGAGTGCACTGTCAAGAAGCCATGCGGTGGATTCTTTTATTACACGGTGGCTTGTTGCTACGGTATTATCTATGAGAATGTTGCCATCATGGTCGAGCACCTTTGTGTAGAGCTTAGGCTCATTGTATACACCATAATTGGCAATGGCTGCGTATGCGGCGGTCATTTCGTAGTTGGTTGCACCATTGGTTATACCACCAAGAGCAATTGCCTGATAATGCTGCTCCTCAGGCGTGAGGGTAGAAATGCCGTAGCTGAGTGCGTAGCTGTAGCCAAGCTCAGGTGTAATATCAGTAATAATCTTGACGGCAGGTACATTTCGTGAAACTGTTATCGCCTCACGAATTGTCATAAGACCATGGTATTCGTCATCGACGTTGGTTACGAGCTTGCCTGTAGAATACAGATAAGGCACGTCATCATACACTGTGGCAAGTGTCATCCCGGCTGTATCAAGTGCAGGTGAATATACAGTAAGGAGCTTAAAGCTTGAACCCGGTGAACGAGTTGAGTCGGTAGCACGGTTAAGAACCAGTGAGTGGGTCTTGTCGCCACGCCCTCCCACAAGTGCTTTTACATAACCTGTTGATTGTTCTATAAGAACGAAGGAGGCCTGTGGTTCAAGGGTATATGTTATGTTTTCGGTACCATCCACAACTGTGCCTTCTGTCTCTTTAAGTATATATGATTTAAAATTGTTTATAGCTTCCTGTGCTTCGGATTCCGTTGAAAAAAGGAGAGTGAAGCCAGAAATGCCGAGAGTTGACTGATAAAAATTCAGTATGGAGTTCTCGGTATAGCTGTGGTGATCTCCAGCCTTGTCCTTTATCTGGATCCGGTATCTGAGAGTGAAATCGTAACGCCCTGAATAATAATCAGGATTGTTTACCGCACTTTCGGCATATTTCTGAAGCTCACTGTCCTCGCATGAATAAATCTGCAGTCCGCCTCGGTATACAAGATTGTATGCCTGAGTCTGCGTATAGCCCTTAAGATTCATCAGATCCTGCATGAGCTGGGATATGAGGGCATCGGTATAATATGAATATGCGGTCGAACCGGTCGACGTGTTCTTCACATTCATTATACGGTCATAGACGTTATCGGCCAGTGCCTCATCATATTCGGCTTTGCTTATAAGCTCCTGATCGAGCATATTCTTAAGGACGATGGCACGTCTGGTCTTGTTGTTTTCAGGAAAACGGACAGGATTGTATTTGTAAGGATTCGATGTTGTTGCTGCAATAACAGCACTCTCTGAGATGGTAAGCTCAGACACATCTTTATTGAAATAATTCTGTGCGGCAGCCTGAACACCCAGATTGTTATTGCCCAGGTTAATTGTGTTCAGATAATTCTGCAGGATAGTATCCTTGTCAACACTCTGCTCCAGGATAAGAGCCAGATACTGCTCCTGAAATTTTCTCTTGAAGGTGTCTACAAGACCGTTCTCACTCTCAGCAGAGAAAATATTATTCTTGATAAGCTGCTGCGTGATGGTGCTTGCTCCCTGTGTGCTCTTGAACTTGTTCTTAATTGTCTTGTATGCAGCGCGCACGATGCCCTGCGGATCAATTCCGTTGTGTGAGTAAAAGCGGGCATCCTCAATTGCGATAAATGCGTTTATAAGATGCTTCGGCATATCGTCTATACTTGCCTCGATTCTGTTTGAACCCGATGCGACAAGGGTTTCGACCTTGTTGCCGTTGCTGTCATAGATATATGACTGGTACCACTGCGGGGATACGGCATCCAGTGAAATCTGAGGTGCTGTCTCGATGATTCCGGTGAATGCTCCCAGCCCTACGCAGGTCAGCATGACAAAGCAGACCACAATGCATACAGTGATTAATTTAAAAAAAAGCACAACTGCCTTCCTGCCTATTTTTTCATAAGGAGAGCGCAGAGATTTTATCTTTTTCCGTATCTGTTTTGAACCATAATTCATAGTGAATAACCTCCGATTTCTATATTATAGCAAAAAACATTCTTCAAATAAAGCAAATTATTTCTTTACAATTGATTTTTTACATATTATTCTGGTTTTAAGCTCTTAAAGGAAAATAAAGTGCGTGCGATGCAGTGACAGCTTAAGCACTAAATTAAGTATGGAATATTCAGGAGAAATTATGGCAGATAGTGTAATCTTTTTAAAAAAAGGCGGGGAAGGCTATTATGAGGAAAAAAAATCGCGCTTTCTTGCAGCGGCATACAGAATCAGTGATGAGCAGGAGGCACTGGCTTATATAGAAGCGGCACGAAAAAAATATTGGGACGCCAGACACAGCTGCTATGCGTATGTCCTGGGTGGGAATAATGAGCTTATGAGGTTTTCTGATGACGGAGAGCCGTCAGGAACAGCGGGGAAACCTATATTGGAAGTGCTTACAGGCAGGAAAATACATGATTGTATAATAATAGTTACAAGATATTTCGGCGGAACCCTGTTAGGGACAGGCGGGCTTGTGAGGGCATACCAGAAAGCCTCCCTGGATGCAATTGACAACAGCACGCTGGCAAGACGGACTAAGGGAAGCAGGATAACTGTCACAACAGATTATTCAGGAGCAGGAAAAATCCAGTATACGGCTGCACAGAACGGCTGGACGGTTGAGGACATAATATATGCGGCGGATGTAAGCCTTATAATCACCATCCCGGAGGATATGAGAGAAAGAGTTATAAAGGAAGCCACCGATATAACATCGGGAAAGGCGCAGATAAGTGAAGAAAAGAACATAGATATAGAAGAGGAGCTTTAGAGAAACAGTGCTGGGCAGTACTCAGGAATAATATCCGCAATAATTTAAGATGTCAGAGAGACAAGGTCATGGTTTTAATTGCAGCATATTAAAACCATGACCTTGTCTGCTGTGTGTCATGCAGTCTGAATTAATTCACGGAAAGCATGCGAGGTTAATTTTCTTTGAAGAACTTCTTTATAATAAGCGGATATGCAACCGCAATCCATAATACAACGATGGCATAGCGGATTGTATTGGATATCATTGTGTTTCCAAGCAAGAGCTTGAGTCCGCTCTTGATGACGAGGGCACCTGCAAGTCCAAGTACAACCTTCAATATCTGTAATGCAATATGGCTGTTCTTAGGATTGAATCTGATATAGTGCTTTTCGATAAACCAGCCGACAGAGAAGCCTATGCCCGCCCCGGCTGCCTTGAAACCATCCATGGCAAGGACATCGGTTGTTGCTCCTGTATTTACAAGGTGGTAAGAATAGCCGAAAAGGAATGCGGACAATATCAATATCAGCAGTGATACGAGCATATCTGAGCCGGGTGTCGAATTGAAATTGTCGAATATAAAGCTCACCGCAGCACTTATAAGCAGGGTTACAGCAAAGCTTACGAGCACATCCTTAGGTGTATGGCAGCCGAGATACATTCGCGAGAGCATAACAAGTGCGATAAGTACGAAGGACATGACGTACACGCCGCATTTTTTAAAGTGGAATGCAATAGAGCTGTAAAGGCTGGCAGAACTCTGGGTGTGGCCGCTTGGGAATGAATAGCCTGTCGCCGTGTCCATGACCGCCTCAACCGGCTTGAAATCCGGATCAATCACCCATGGTCTTTCAATCCTGAAATGAATCTTAAGTCCTTGGACAACAATTCCCGACATGAAATATGAAAAAGCGATTCTGTATGCAAGCTTCTTATTGATACACCAGTATATTATGGCGAACAGGCTGATGAGCACCAGCTCTTCACCAAAGGATGTACATATAATAAAGAAAATGTTGAGCACCCCGTTTCTGATGCTCTCGAGAAAATACAAGAATTCCATAAATACCTCCAGCATATTTGTACAGATATATTATTAAGGATAGTTTATTTAATGATAAAACAATGGGTCAGATATGTAAATAACTATCACAGATAAAAGTATTTTGATATTTAATTAACATAGTTTCCAATTATACCACACCTGAAATGAAAGTAGTAGCTTTATTTTAAGACTGAATTTATCTGTTCTTATAGTAATATTACCTGTTTTTGGTGAAAATTATGCAAAACTGACATAAAATGTGGAAACGCTTACATACTAAATGTAAAATCAACATGTTGCTTTTAGCTAGAAACAAACATAATATATACACAAAACAACATTAAACAATACAAAACAATATATCGTTAAAAATTATGAAGAAAAAAATTAAAAATAATAAAAATAGTACTTGTATATTTTGTATAAAATGTGGTAGTATGAATGTACCGAAATTAGAATTATTACTAATGCTAATTGAGGAACAAGATTATAACTCTTAATGGGGGGAATCTTGTAACAATCATTTATCTTTATTTTTTTTAAAGGAGGTCATTTCTTACAATGAAAAAGATGACAAAAAAGGCTGTCTCTCTTGGACTTGTAGCTACTATGGCACTCTCTATGACAGCATGTAACAGTGCAACAGGCAACAACAGCACTACAACTGCTCCGGAGACAACATCCACAGAGACAACATCAACAGATTCTACAACAGATGTAACTTCATCCGAGGAGACTACTACCCAGCAGGCTGAGATTGTTAAGCCGGAGAAAATTAAGGTTATGTGGGACGGAACAATCTTCAAGGAGGGCGACAACTATGCTGAGGCATTCTACAAAGCATTAGAGGAGAAGCTCGGCATTCAGATCGAGTGGGTACGTCCTGACCACAGCGGTTATGCTGATCAGATCGGTATCGCATTTAACGATAAGAAAACACTTGCAGATGTAGTTGTTCTTCCATCTAACTTCTATGCATCCTATGCTGCACAGGGTAACCTCTGGAACATGACAGATGCCTGGAATAATTCTGAGATTGCTAACTCAGGCAGACTTAACTCATATGCTGATTCAGTTATCAACACATGGTTAACTAAGGGACCGGATGGAGAAGAAGGCATCTATGGTATGTATCCGGCTCGTGGCGGCGGCTGTGTTACATATGTTAACAAGGCTCTTGCTGAGCAGGCTGGCTACACAGAGGATACTCTTCCGACAACATGGGCTGAGTATCAGGAGTTCTTAGCAGCTCTTAAGAATGTTACAGGTGCTGCTCCGATTCTTGCTGCAGGTCTTGTAACAGGTGAGGCTCCATATGTAAACTACCTTCCTGAGTTCTATCAGGACGCTTACCCTGATTTCTACTATGATGAGACAGCAGGCGCTTGGGTAGATGGATTCACAACAGACGCTATGGCTGCTGCTCTTGACAGATTAGCATGGGGCGTCAGTGAGGGATACCTCGATGCAGATATCTTCAGCAACCCTTCAACATCCAAGGTTCGTGATAAGTTCTATGAGGGAACTTCAACATCAGTATTCACATACTGGGCTGGTACATGGGCACAGACAATCACAGACAAGCTTGCTAACAAGGGCTGGGATGAAGGTGTATGGGTACTTAAGCCAATCGCTGAGGTTGGTGCTTACACAGAGAGACTTTCTCCTATGATTTGTATTACATCAGCATGCCAGAATCCGGAAGGCGTATTCAAGTATTTCATCGATCCGATTCTTGATGGTGGTGAGGTTCAGACATTATGGCAGTACGGTGTAGAGGGTACACACTATGTTGTCGGTGATGACGGCAAGTTCGTATTCCAGCTTACAGAGTCTGCTGCAAGAGATGGTAAGTCATCTAAGACTGCTAAGAACCTTTTCGAGTCACAGTTAAAGATTGCTGATTTCGATTCAGCAGTTTACCCGGATGGAGACCCAGGTGCCGGTACATCTACAACAGAAGCAGCTCGTAATTCGTTTAGCATCTTCAACGAGAATTCTAAGTACGCTCCTAAGATGAACGCTACAGATGAGTCTCTTGAGAACCAGTCAACAATCTGGAACGAGAAGACAAGACTTATCGCAGCTGTTGCTCAGGGACAGATGACAGGTGCTGAGGCTATTGCTGAGTATCAGGCTAACTGTGGAGCACTTTCTCAGTCAGTATTAGATTCATTTAACAACTAATTATCTTCTGGTAGTTATTTGCGAGTGGCTCAAGAATAATTAATTATGTAAGATATGGGACTGTCGGGAGCCATCAGGTTCCCGGCAGTATTTCAAGGTAAAGGCGTTGATAATCTAAATAATTGTTGCTTCGGCAACTTTTCAAATAACTATACATTTTTCGTAAAGGAAGGTATTGCTAATGTTATGTAAAGCATGTGGAACCGAGATACCTAAGAAGGCGAAGAAATGCCCGGGCTGTGGATGGCAGGTAAGACGCGAGGAGCGCAACATAAGACCTATTGCAATAGCTGGTGCGGTTATTTCGTTTGTTGGCGGTATGTTTCCGTTTATTCAGAATTCAGATTATGACAAATTAACCCCTGCAATGAAGTATGATGCGGCATTGGGGTACAAGGTAGTAGATTATTACAACTCGTTCGGTATGATGAACTATGAGCATCAGTGGGTATGGTATTTATTTATGGCACTTCTTGCAGCGTCCATTATCCTCTGTGCGGTTAAGTATGAAAAAATTTCAATTATTACAACTGTTCTTTCAGCTGTAGTATTTGGTGTAGCATATAACAATACATGCGGTTGGCATGGAGCCCCTAATATGGAGGTGGGACTTGGCCTCCCGATTGTAATTATCGGTACAATCGTAGGTGTTGCAGGTGTTTTCCTTGACGTTTATAAGTTAAAGAAAAAGCCTGAGGTAGATCCTCATTTCCTGGGAAATTCCAAGAGCATTTGGAGAAGAATGTACATCTACAGATGGTTCTATGTAATGCTCTTACCGGTTTTGGTTTTCCTTGTTATTTTTAACTATTTACCTATGTTAGGTTTAAGATATGCTTTTACAGAGTATAAGTCAGGTCTTCAGCCTTACTATTCAGGTATAGCTAACTTCGTTAACATGTTCGGACTTACAGAGTTAGGTAAGCTTAAGAGCCAGCAGTTCATGACAGCGTTTACCAACACACTGTATCTCTCAATCATTAAGTTAATTCTTAATACATTTATGGCAGTTCTCATCTCGCTTCTTCTCAATGAGATGAAGAATATCCACTTCAAGAAGACGGTTCAGACAATCATCTACCTTCCACATTTCATGTCATGGGTAGTTGTTGCTTCTCTCTTCAAGATGATTCTTTCAGAGTCACAGGTTACAGTTATGGATCCTGCAACAGGACAGGCTGTAGTTGATGCTGCCGGTAACGCAGTTATTTCCTCAACAGGTGTTGTGAATGCACTCCTGTTAAAGTTTGGTCTTGTTGATAAGCCGGTCAGCTTCCTTACATCACTTTCTAACTGGAGACCGGTATACTTTATAATCAATATCTGGAAGGATACAGGCTGGGGAACAATCCTCTTCCTCGCAACACTTTCAGGAATCAGCCCTGACCTCTATGAGGCAGCTCAGATCGATGGTGCTAACAGAATGAACAGAATGAGATACATCACTCTTCCTGCTCTTGCTAATACAATTATTACAGTATTTATTCTTAACCTTGCTAAGGTTATGAACCTTTTCGAGTCAGTATTCGTATTGTATAACGATACAGTAAGACCTAAGGCAGATGTTCTTCAGACATACACATATCGTCAGACATTCGGTTCAGGTACTCCGTCATACGGTTATACAACAGCGGTTGGTCTCTTCAGATCCGTTGTAAGCTGTATTCTTGTATTGATATGTAACTACGCATCCAAGAAGGTGCGCGGTCGTGGAATTGTTTAAGGAGGTAATCGATAATGGAAGATGAAAAGAAATATGTTTATGTAAAACCGAAGAACAAAATTACTCCTTTTGCAGTTTTTAATACAATTTTGTTTATCATTATTTCACTGCTGATACTTTTTCCGCTTGTGAAGGTGCTTGTCGACTCATTCGACTCAGCAGCAGGATATGGTCTTAGACTCTGGCCTGAGAAGTTTACATTCTCAGCCTATAAGTCAATTGTGACCAGTGTGACTCTTTACAGACCATTCCTTGTTTCATTACTTGTAACAGTAGCAGGTACATTTTTAGGACTTCTCCTTTCAACATTGGGAGCTTATGTACTTATTCAGTGGGAGATGCCGGGCAGAACCTTGTTCTCATGGTTACTTCTCTTCACAATGCTTTTCTCAGGCGGTATGATTCCTACATACATCGTTATGATGAATCTGCACTTAACAGATACATTGTGGTCAGTTATCCTTCCGCTTGGTATCAACGTATATAACCTTGTGCTCATGAGAAACTTCTTTGAGGGTATTCCTGAGTCACTTTTCGAGGCAGCCGAGATTGATGGATGTTCTCCGATGAGAACCTTCCTCACAATCGTTCTTCCTCTTTCAAAGGCAGCTCTTGCAGCTATTGGACTTATGTTTTCAGTTACCTACTGGAACGATTACACCAACTTCAAGATTTATGTAACTAACAATAAGTTATTTAACTTCCAGATGAAGCTGCGTAGTATGGTTATGGATAGTGACCTTCCTACAGATGATACTATTTCTACGAATGCACTTCAGAATGCAGCCGTTATTGTGGCTATCATTCCATTCATGATTTTATATCCATTCTGCCAGGATTACTTTGTACAGGGTATCAACGTAGGTGCCGTAAAAGAGTGATTTCGTAATAGGAATCGCATAATTTGTGTGATATAAAGCTTAGGGTTTCGGGGATGTCCCCCGGAACCCTTTTTTCGTTGTGTACCTTGTGGCATATGTTTTTAATGGGTAAAGTCCCCGATCCGCTCTGTCGGTGGGAAGGCTGCGACCTCAACATCATTACATCAGGCTATGTTTAAGAATAAAAACATATATAAAATTACCATATAAAAATAACATAACTTCAGGAGCATTAAATTGTCGATAAAAGTTAGCACGGAGATTGAAAAATCAATGTAAATGTAGTAAAATAACAATGTATGTGGTACAAAAATACGGAAAAATTGTCATAAGACAGATTAATACGCTATTTTTGCTTTTATAATTGCTGCAAGCCTGATAAGGCGGCATGATACGAATGACATTGAGCTTGCAGCGGACTAAGGATTCAAATAATATTATAACCGGGTAAGTGATGAGAACAGTATGAATGAGGAGTACTGATTAAGACAGAACCGGTTGGAAAAGAAAAGAGGAATATAAGATGGAATTATTGTCGGAAATGCCTAGAATTTTCTGGGCAGGGGATTCAACGGTGAAGCAGAATGATTTTACAAGCTATCCGCAGTGTGGTATCGGACAGGGATTTTCGTTATTTGTGAAGAAGGAGATACTTATTGTCAATCGTGCTGAAAACGGAAGAAGCACGAAGAGCTTCATAGATGAGGGAAGATTGGAATTTATCAAGGAGAATATCCGCAAAGGCGATTTCCTTTTTATCCAGTTTGGACATAATGATGAGAAGAATGACCCGTTAAGATATACAGATCCGCAGACTACATTTAAGGAAAATCTCAGAACATTCATAGATATCGCGCGTAATGCAGGGGCATATCCGCTTCTAATCACACCGCTGTACAGACGCTTGTTCGCAGAGGAGGGGAAGCTGGTGGATAATACACACCTTACATACCCTCAAGCAATGTTGGAGGTCGGCAGAGAGTGCGACGTGCCGGTGATTGACCTGTGCACAATGAGCCGCAGGAAGATAGAGAAGGCTGGGGACATGGCCAGCCGCAAGTGGTTCATGCATCTGGCACCTGGAGAATTTCCTAATTTCCCTGATGGAAAGACAGACAATACACATCTTCAATATGCGGGGGCGGTTGCATTTGCAGAGCTTATCGCCGCAGGAATAGCACAGCTTTCAAGTCCATACCGCGACATGTTGGTGAATCCGGATGATGTGAAAGAGGATGCGGCACTGCTTATCGATTAATAGTATCGGGCAAGGCTGGTTAGAATAAGCATGTATGACACGGCGCGGTTAATAAGCTATTTGATAGCCGGCATTACGTAACTGTCAGAACAAGCCTGTATGCAACCGGTTACTGAGTTTTTTTTGGATAAATATATAACGGCACCAATATATGAAACGAAAATAGATTTCTAAAAAGTTGAAAGGAAGATGAATTATGACAACGAATGAGATTATTGAGAAGCTGCGGGATATGCCTGTTGACAAGATGGGACCTGCAGAGGGAGTTATAGTGAGCTGTGCTGTATGGGAATACAACATTCTTTCATCGGATAATGCACAGAAGGAGGAGCTTGGAAAGCTTATAGTAAGCAAGGCAGAGCAGATGAAGGAGGCGGAGGCGACAGTTGACGGCTTCGAGTATCCGTCTGCACAGAATCTTTTATATACCGCATTTGCCATAACAGGTGATGAGGAGTATAAGAACATTATTACAGCGCTTGAGAAGTCTGATAAGAATATGGGGCTTGCTTTTGACATGAATTATGAGACTTATTTTGGCGGAAAGGAACACTATCATGCCATTACTGTCAGATTTGCCGCTCTTAAGGAACAGGACAGGGATGAAATGCAGGAGGCGCTGTTCATGCTCTCACTTGTTGATGCGATAGCAGCTATAGCACAGCCTGTATATGAGCTCTACCGTTCACTGGTAGACATTTTCCGCGATGAGCTTAAGAAGCTTGTGAACGCAGCATGGCAGCGTGTGAACAGGATGCCTGCCGGCGTTGGAGCAGAGCATGTTCCGCTTTTTTGCAATCAGGAGGCGAATGAGGTTATGTCCCTTGCTTTATTAAAGGCATGTGCACTTAAGGTTGTGCTTGCTGAGAAGTATGAGGCGTATATAGCTTAAGAGAGACATCTGGTTTAACGGTGAAGGGTTGTTTAGGATGGAAAGCATCAGGCATATATAGCCGGATAGCTGAAAATTATGGGATGACGATTAATATATGAATTTCATCCTTGATTTAATATATGATTTTGATGCCGTATGCGGGCAGGTGCAGCATAGCGGTTATTAACGAGGAGTTAATTTAGAACACCTGCAGAATGGAGATTAAATGGAACTTGGATTAGTTGCAAAGACATCGCGAAATGTCTGCATAGAGCTTAAAGATACCGGCATTTTTTATACGGATGTCAATAACTACGATATATATATAAATGGAGTGTACACACAGTCAACCAATCGTGTAATTACATCTATATATGGTCTTCTGCCGGGCACGGACTATAATATTGAGGTAGTGGAGAGTGCACAGGCAGGCGATGCCGGCACAAGAAATGAGGCAAACAAGGGCAGCCTGAGCGTGCACACTGATTTTGAGTACGTTACACTCAACGTGCGTGATTTTGGTGCCTATGGAAATGGTGAGCATGATGACACCTTGGCTATACAGACTGCTATCATGGCATGTCCGGAGAACGCAAGAGTGTACGTGCCGGCTGGAACGTACAAGATAACAACACTTTTCTTAAAGAGCAATCTTGTACTTGACCTTGCAAAGGATGCGGTGCTTTCTGCATTTACCGAGAGAGAGAGATTCGGAATACTTCCGGGAATGATACAGAGCTACGATGAGAAGGATGAGTATAACCTTGGCACCTGGGAGGGAAATCCTCTTGACTGCTTCACGGGAATCATAACAGGAATCAATGTGGAGAATGTTGTAATCACAGGTGAAGGAACAATAGATGGCTGTGCAAGCTTTGACAACTGGTGGAAGGACGCTAAGATAAGAAAGATTGCATGGAGACCAAGGCTTGTGTTCATAAGCCATTGCAAGAATGTCCTGCTTCATGGCGTGACGGTGACAAATTCACCGTCATGGACATTACATCCGTATTTTACGGATAATATCAGATTCGTTGATTTGAAGGTGATTAATCCTGCAAATTCACACAATACGGATGGACTTGACCCTGAATCATGTACAGGGGTTGAGATTGTCGGTGTGTATTTTTCAGTGGGTGATGACTGCATCGCCATTAAGTCCGGCAAGATTTATATGGGCAGGAAACACAAGGTTCCTACCTCAGACATGCTTATACGCCAGTCATGCATGCGTGATGGCCATGGCGCAGTAACTGTGGGAAGTGAGATTGCAGCCGGTGTGCACGATGTAAAAATCAAGGACTGCATTTTCTTAAATACGGACAGAGGCCTCAGGGTTAAGACAAGAAGAGGCCGTGGCAAGGATTCTGTGCTTGATAATATAACATTTGAGAATATCAAGATGGACAATGTCATGACACCGTTTGTTGTCAACAGCTTCTATTTCTGTGATCCGGATGGGAAGACAGAGTATGTCGGCAGCAAGAATCCGTTGCCGGTGGATGACAGAACACCAAGAATAGACAGACTTACGTTTAAGAATATAGAGTGTCATAATTGTCATGTGGCAGGAGCATATATATATGGACTTCCGGAGCAGAAGATAGCTGAGGTTACAATGGAGAATGTCCATATTGATTACGCAGAGGACGCTAAATCCGGAGTGGCAGCAATGATGCTTGGCTGTGATGCCTCCAGCAAGCGTGGAATAGTGGCAGCCAACGTCAAGAATCTTAAGCTTGTCAATGTGTCTGTAAATGGCGCAGAGGGTGAACCTTATGAGCTTATCAATGTTGACTCTGTTGTGAGCAAGTAGAGGTGTATATGCATGACAGATATGCAGGCATGCAAATAGGTAGTATATACATGTTGACATGTGAAATTGAGTATGTAGGTGTAAATGCAGGTAAACATGTATGTGCTGTGCTTGCGTTATGCAGTTAGATTGCACATATTGACACGGGTACAACAATTCTATAAAAGGTGTGGATGGCAGTGACGTGTTGCTGTTATCCGCACCTTTTTTTGATTTAAGGTGGTGAAAAAAATAGCTGATTGATATTTTTTCTAAAATCAGAAAATTCAAACAATTCAAGCAAAATACGTCCAAAAACTTACTTTAAAATAAAGCTTTACAAATCTGGAATAATATGTTAGTATGAACAAGCCTTGAAAAACAAGGCATTAGCAAGACGTCCGGTGCGCGAAAGCAATCCGGAATGAATTGTAAACAGTTTTTTGAAAAAAGAAAAAATTCTTAAAAAAACTGTTGACAACCCTCCGGTGACATGTTATTATATAACACGTCCTCAACGAGAGGAAATCAGTTAAGGCAGTGACTTCTGATAAAGAGGTTCATCTGTCCGGCATTAGGTTTGGAACTTATAACTTACCTGGGAACAGAGTGGTTAGACAAGGTTTTGAAAAAAAGTTAAAAAAGTTCTTGACAAATAAAACTGATTATGCTAATATGAATAAGCTTTCACTGCTGAGAACGACAAGAACTCACAGAAAGCGACAAGGTTCTTTGATAACTGAACAGTAAAACAACCCTGAAAATTCTAACGGGTT
>DNFT01000109.1 GCA_003486385.1 Eubacterium sp. | reverse complement strand
TGTTCTTAGAACTCTGTTCACATACTAGCCTGAACCGGCACGGATGCCGGTTCAGAAGCAATGCATACAAGGATGTATGCCTGCTTCGGTGGCGGACGTTTAGAAAGCCTATTTCAGAGTTCTTAGAACATCTTGCTTCGGACAACGGAGCTGATATGCATAAATATAATACGTTATACACTCATAGATTAATTATGCATGTTTTGACACCCGAATCCGCGTTGATAACTGTGTATCGCAGATTTTATTCAGTACGCAATCTTCTCCTCCCAAGGAAGGCTTCCGTCCTCGTAGTCTGCAAGTGAAGGGCAGCAGAGGCGTATCGCAGCCGCAAGTTTCTTCATCTTAAGACTGATTGGGGTGTCTTGGCGGCGCATACACTCCTTTGTAGTGTTTCCCATGTAGAAGGAAAATAATTCGGCGCGGTCTTCAAGACGGTTAGTTTTGCCGTAAACGGATGTGAAATACTGATTGTAAATGTCTGTGTCAATGCTGTAGATGGTTCCCTGATAATCGTCAGTGCCGTACAGTGCGGTATCGGTATATGGGTCGGTATCCAGAATATCATCGGCATTATCAAAATTATATCTTATACAGTACTCAATGAAGTGAAAAAGCTCATGGTGGAATGCAAGCGTGAAGTATAAATCTGAGTTGTCACAGCTTAGTGCAATCTGTATTGAACTGTTCAGGCTTCCGTCAGTATAACCATCTGCACCGCCGAGTGTATCAATCAGGTTGATGGTTATCGGTGAGTATGTGTTAAGGTCCGAAAAAAAGCTGGGAGGGTATTGCCTAAGACAGCCCTCAAGCAATGCAAGCCTGGAGGCGATAAGCTCCTCATCGGTTATTCCGGTACCCGATGTGTTATAGCTCCATACAACGGAATTGCCATAGCGTATATTTATGCCGTAGGTACTGTTGAGTCGCTCAAGATTTTCTAAGTTCCGGGCTGCAGTTTCATTGGCAGTATTTTCCGAAGCATCGGAAGCGGTATTATCTGTAACTTCCGTTGATTTTTCAGTCATAGCTTCATTCGAGGTTTCGTTTGGAAATCCGGTTAAATTCTCGTCAGAGCTCTCGGTTGAAGCTTCAGAGGTAATATCTGAGGGTATTTCGTGGGATGGTTCAATTGATGATTCTTCAGTGGAGGTGCCGTTTTCGTTAATTGAAGTATCGTTATGATATACCGCATCCGGAGTATATTCGGAAGAGAACGGCACCTCTGCCTCCGGGGTTGTCATATCTCCTGAGACAGGAAAATTGTCCCGCTGGCATGCGGACAACGCAAATAGTACTGTCGAGGACGACAGCACACAGAAAAATTTATGAAAAGTCCTGAAAAAATAATGGGACTTATTGTTATTTTTATACATAAAAGGAAGCTCCTCAAAATTCTGTTAAAATCTATATAAAGGCTGTGAACACAGCTCTATATATAGGATAATGGGAAGCTTCCTTTTTTTCAATACATATATTTGTTTAATTTTTTTAACTTATCAGATAACTTTTGTGCATAATCACAATTACTGCTCTGTTGCTACACGCTTTGCATAGCTCATAGCCTTCTTTACAGGCGGGAGCATGAGAATGATAACAGTTACAACACCTTCGAGAAGTATGTATGCGTAGTTGTAGCAGATAGGATATATGGCGGCAAGGCTTGAAGGGAAAGACTCAGGCATATAATCCATCCAGTATATATAACCGCCGATTGTGTGGAAAAGACCGCGGGCGAGAATGGCAACGATATAACCTGTCACAAGTCCGTTCTTCTTCTTGTAAAAGAAGCCTGATACACCGAGTGCTGCAAACGCGAAGAAGTAATCGAGGCATGCCTGCATAGGTGAGAGGATGTAGGTTCCGCCACCCTGTAAGAACTGCATGATTCCGTATGCAAATGCACAGGTAAGACCAATCTTAGGTCCATACCAGTAACCTATAAGGGTTATAAAGAGCATGGAAAAAAGTGTTACCGAACCGCCCCATGGCATCTTGATAAGCTGCACATAGGATGTCGCAAAGCCGAGCGCCAGCATTACTGCTGAGAATACGAGCTGCTTGGTCGAAAAGAGCTTCTTTTTTTCCTTGGATACGCCGCTTGAAATAAAGGCGGCAAGAACAAGTAAAATAACCGCAAGCACAATGAATGCGATGATACCGGCGGTAGTGAGGGTATAGAAACCATCCTCCGCATTGAAGAAAAGTGACATAAAAAAGTCCTCCTATGAAAAATATAATTCAGGAGGGGCCTACTTTGGTGAGAATCAGTTTGCGGCAAAAATGCCATACAGTGTGCTTCCTTACGCCGGTATTAACCGGATCAAGTAGTGAGGGTCTGGCTTACAGCCACTCTCAACCTATGTGGGTTCCCCTAGCGGCAGGTCGTGCCTGCAATGCTTAATATACATAATTGTGATATTTTTGTCAATTATAATTTTTAATACTTTTTGTTTTGAAATAAATGTACAATTGTGTTATCATAATTTGGTATAAACTTTTCGAAAGTAATATAGGTGAATTTTGGAGGAAGATGATGAACGCAGATGTTAAGAAGAGCTTTCTTGTAAATGGAAATGCCTTTTCTGATATTAAAAGAATTATAGGCATTGTGAGCGGCAAGGGTGGAGTTGGAAAGTCAACTGTGACGTGTGCACTTGCGCGCCGGCTTGCGTCTATGGGCTACAAGGTCGGAATAATGGATGCCGACATAACGGGGCCATCCATACCGCGCATGATGGGAGTAGCAGAGCGCTGTGAGGAGAATGATAAGGGAATCGTACCACCTTGTTCGGCGGAGGGAATAAAGATAATTTCCATGAACCTTCTCTTGAAGAATGAGGATGACGCGGTTATATGGAGAGGTCCTGTTATTGCTAACTGGGTTAAGCAGTTCTATACGGATGTATACTGGGGAGAGCTTGATTTTCTACTGGTTGATATGCCGCCCGGAACAGGGGATGTCCCACTTACTGTTTTCCAGTCGTTGCCTATTGATGGAATTGTGCTTGTGACTTCACCGCAGAGCCTTGTCTCCATGATTGTAAAGAAGGCATACAATATGGCAGCCAAGATGGATGTTCCGGTGCTTGGAATAATAGAGAATTACAGCTATTACAGATGCCCGGATTGTGGAAGGGCTGAGAAGATATTCGGCGAGAGCCATATTGATGAGGAGGCGGAGGCAATCGGTGTACCTGTACTTGCAAAGCTTCCTATCAATCCGGAGCTTGCCAAGGCAGCGGATGAGGGCAGATACTTTGGATTTGAGGAGCCTGTGGATGTGACACCGATTGTTGAAGGTCTTTTTGACACAGCGCTGTTTGACCTTGACGGAACACTCACGGACCCTAAGCAGGGAATAACCTCCTGCGTGCAGTATGCACTTGCCGGTATTGGAATAGATGAGCCGGAGCTTGATAATCTTACGGATTTTATAGGACCGCCTCTCAAGGAGCATTTTATGGAGAGGTACAAGCTCGATGAAAAAACAGCGTTAGTGTGTGTTAACAAATATCGTGAAAGATACAACCCTGTAGGCGTCTATGAGAACAAGCTGTATCCGGGAATTGACAAGGTGCTTGCCGGGCTTAAGAGCCGCGGTATCAGGCTTGCCGTTGCCAGCTCCAAGCCGACGATGCTTGTGAAAGTGGTGCTTGAACATTTTGACCTTATGAAATATTTTGATGTGGCTGCCGGAAGTGAGCTTGACGGAACACGCACAAGGAAATCCGATGTCATCAAATATGCCTTTGAGCTGCTTGATGAGAAGGGCTTATCGCATAAGAACCCGATAATGGTCGGGGACCGCAAGCATGATATTATCGGAGCAAAAGAGGCAGGAATCCCATGCATGGCGGTTGCTTACGGTTACGGTTCAATGCAGGAGCTTACAGCAGAGCATCCTGATTTTATCGCAGAAAGTGTTGAGGCAATAGCTGATATCATAAGATAGACAGCGGAATGGAGAGTGCTTTGAAAAAAACATTGAAGGAAGTCTGGAGGCTGGTATATCCGGTATTGATATATTTTGTGGCTGCATTTGTAGTACAGTATGGCTCAATGCTTGTATTGACGAGACTTGCGATAAAGAGTGGGGATATTATAGTTTCATCGGATATCACCGCAATGAATGAACAGCTTGCACAGCTGATAAATAAATACAGCCTTTTGATTACGGCACTTACGAACCTTGTATTAATGCCTGTGTTTGCCATCCTGCTAAGGCGCGATGACAGGAAGAGGATACAGCTTCAGGGATTTTCATATACCGGTCTGGATATAAAGAATGTGTGTCTTATAGCAGTACTTGGAATGAGTGCAGCTGTGAGTGTCAATGCCATAGTTTCACTCAGCGGACTTGCGTATTTTTCGCCTAAATACCAGCAGGTTTCGCAGATAATATATTCAGGCGGTATCTTTATGGAAATAGTATCCGCTGTTATAGCTGCACCTTTGCTTGAGGAATTATTATTCAGGGGAATGATATATAAAAGGCTGAGGGATTTATGCAGTGCCAAGACGGCAATACTTGTATCAGCGGCGTTTTTTGGTATATTCCATGGCAATCTGGTACAGTTCGTATATGCTTTTATAATTGGAATTATGCTGGCATTTGTCTATGAAAAAATGAAGACAATCTGGGCACCGGTTATTTTTCACATTGGAGCCAATTTGATTTCCGTGCTTATCACGGAATTAATGCCTGAGGGATTTATAAACGGTTTCGTGATGCTTGCAGCCATGGCAATATGTCTTGTAATTACAGTATTTCTATTGAAATATATATATAATTATAATGCCGGAACCAGGCCGGAAAAAAAGAGTGAGGTAGTCGAGGAGTATGAATAGTAAAATATTATCTATTGCAGTTCCATGTTACAATTCACAGGCATACATGGAGAAGTGTATCAATTCACTGTTAGAGGGCGGTGAAGAAGTTGAGATTATTATAGTGGACGATGGCTCTGCCAAGGATGATACGGCAGCGATTGCTGATGGATACGCGGAAAAATACCCTACGATTGTAAAAGCTGTACATCAGGAAAACGGAGGTCATGGCGAGGCTGTAAACACGGGACTCGCCAATGCGACAGGAGCCTTTTTTAAGGTTGTTGACAGCGATGACTGGGTTGACAAAAAAGCGTACAGGAAGCTTCTGGACATTATGAAAAAATCACTTGCGGATGATGATAAGCTTGATATGCTGATTTCTAATTTTGTGTATGATAAGCAGGGGGCACATCATAAGAAGGTGATGAGCTATCATAATGTATTGCCGAAAGATAAATATTTCACATGGCAGGATGTCGGTCACTTCAGGGTTGCACAGTATATTCTCATGCATTCCGTAATCTACAGGACTGAGCTTTTGAGGGAGTGTGGACTTAAGCTGCCGAAGCACACATTTTATGTGGATAATATCTTCATTTTTAATCCGCTTCCTTATGTCAAGAGGATGTATTACACGGATGTGGTTTTTTATCATTACTTTATAGGCAGGGATGACCAGTCGGTAAACGAGGCAGTCATGATTAAAAGAATAGACCAGCAGATAAGAGTCAATAAGCTTATGATTGACTATTTTGATTATGATGCGATAGATGAACGTCCGTGCATGAAGTACATGCAGAACTACGTGAATATAATGATGACAATATCCTCAGCGTTCTGTGTCCTTTCGAAGGATGAAGGAAATTATAAGAAAAAGCATGAGCTGTGGATGTATCTTAAAGAGAAAAATCCTAAGCTCTATAAGAACATTAAGCACACATTGATGGGAATTGCCCTAAGCTGGGAGGGTAAGCCTGCAAGAGTAGTCCAGAGGGCAGGCTACAGGCTTTTCCAGAAGATAATCGGATTTAACTAAGACACACTATTTATACTAAAAAGCGTTGGCATGTATTGACATGTACCGGTGATTCTGCGGAGATGTCAATATTGCTAACGCTTTTTGATTGAAAAATATGATTTTGTATGATTTATGATAAATATAAATACTAGTTCCAGGCTTTTTCGTCAACGTACTCTGCAAATCTGGTTTTATATATCAGAATATATACAATACGTCCCATAACACAGCCGCCGACAACATCGATTATTGAATGCTGCTTTAAGAATATTGTTGACAGGCAGATGAGTACACAGAGCACAAAAGAGGCATTTTTGATAAAACGGCTCTTTATCTTATCGGATTTATTGATTGCTACATGAACTCCTATTGAGTTATAGACATGTATGCTCGGAAATACATTGGTGGAGGTGTCCGTCTGGTAAAGCCATGCGACAAGCTTGTTGATTATATTGTCATCCCTAAGCTCTGCCGGACGGAAATCATACAGCCCATTAGGAAAAATATAGCAGATAATAATATAAACGGTCATTCCGATAATCAGAAAACTCATAAGCTTTATAAAATCACGCTGTGAATTAAATATAAAATATACGGCACTTCCAGCTACATAGACAAACCAAAGCAGATAAGGTATTATAAAAATAGGTATAAATGGAATTAAGTTATCAATAGGTGAATTGAGCGCCGTAAATTCAGTTGTGATTGTCTGTTCCAGATATTGAAAACATAATAGATATACCGGTGTGTACAGTGTAAGCAGCGCGTGCTTATACTTTGATATAAAATTTTTCATGACTTCCCCTCGTCTTTCAAAATGTATATATACTCTTTTGTGCTTTTTAATAAGCATTGTAATATGATAACATAGTGCGGTAAGATAGACAAGTTTTTTTTGCTGGGACAGTGGTGTCAGACCCC
>DNFT01000108.1 GCA_003486385.1 Eubacterium sp. | reverse complement strand
TCAGTTACAGAAATTGATCCATATGCGTTTTATATGTCAGAGAATGTAACGATCTACACCCCGGCAGGCAGTTACGCAGAGTCCTTTGCCATTGAAAACAATATCCCTTATGTGAATCAGTAAGCAGCCAGACATTTTGAGAGTAAACACGACATAATAAAAGGAGCAGTCTCTGGCTGCATAGGGATAGAATGAAAATAATACAGCGATTAAAAAAATGGCTGCATAAAGAACATGGGGCATTGATCATTGAGTCGGCATTTGTCTACCCGATCATGTTCTTTGTCCTGATGTTCCTGCTGTATATGGGTAATATGTATTACCTGAAGGCGAAGATCAACAGTGTTGTGTCGCAGGAAGCGATCACCTATGCAGCCAGATTTGCAGACCCGAATCAGGAACAATTTGATAAAACGATACCGACCTCCAATCAGGGGGATACACAGGTCACAAAGGAACTTTACAGGTACCTGGATGTATTTAACATAAGTGATTATGGAACGGCATCGGATGTACAGAAGAGCGAATTAATCAAAGAAATAGAAGATACCGGCTTCTATGCAGGAATGACACCTGCCAATATCACGGTAGAAACACATAAAGTACATAATTACGTTGTCTATCAGACGTATGAAGTCACAGTCAATTATCAACTGAAATTCCCGATACGCTTTATATTCTCTAAGGACGTAGTGCTGTTGAACATGACAGCCCACGAGGAAACACCGGTCATAGATACTTCTGAGTTTATCAGAAACGTAGATATGGCAGTGGACTATGTAGAGCGTACGGAAACAGGACAGAGTATTTTAACTACTCTTGATAATACATATGCCCGAATTGAGAAGTTTATAGATGGCGAGAAGAAACCTGACCCCAGCGAAGCCGTTGCAGGCGGCTCCGGCAAGGATGCACCTATTCTCAATTTAATTCATGAAGATGGATTATATACAAAAGGGTATGATGTAGTACCTAAAAATAGTAAATATGAAGAAAGAATTAAGAACTGCCCAGCTAATTCCAGTACTAATGGACATTGGACAGAAGAGAGAGGAGAGTCTGTATTTATCTCAGATGATCCTAGAGTTAAAGATATTTTAGATAAATATGGGGTAAAGGGTGTAGAGTATAAAAATGGTATTCCAGATTTCTCACCTTTTGCAGTTGCAGAAGTTAAAATTTCAGGAATGACAGATAAACGTGTAGATAATTTTAAATCAGCGGATGCAAAATTAGCAGAGCAATTGAGTACAGATGGAAAGGTGTATACGGCTAAAGATATAGAGAAATGGCGGAAAGAAAATAACTATACATGGCATGAGCTAAATGATGTTGAGACAATACAGTTAGTTCCAACCAACATAAATGCACCTATATTTAAACATTTGGGAGGTTGTTCTGAATATAAAAAAGGAGGAAAGTAGATGAAACAAGATAGTATTTTTGGCGATTTGTATTTTCAAGTTACTTGGAAGGGAAAATATGAATATGTGTTATTTCAACAGGCATGTGTTGTTGAGCTATCAGTAGAAGGAAACGAAGATGAAGAAATAGCAGAAACCCAAAGGCAGGCATTTATAAATTTTAACGAAAGTAAAGGCATATTAACAAATCAAATAGAAAATATGATATATGATTATTACCAGAGTCAGTGTCAAGAGTATAGAAATATGTTTGAGGAACAGGCAGATATTTATGCACCAATCATTCATAATAAAAGTGAAATGGCACAATTAGTAAAGCTTCAATCTATTTATTTACCATTAGAAGAGGATAGAGTAGTTATTCTTTTATTGGATACAAAATGGGATGAAGAGGAAGGGATAGGAATTAAAATAGTAAATGAAAAAGTAGACTTTTTAGGGACGCAATGCGAAATTTTATAAAAAAGACATTAATCTGAATACATCTGAAAAACTGGAGTTTATAAGACAAAATGAGCGCAGAGAGTTGAAGAAACTGCGAATCTTTGCACAGGAAGATAATGTATTGGACATAGACCTTGTAAAAACGGATGTTATAGATGATTGGACATTTGGAGTAGAAAGAACCGGAAAAAGGATAAGTAAAAGATATGTTTAGAAAAAAGAAAGTTTCAAATGCGGAAAATGGAGCAGTCGTCATAGAGGCAACTTTATCTTTATCTGTATTTATGTTTTTGATAGTAATACTGCTAAGTATAGTGAATATATGCACTGCCCAGGCGAAAATTGGAATTGCACTGAATCAGACTGCGGAGGAAATGTCACAATATCTGTACTTCTATAGTTTGAGTGGGTTGAATGATATTCAGGCAAAAGTTTATGCTGATTCCAGCGAAACGCGTCAGCAAATAGAGGGGTTGGAAGACGGTATAACGGATGGTATTAAATCTCTGCAGAAATTTGGTAGAGGCGGTTCAGAACTTAGTGACACAATATCAGAAATAAAAGAGGATGGCAGTAACGTCAAAGATATAGTTCAGGAAATTGCTTCGACTGATGATAAGACCGCGTGGATCAAATCATTGGTTAAAGTAGCAGGAAATGAAGGATTTGAAATTGGCAAGGGATATTTTGCAGGAGCACTTTCCAAGGGGTTAATGGTAAAACATTTGACGATAAATGACGAAATTGACTGCGATAGAAATCTTCGGGATATGGGAGTGATAGATGGTCTGGATGGTTTGAATCTTAACAGCTCTTCTATCTATACTAATGGAACTGAGGATATTACTTTAATCTGCAAGTATAAAGTAAAACTGCTAAATCTCCTTAATAACGATATTACATTTAGCTTTGTCCAAACTGCTAAGACTAAGGCATGGGGGGCGCAAGCTCTGGTATCTTCTGATAAAGAAGATGATAGTAATGCAGTAGAAGGTGACAAGGTAATGTTAGTTGGAGCCGGAGAAGGCGAAAAGTTTGGAGAGTATGCAGCTAAGGCAAAACCGGTAGATGGTTATGTAGATGTTATTATTCATGCATCGAGTGATGGAAAAATGCAGATATATGCAAATGGCGCGTGGGTAGATATTAACTCCAAAAATTTTGAAAAAATAATGAAGAACAGAGGATTAGAAGGCAAAAACATTCGACTGGTTTCCTGTGGAGCCGGAGCTGTTGACAGCGGAATTGCTAATAGTGTGGCAGATAGATTGAATGTAAATGTATTAGCACCTACAGATACGGTATGGGCATATCCTGATGGTACACTTACTGTAGGACCTACAGCAGATTCCAATACAGGAGAATGGGTAGTTGTTTCACCGAACAGTTCGCCGAAGAATCCTAATAAATAAGAAATAGGATAAATATGAAAGTTAAAATAAAAGATTATTTGAATCATTATTCTCATTATTTTGGATATGTTATTTTTCTCATGATCTGTTGTGTTGGCGTGTATAAGATAAACCAATCATTTGAGATGAATGATGCATTCTGGCATATCAAGACAGGAGAATGGATCGTTCAACATGGTATGGTAAAAAACTGTATTGGAAGTTGGATCATTGGTGATAAGCCCTGGATGGCACATGAATGGTTATTTGGTGTATTGATTTATCTGGTATCCTGTATGGGCGCATGCGTTGGATAGTGATAGGCTGTCATTTGCTATATCTTATAGTTGTATATTTGTGCTGTAAACAGGCGGGGCTATTTAGAAAGAATCAGAATCCACCTGCATTATATTGGATGCTGGTTCTTTTGCCGCAATTTGCAGTTTATGCAAATATGACAGTGGCAAGACCACAGTATGGTGGTTGAATGTGAAGATGAGGAGTATTTAGATTTATTCAATCCTGAAAGTTTGGAATATTTTCATCAAATGAGATATATTATGTTGAATAAATCATTAGCAGTTGACCCAGAATATAAGTATCATAACGCTGCTGTGGCAGATACACAGGTATTTGATACAATCAGAAAGCTACGTTCTGTATCGGTTATTAGGTGTCCGCAGTTTTTTGGAATGCTAGAAGAAGAAAGTCGTTTTAGGTTTGATAAAGGTGAAAGACAGTTTCCGAAAACATATGTACCTAATGTAATAATGGCTTGTATTGATACGAATAAGCCCATAATAAAAGACATAAAGTTGGTAGAGAAGGGAGAGATGTTTAATGGATATGAAGAGTTTATTTAATGATTTTAAGAACTATGTCGATGCTATGGATATTCAGGCTGTTAAGAAGAATATTCAGGAGGCTGTTGAACACAGTGCAGATAGTCATATTTTAGATGGACAGATTGATGAAAATAAAAATAGTTCTAAAAATGTCTCTACTCAACAGATGTCAATAATACATTGTGCAAGTAAAACATATGCTTTTAGTTCGATTGCTACATCACGTTCAGGTATGTCTTTTGATGTATCCGAGAGGAGGAATTTTGTTGCATGAGTGAAAATAATATGGCAGTAATACAGTTTCTGGGATACAGGTTAGTCAATATTCATTATAACTGTGCTCCTGAATTTGAATTTCCAGAGGGGGATGTTGCATACAACTTTAATTTTAGTAAATCCAATATGTTGCTTTCTTCAAATGATTTTCAGGAGAATTTGGAAGTTAATGTTTTTTATTCACAGGATGGCGACATTGCTAATGCTACATATAAACTGACTGTTGAAATTGCTGGCAGGTTTGTATGTAATGGGGAATGGGAGGCAAAGTGGGAAACAAATGCGATAGCCATTATGTTTCCGTATTTAAGGAGTATGGTTTCTATGATAACAAGCAGTTCGGGTAGAGAACCTATTATTTTACCGACAATGAATGTGGCAAAATTGTTTGAAAAGATTGATAATAATGACGAATAGTTATCATGCACATGTGCAAATTGAATATCATTTTGAATTTACAGGCACCGCGGCAGAGATTGACGCGGTGCTTTTTTCAAAAAGTTATTGACTCCTACGTTGCGTAATAGTTTAAAGTATACCTATCGAGAGGAGGAGATGGCAATGATGACAGTGAATGAGGTAAGTAAATTGACAGGGGTGAGTACGGACGCAATCCAAAGGGTTTTAAGTCAAGAATCAGTGGATATCAGGAACTTATTTCTATGAGACTTGAGCTGTAACAATACTGGTGGTATAAAAAACTACCTCGAAATTGTATGGATGGTGTGTTCAAGTAGAGCGGGTGGTCTGCTATAATCAGAGTCATATAGGAGGTAAACAGTATGACAAATAGGTTAGCAGAAAATATTCGTGTTTTACGAAAGGAGCGCTCTCTGACACAGGAGCAGCTCGCAGAGGTGTTGGGTGTCACAACAGGTGCGGTATATAAGTGGGAAGCCAAGCTTTCGCAGCCGGAGCTGAATATGGTGATGGAGCTTGCAGACTTTTTTGACACATCGGTGGATGTACTTTTGGGATATGAGATGAAGGACAATCATCTGGAAAAAAGTGTGGAGCGGTTAAAGCAGTATCGCCATGAAAAAAATATGGATGGTCTGGCTGAGGCGGAAAAAAGCCTTAAAAAGTATCCAAATAATTTTGACATAGTATACAACAGTGCAGCCTTATACAGGGCATTCGGAATAGAAAAAAAGGATGAAAGGCTTCTTAAAAGGGCATTGGAATTATATGAAAACAGCAGGCTGCTGGTTTCACAGAATACGGATTTTAATATAAATGAAAGCATTTTATGTGGACATATTGCAGAGGTTTTATTAAGCCTTGGTGCTGTCGATAAGGCGGTCGACATGCTGAAAAAACATAATGCAGGTGGAATATACAACGACCTTATAGGTATGACCATGGCATCCGAGGACAGATACATTGAAAAGGCAATGCCCTATCTGTCTGACGCACTTTTAGAGCATGTTGTTGCACTGATTCGCACAGTTATCGGTTACTTTAATCTGTTCTGTCACCAGAAGGCTTATGGAGCAGCAAAGGAAATCATTCTTTGGGGAATACAGATGATTTCCGGGTTAAAAAATGAGGGAGAAGTCAGCTACTTTGATAAGATGGAATGTGTGTTTCTCGCATGTCTTTCAGGTGCACAGCTATTGTCAGGAGAAAGCAATAAGGCACACGAATCGCTGCTTAGGGCTAAAAAGCTGGCGGTTAAATTTGATGATAATTCTAAGGATGATCTAGATACAATAAGATTTATCGGAGCACGTGGCAAGGAAAAGGTGAAAGCAAAAGTATACGACGATATGGGTACAACTGCAATGCTTGGAATTGCGAATGTTATTGCTTCGTTTGAAAATGAGAAGTTAACTGATTTGTGGAGGGGGCTAGAATAACATGAAAAAGAGAAGCATAAAAAAACAGCTCATAGCACAGTTTTACAGAGGAAATATTTTAGCTTTTTCCATTTCTATATTTGCAGCCCTTGCAACAGGCTCCTTAAATCTCATTTTGTCGTGGTTCACACAGCAGCTGGTCGATGCCGCATCGGGAGCGGAAAATGCCCTGCCATTATATGCGCTGTTAAAATTAATCGTTGGATTTATCATTTTGTGTGTAGGTATTATATTACTGGATTATATAGCACATCCGCTTTATCTTAAGCGTGCCATACAGCAGTATAAGGATTATGCGTTTAATATCCTTGTGGGAAAGAGCATTTCTTCCTTCCGGGATGAGAGCACGGCAGCGTATGTGTCGGCACTGACTAATGATACCACAAGCATTGAGGTCAATTATCTTGGCATGCAGTTTTCAATGATTACCATGCTGGTAACATTTTTTGGTGCACTCATAATGATGTTCTGCACCTCTCCTCTTCTGACAGTGATTTCGATAGGTGTAACGATTCTGCCTCTCATAGCTTCCCTGTTGACAGGAGGAAAGCTGGAAGCGGCTGAAGTCCGGGTATCAGACTGCAACAGGAACTTCACGGCAGCACTGCACGATTGTCTGAGTGGATTTTCCGTAGTAAAGAGCTTCAAGGCGGAAAAAGAAATTTATGAGCTATTTAAGAAAAATAATCAGGCATTGGAGAAACAAAAATTCAGTCGTGAACGTATTAAGGTCATGGTAGGCATGATTGGTGCTGTTACAGGAATATTTGCACAGTTAAGTGTCTTTCTTGCAGGTGCATATCTGGCAGCAGCCGGAAAGGGGCTTACAGCAGGAACTGTGATTTTGTTTGTCAATCTTATGAATTTTACAATCCAGCCTGTGGCTGTACTTCCGGGCTTGCTTGCAAACCGCAAGGCGGCACTTGGTTTGGTGGGAAAATTGGCAGATGCATTGGAGAAAAATCCGACAGCCTGCGGAAACCAGACTATTTCAGAGATAAGTCATGGAATAGAATTAAAGAATGTGTGCTTCGGCTATGAGGAGGGAAAGGAAGTCCTTCATAACATTTCCACAAAATTTGAAGCCGGAAAATCCTATGCCATCGTTGGCGGCAGTGGCAGCGGAAAATCCACCTTACTTAATTTATTGATGGCGTCGGACAGCGGTTACAAGGGCAGTATACTGCTTGATGGCATTGAGCTTAAAGACATTGCACCGGAAGCATTGTACGATGTGATGTCAGCGATACAGCAGAATGTGTTTGTGTTCAATGCGTCGATAAAGGACAATGTTTCAATGTTCCGTGAGTTTCCGAAGAGCGAACTGGATAATGCTATAGATAAAGCACATTTAAGGGAGCTCGTAACAGAACGGGGCGAGGAGTACCTTTGCGGTGAAAACGGTAATGGACTCTCAGGTGGTGAAAAGCAGCGTATTTCCATTGCCCGAAGCCTGCTTAGAAAATCCTCCGTGTTGCTGGTTGATGAGGCAACGGCTGCATTGGACGCTAAGACGGCACATGAGGTTTCTGATAATATTCTGGACATTTCAGGTATCACAAGAATTGTGGTAACACATACCTTGGACGCGTCACAGATGAGACGATACGATGAAATCCTTGTGCTCAAAAACGGACAGATAACAGAGAGCGGAAGCTTTGATGAACTGATGGAACGAAAAGAGTACTTCTATGCACTGTTTACAGTGGCACAATAATTTTTATATTTTTTTTATAATTTAATTAGCACTCACCTATTGACAGTGCTAATAAGAGATGTTATATTACAACTAGAACAAATGCAAAGCAGTTGTGCAGGTGTACATAACAAACGTAAGCAGTGCACATACTCATTGCAGATGTTTTTACAGATAGATTAGAATGTTTACAATGAAAGGAGTATTCACTATGAACATTAATAAGTTTACACAGAAATCAGCGGAAGCTCTCAACAACTGTGAGAAGCTTGCCTATGAATACGGTAATCAGGAAGTAGACCAGGAACATCTTTTGTACTCCCTTCTTACCATAGAGGATAGTCTTATTGCAAAGCTCGTGGAGAAGATGGAAATACATCTTCCGTCATTCATAGAGCGTGCGAAGAAGGCACTTGAGCAGAAGACCAAGGTATCGGGTGACGTTCAGCTTATGATAAGCCAGTCGCTCAACAAGGTGCTTGTGTCGGCAGAAGATGAAGCTAAGAAGATGGGTGATGAGTATGTGTCCGTTGAGCATATCTTCCTCACACTTATCGCATATCCTAACAATGCGGTGAAGGCTATTTTTAAGGAATATGGAATAACAAGGGACAGATTTCTCACTGCGCTTCAGAGCGTGAGAGGCAATCAGCAGGTTACAAGCGATAACCCGGAGGCGACCTACGACACACTTAAAAAGTATGGTGTTGACCTTGTCGAGAGGGCAAGGCAGCAGAAGCTTGACCCGGTTATCGGAAGGGATAATGAGATAAGAAATGTCATTCGTATTCTCTCCCGTAAGACGAAGAACAACCCTGTTCTGATAGGTGAGCCTGGTGTCGGTAAGACTGCTGTTGTCGAGGGACTTGCACAGCGTATCGTGCGCGGGGATGTGCCTGACGGACTTAAGGACAAGACAGTGTTCTCACTTGATATGGGTGCACTTGTTGCAGGTGCTAAGTACCGTGGTGAGTTTGAGGAACGTCTTAAGGCTGTTCTTGAGGAAGTAAAAAAGAGCGAGGGCAAGATAATTCTCTTTATCGATGAGCTCCATATAATTGTCGGTGCCGGTAAGACTGAGGGTGCCATGGACGCAGGCAATATGTTAAAGCCTATGCTCGCAAGAGGTGAGCTTCACTGTATCGGTGCCACCACACTTGATGAGTACCGCAAGTACATTGAGAAGGATGCGGCACTTGAGCGTCGTTTCCAGCCGGTAATGGTTGATGAGCCGACGGTTGAGGACACAATATCAATCCTTCGTGGTATCAAGGAGCGCTATGAGCTATATCACGGAGTTAAGATTACAGATGGTGCGCTTGTGGCAGCAGCTACACTTTCTAACAGATACATCACTGACAGATTTTTGCCGGATAAGGCTATTGACCTTGTAGATGAGGCATGTGCAATGATTAAGACGGAGCTTGATTCCATGCCTGCGGAGCTTGATGAGCTAAAGCGTAAGATTATGCAGCTCGAGATAGAGGAGGCTGCACTTAAGAAGGAGGACGACAATCTAAGCCGTGAACGTCTTGAAAATCTCCAGAAGGAGCTGGCTGCACTCAGAGAGCAGTTTGCGTCGGGCAAGGCTCAGTGGGACAACGAGAAGGCAGCGGTTGACCGCATCAGCAAGCTTCGTGAGGAGTTAGACGATGTGAATCGCCAGATTGAGCTTGCACAGAGAAATTATGATCTGGAGAAGGCAGCACAGCTACAGTATGGCCGCCTGCCTGAGCTCAAGAAGCAGATAGAGGCTGAGGAGAATATTGTAAAGCAGAAGGAGCTCTCTCTTGTACATGAGAGCGTTACTGACGAGGAGATTGCCAAGATTATCTCCCGCTGGACAGGTATTCCTGTATCAAAGTTAAATGAGAGTGAGAGAAACAAGACACTCCACTTAGCAGATATACTTCATAAGCGTGTCATAGGACAGGATGAGGGTGTAACTAAGGTTACAGAGGCAATCATCCGTTCAAAGGCGGGCATAAAGGATCCGTCGAAGCCTATCGGTTCATTCCTGTTCCTCGGACCTACCGGTGTAGGTAAGACGGAGCTTGCAAAGGCGCTCGCCGAGAGCCTGTTTGATGATGAAAAGAACATAGTGCGTCTCGATATGAGTGAGTACATGGAGAAATATTCCGTATCGCGTCTTATCGGAGCGCCTCCAGGATATGTTGGTTATGAGGAGGGCGGTCAGCTCACCGAGGCTGTCAGAAGAAAACCTTACTCGGTTGTGCTATTTGATGAGATTGAGAAGGCACACCCTGATGTGTTCAATGTGCTTTTACAGGTGCTTGATGACGGACGTATCACCGATTCACAGGGACGTACCGTGGACTTTAAGAACACGATTATAATTCTTACCTCCAATATCGGTTCCGTCCACATGCTTGACGGTATCGACGAGAACGGCAATTTCAGTCCGGAGTGTGAGAAGGCTGTAATGGGTGAACTCAGGGCAAGCTTCAGACCTGAGTTTTTAAACAGACTTGATGAGATAATCATGTTCAAGCCTCTCACCAAGGATAACATCACAGGCATCATTGATCTCATGGTTGCTGACCTCAACAAGCGACTTGCTGACAGGGAGGTTACGATTAAGCTCACATCGGCCGCCAAGGACTACATTGTAGAGAACGGCTATGACCCTATGTACGGCGCAAGACCTCTCAGAAGATACCTTCAGAAGACGGTCGAGACACTTTCGGCAAAGCTTATCCTCTCGGGTAATGTGGATGCCGGAGATGAGATAGTGATTGATGTCGACCGGGAAGAGGGACTTGTTGCGAGAACGGAGAAGCCTGTGGCGTAAGCCTGAAGAATCAGGGGGAATGTCCTTGACATGGACAATTCCACTGTTAAAAAAAGAAGAATAAGTATTAAACAGACTGTCACATCAGCGGTTAAATCTTAAAAAGGTTTATCGCTGATGTCGGCAGTCTTTTTATGTCAAGGACAGATACAGGCTTGCGCTTGACCTTTTTGAAGTCCGTCTGATGATTGAGCCGGATATTGCTGCGCTTGCGTGTGCGAATGCAACAGCAGGACAGCTTGCACAGCTTAAGGTGTTGTGTGATGAGGTTGAAATGCTGTATACACAAGGACATGACCATATTCAGAAGGATGTGGAATTTCACAGCTATATTGCCAAGATAAGCGGAAATATGGTTGTTGAGAGACTTATCCCTGTGATTAATACATCTGTTGTCGTTTTTGCAAATATAACCTACAGACGGCTGATGAACGAGACAATAGAGACCCACAGGGCTATTGTGAGCTGTATAGAAAAGCGTGATGCGGTAGGTGCTAAATGTGCGATGAACATGCACCTTACCTACAACAGACAGGCTATAATGGAGCTTATAACAGAGCAGAAAAGCAAGAATAAAATTAAGAAAAATACATCGGACGTATAATGTTTATCGTGGATGTTTTATAATTTAATATGGTAAATATGCATAAAAAATGTAGTGATTTCATCGAAATTACTACATTTTTTTGCACATATTGGGGAAAAATAAATATATACATCACATTTGTTGAAAGAAAAAAACACGCTTGCTATATTGTACCTAAGTTAATACAAGGCGCCGTATTAATAAAGCTGATACTAATTATATTTACATGCAGATATTTGAACGCAGAATAAGCAATCCCCTGCTTCAAGTGTGTAGAGCACTAAGCGGTGGGGGTTCGCAAAGCGACTGCGTTCATTAGCAAGTAGCGAAAGCGGATTGCGAATGTCCGCTTTACATCTTGATTTAGGAGGATATGATATGGAGATGTTTACTGCTTCGCCGGAAAGGCTGATTATTGGAGCTGCACTGGGCTTTGCCGTGCTGTTGTTTTTGATAATCAAGGCTAAAATTCAGCCGTTTATCGCTATTATGTCATCCGCACTTATCATTGGACTGGTAGTAGGAATGCCGTTCGGAATGATTACGGATACCCTGGCTGAGGGAGTCGGGACAACATTACAGACAATAGCAATACTTATTGGTCTTGGCTCTATGTTCGGTGCCATTTTGCAGGTATCCGGCGGTGTTGAGGTCATCGCGGACACGCTTCTTCGGGTGTTCGGAGAGAAAAAAGCACCATGGGCACTTGGAATTACGGGACTCATTGTCGGAATGCCTGTATTTTTCGAGTCAGGTCTGCTGATACTTATTCCTGTTGCTTTTGGAATAGCAAGAAAGACAAAGAAGTCCGTGTTCTGTTATTCAATTCCGCTTTTAGCCGGACTTGCAATAGGACATGCTTTTGTGCCGCCAACACCGGGACCAGTGCTCGTGGCGGAGATGCTTAATGTTGAGTTGAGCTATGTGATTATGCTTGGAATTATAATCGGAATACCTGCGATGATATTGGCAGGCCCTGTTTTCGGAAAGTTTGCCGGCAGCAGATTTAACTGCCCGGTTCCAAGCTCCTATCTTGAAAATGAGAAGGAGGGACAGGAAAAGAATAAGGGAAGGACACCTAACTTCTGGGTAATAGTATGCATAATACTGCTTCCTTTATTCCTTATCATATTAAATACATTGTCATCTATTGTTCCTTTTATGAAGCCTGTACAGCCGATTCTGGAGTTCCTTGGAACACCGGTGATTGCGCTCTTATTGTCAACAATCTGTGCAATGCTGTTTTTGGGACTACCGGCAGGCTTCAGCGTTAAAGAGATAACAAATATTATGACAAACTCGCTTCATTCATGTGGAAATATAATACTTCTGATATCAGGCGGCGGAATGCTCAGATTTATACTTCAGAATTCCGGAATCGGAGAGCTTTTTGGGAATTTTGTAGGCGCTTTACCGCTTCCTATGGTGCTTGTGGCATTTCTGGTTGCCGCAGTTGTAAGAATCTCGGTTGGCTCAGCAACCGTTTCTATGACCATGGCGGCAGGAATCATTGCATCAATGCCGATGGTTGCAGATTTGTCACAGCTGCAGCTGGCTACGCTTACCATAGCCATCGCATCAGGCGGAACAGCATTCAGCCATGTAAATGATTCCGGCTTCTGGCTTTCTAAGTCATTGTTTGAGGTAGATGAAAAGACGAATTTTAAGACATGGACTGTCATGGAGACGATTGTTGGTCTGGTAGGAATTGTGGGAGCCACTATTGTGTGGTTCGTGGTGTCATAATGAAAAATTTAGGAGGAAATCAGTATGGAATTAAAGAGTCAGGAAATGCGTAAGCTTGCACCGGAGCTTGATCCGCTTAGAATTGGAACGGGCTGGAAGAAGGAAGACCTTGAGAAGCCGCAGGTTATGATAGAGAGCACATTCGGCGACAGCCATCCGGGAAGCGGACACCTCAACATTCTTGTTGATGAGGTGAGAAAGGGAGTTGCTGAGGCAGGCGGATATGGAGCGAGATATTTCTGTACGGATATATGTGACGGTGAGAGCCAGGGAACGGACGGAATTAATTACAGCCTTGCAAGCCGCGAGATGATTGCAAACATGATTGAGATACATGCCAATGCCACGCCTTTTGATGCAGGGGTATATCTTTCAAGCTGTGATAAGGGACTTCCGGGAAATCTGATGGGACTTGCAAGAGTTGACATTCCGGCTATTGTCGTTCCGGGCGGAACGATGAATGCGGGACCGGAGCTGCTTACATTAGAGCAGCTTGGCATGTACAGCGCAAAATATGAGAGAGGTGAGATTGACAAGGAAAAGTTAGACTGGGCAAAGTGTAACGCGTGTCCAAGCTGTGGTGCATGTTCATTTATAGGAACTGCGTCAACCATGCAGATTATGGCTGAGGCTCTGGGCCTGGCACTTCCGGGCAGCGCTCTTATGCCTGCTGCTAGTCCTGACCTTCTTGAGTATGCGAGAGAGGCAGGAAGGCTTGCCGTAAAGCTTGCAAGGACAGAGAATATGCGTCCAAGCGACATAGTTACCTATAAGAGCTTTGAGAATGCAATTCTTGTCCATGCCGCTATATCAGGAAGCACCAATTGTCTTCTTCACATTCCGGCACTCGCACATGAATTCGGAATTGAAATCACAGGTGATACTTTTGACAGACTGCATAGAAATGCAAGATATCTTCTTGATGTGCGTCCGGCCGGGAAGTGGCCTGCTGAGTGCTTTTACTATGCGGGCGGTGTACCTGCTATCATGGAGGAAATTAAGGAGCATCTGCATCTTGACGTAATGACTGTCACAGGCAGGACACTTGGTGAAAATCTTGACGAACTTAAAAACAACGGCTTTTATGAGAAATGTGAGAAGTGGCTTCATGAGTTTAATAAGAGATATGGAATAGAGCTTACAAGGCAGGATATAATACATCCTTACGATAAGGCAATAGGAACTGATGGAAGCATTGCAATTCTAAGAGGAAATCTTGCGCCGGAGGGAGCGGTGATAAAGCATACGGCATGTCCGAAGGAGATGTTTAAGTCGATTTTAAGGGCAAGACCGTTCGACAGTGAGGAAGAGTGCTTAGATGCTGTTTTAAAGCATAAGGTGCAGAAAGGAGACGCTGTTTTCATACGCTATGAAGGCCCTAAGGGAAGCGGTATGCCGGAGATGTTCTATACATCTGAGGCAATCAGCAGTGATGCAGAGCTTGGAAAGAGCATAGCGCTTATCACGGACGGAAGATTTTCGGGAGCATCCACAGGCCCGGTTATAGGACATTGCAGCCCGGAGGCGGTTGACGGCGGTCCTATAGCACTCGTCGAGGAAGGGGATTTGATTGAGATTGATGTTATGGAGAGAAAGCTTAACATTGTAGGCATTAATGGAGAGAGAAAATCCATGGAAGAGATAGACGAGATACTAAAGGAGCGAAGAAAGAACTGGAAGCCTAGAGAGCCTAAATACAAAAAAGGTGTTTTGAGATTATTCAGCGAACATGCCGCAAGTCCTATGAAGGGTGCCTACCTCGAATATTGATTTAGAATAAAAGACTGCTGTCACGATGATTATATAGGTCGTGACAGCAGTCTTTTTACACCCGAAGCATAATTGGAAAAATCTGTTGAAATCATATTCAAATGTATTAAATGAAGCAGCTCATGCATTACTTGAACTGGTTCTGCGCTTCATTATATTCATAATTGATTTTTCCTAAAGCATCCTTAATCTCCTGCACTGTGGCAGAGCAGGCTGCGGCGAGCTCGTCAAGACTTGAAAATTCGTCACGGAGCTTCATATTTACAAAGCTTAAAAGCATTACAGGGTCTTTTGGAAGTGTGTACATGATAAGCCTCCTTTTCAAATATCTACTTCACCTATTGTACGTTCTTCATCATTAAAATACAAGGTATATATTCAGATTGCAGGCACAAAGGATTGTAAAATAGTGCAATAAGGAATAAAATATTGTTTATATGATTGGCAAGACAATATATTTAAAGGAGGAGTTATACTGTGCAGGAGATAACAGAGGAAAAGATTGCGGCTATGGCACCTAATCAGGCGGCGGCAGCCAACGGAAAGAAGATTTCAAGAGGAGGAGGCTTTGTGAGGCTTGAGCACTCCGCAGACGATACCTTTTACATGGGAGAGTGCAAGGGAAGCGGAAAGAGCAACTATATCACATCGGTGGATTTTATTGAGCCGGATGCGCCGGTGTGCCGCTGTTCGTGTCCGAGCAGACAGTTTCCGTGTAAACATGGGCTTGCCCTTTTGTATGAGATAGCTGCAAAAAGGGAGTTCGGAACATGTGCGATTCCTGATGACATCATAAAGAAGCGTGAGAAGAAGCAGAGCAGGGATAAGAAAGAAGCAGACATCGCATCATCGGCAGGTGAAGCTGATGCAGACAGTGCCGATGAGCCGAAAAAGGCAAAAACGGCATCAAAGGCATCGAAAGCAGCTAAGAGCAAGAAGATAAAAAAGCAGCTTGAAGGCATAGAGCTTGCAGCTCAGATGGTAAAAAATATACTAAAGTCAGGTCTTGCAACCATGGGAGCCGGTGGAGTTAAGACCTATGAGCAGCTCTCAAAGCAGCTTGGAGACTACTACCTTTCAGGGATGCAGCATCTTGTAAATGAACTTATAATAGAGATGAAGGCATTTGACGTGGATGGAAAGGATGAGCATTATGATGCGGCTGCGGTCAAGCTTGAGAGACTTTGGACTCTCATAAAAAAGTCGAGAGAGTATCTTACAGCCAAGCTTGAGAGCGATGACACACAGCTTGATGATACACAGCTTGATGATACACAGCTTGATGATACACAGCTTTATGAGCAGCTTGGAGGTGTGTGGAAGCTTGAAGAGCTTCGGGCACTGGGGCTTTGCCGTAGCAATGCAGAGCTTTTGCAGCTCTCATTTGACGTGAGCTATGATGATGCAGGAAAGCAGTACATTGATGAGGGCTGTTATATTGATTTAGGTTCGGGCGAGTTAGTCTGTACATACAATTATCGTCCTGTGAAAGCTTTAAAATATATCAGGCAGGATGATTCTGTTTTTCATGTGACACAGGTTGGGGAGCTGGCGATGTATCCCGGACAGGGAAATAAGAGAGTGCGCTGGAATGGAAGCACTACAAGGGCAGTCACAAAGGAGGATATTGATAAGGTACGCTCATTTGCCGCTGACTATTTGTCGGATGAGGTGAAAAAGGCAAAGAATATCTTAAAAAATGCACTTGCTCCTGAAATTTATTATACACTTATACGTTATGAGCGAATAGGAGAATGTGGTGAAAGACTGGCACTTCTTGACAAGACAGGCGCAAGCATTATGTTAGGTGATGCACCGGGAAAGGAAAAGACGACAGACATGATAAGACTTCTTCCTGACACTTCATTGCTTGAAGACAAGGTTTTATCTGGCGGATTTTTCTATGATCGTACAGAGAACAGAATAAAGCTTATGGTTCTTAGTATTCTGACAGACAATGAGATTGTACGCATCGCATATTAGAGCAGAAAGAGGATAGATAATGAACATTACACCATTATATGAACTTAGCAGCAGATTAAGAAATTGTATGATAGCGGGAACTAACCTTGTAATGGAGGATTTCAGGCTGAGACGTGCGGTTGAGGATATAAAGCCATATGCCAAGGCAGCTCCTGTGTTTGCAAAGCTTGCCGAGCTTACCGGACAGCTTTTAGAGCCTGACAGGGATGATAGGGAGGAGCTTCTTTTAGATGCCATCACTCTTTTAGATGCACTGCTGTGCACACAGGCGATGGTTAGAGCGGACGAACCGGTGCCGGCAGGCAGTACAGCGGATGCCAATGCAGGCGAGCCGGTAAAAAGACTTCCACAGCATGGCGGTACATACAGCGTGAAAAATATACCGTATTCACAGCTTTGCCCACTCATTGAGGCGCTCACTACAAGCGGTGCAGGTCATTATGCGTACGTTTTAGAGCAGCATAATAAACACCCGGAGATATTTTTGGACTACCGTGTCAGGGCGGCTATGGTGCAGGCACTCGGAGCAGCGTATAGTGAGCTTGCCGATTCTGCCGAGCGGTGGCTTAAGGAGGGCGGCAGTGATGTTGTGTGGCTGTTAAAAAAGGACTTTGACCCTAAGGGGAAGAAGGAAATGGTACGCCGCGTGCATGTGATTGAAGCAATATGCGGTGCGAAGGAGAACGATTTCTATGTGAGCATGCTTTTGCAGGCTGAGAAGGAGGTGCGAGAGGAGCTTATACTTGCACTCGGACATGAGCCGTCAAATATCGACCTTCTGCTTGAGCTTGCGCAGACAGAGAGCAGAGGAATGAAGGATAAAGTGCTGTATACGTTAGCGTGCAATGATAATGAGGCGGCTGCGGAGCCGTTTAGAAAACTCCTGAAAAAGAAGCCGGTGCATGCATTTGAGCTGCTTTATCTTTCAAGGACAGGCTGGGCATCGCAGCTTATAGCTGAGTGCATGAGGGATAAGCTTGCACAGCTTACGCAGAAAGCGGCGGATGCAGGGCAGCTTATCCTTGAAGATGAAGATATAAAATACTTGGAGAATCTTCTGCCCGCATTAATAGGAAAGTCAGGCACACAGATTGAGGACGCTATTATGGAAGCGGCAGTGTTTGCAGACAGATTGGGACTCTATACTAATGGTGCGTTCGATGCGGACAACGCACAGCGAAGTATTGTCAGTTCGGTGTACGGCAGAGGAGCGGTTATAGGAAAAGGGGAGAAGTTCGGGAATGAGCTTTCGCGTACCTTACAGCTTATGCTCAGGGTAAATCCTGATGCGGGACTTTGCCGTCTTGCACTTAAGCTGTTTGATATGAACGGCGAGAACGATGAGAGGAATACCTATTTTGGTGCTGTGGTGCTTGCAAAGCTGTATGAGAACGGTGACTGCACAGAATGGATAAGAGCACATGCAGCATTCGGAAGCGGACGGCGTTCAGGCATTGTGGGACAGATTATACAGAGCTTTACCGGGGCAAAGAACACGGAAGGTTCAGGCAGAATGAGACAGCTTCTACAGGCAGCTACCGGGATAAAATGTACGGCAGAAGGCTGGAGTACGGAGAGCGTGTTTTACAATGTGATTATCGGCAGAGAGATTAAATATATCCAGTCTATACCGCAGAGGCTTGAAGGAAATTTCACCGATATGCTTATAGATGGCGCAGGTTACTTTGATGATATCATTATAGGAATGGTATGTGAGGAAAATAAGGAGTTGTGTGAAAAAGTGGAGGAGTATCTGTACAAGAGAGTGCTCACATACACTTCAAAGGGGAAGCCGGTGAAATATTTCACAGCTCTGAAAAAATGTGGCTGTACGCACTGTGACGGACTTGCTGTCCATTATCTGAAAGTCTTTTCACTTGACATATGGGCATTTAGATATATTGTTGAGCAGCTTCCGGGAAGCAGTCAGGACAAGATAGATGAACTCATGCGTGCATACCCATTGATAAAGAGCGGAAAAATCGGCGGAGGCTTCAAATCAGAGGGTAATGAGAGTATGTACCTTGGACTGGTTGACGAACTGCGCATGGGAAAACTGTAATATAAATTTCGCAAACGTCTAATTTTACTACAAAGCTGATGTTGGGGTTAAATAAATATACATTTACGAATTGAATTAATTGTTTGCAAAGTGTGTGATAATTAAATATGAGAAATATCTGTATAAAGTAAATTAATTGATTTAATATAGTTATATCAAACAATTTAAAAACAATTAAAACAATTTAATAAAAAATCTTATATGCCCCGACATCATAAAAATCAGGTTGTCAAAACATGCTCTGTGAAGTTAAAGGTGTATAACAAGTTATATTTATGCATATCTCGACTTTTGGGAGAAGCTTAGTTGTTCTTAGGACTCTGCTTGGTTCTAAGCCAAAAGCAGCATGGATGTTGCTTTAGAATCAATGCATACAAGGATGTATGCTTTGATTCGGTGGCGAGCGTATAGAAGATGTTTATCAGAGTCCTTAGAACATCTTGCTTCGGACAACGGAGCGATATGCATAAATATAACTTGTTATACACTCACAGACTATGAGCATGTTTTACCCAAAAATCTGTATATGTAATTGCAAAATTCAAATTTTTACTTAATAATTGTGCAATTAATTACCTGAATTTTATTGTGAAAGAAAAGGAGAACATGATGAGCAACGATACATTGAGACTTCCGGCAGAGGAATTATATAAAAAGGAACTTGAAGCGCTGCTTGCAAATGAGACAGACCCGATACCGACAGGATGGAAGATGTCACCGCGCTCGGTGCGAACATATATATGCGGCGGAAAAGCCGGAAATACGGTAATTACACCGAAATATATAGGGCATGAGAGGCTTGTCGAGATAGCTATTGCAACACTTGTTACAGACCGCGCACTGCTGCTTATAGGTGAGCCCGGAACAGCGAAGAGCTGGCTATCAGAGCATCTCACCGCAGCGATAAACGGCTGTTCGACAAATGTTATTCAAGGAACAGCGGGAACTACGGAGGAGCAGATACGCTATTCGTGGAATTATGCAATGCTTATAGCGAATGGACCATCACCTGAGGCGATGTTAAAGAGTCCGGTGTTCAATGCGATGGAGAATGGAAGTATTGCGAGAGTTGAGGAGATATCAAGATGTGCTTCGGAGGTTCAGGATGCACTCATCTCGATTTTGTCGGAGAAGAGAATTTCTGTTCCTGAGCTTAATATGGAGATACCTGCCAAGAAGGGCTTTTCAGTCATTGCCACTGCGAATACAAGGGACAAGGGTGTAAATGAGATGTCGGCGGCTTTAAAGAGAAGATTTAACATTGTAGTACTGCCGACACCTGCCAGCCTAGAGACAGAGATAGACATAGTAAAGACCAGAGTTGAGCAGCTCTCAGGCGGAATGGAGCTTAACGCATCGCTTCCTGAGAGTGATGTTGTTGAGAAGGTATGCACGATATTCAGGGAACTTCGAAACGGTGAGACCTGTGATAAGTCGCAGAAGCTTAAGACCACAACCGGGGTGCTCTCAACGGCTGAGGCGATATCGCTTCTGTGCGGAAGCATGGCACTTGCCGGGAGCTTTGGAAATGGAAAGGTAAGTGACGAGGATTTAGCGGCAGGACTTGCAGGTGCGGTTATAAAGGAAGAGGATAAGGACGTAACTGCATGGAAGGAGTATCTTGAAAATGTCATGAAGAAGCGAGGCTCTAAGTGGAGTGGATTATATAATGCATGCAGGGAGCTGCTTTAAAAGTATCCTGACTACTGAAATGAGAAGAGCAGAAATTTCATCAATATTTGTGCCGCTGTATGGCGGCAGAATGAGGAGTATATGAAATATCCATATATTTTTGGTATAAGACATCTGTCGCCGGCAGGGGCACTGCATCTTTGCCGTTTTTTAGATGAGAAAAAGCCGAGGCTGGTACTTGTTGAAGGCCTGGATGACTTTGACGATATGATGGCTGACATGGTACGCAGTGAGTCGAAGCCGCCGATAGCGGTGCTTGCGTATACTGTGGATACGCCGGTGAGGACTATTTTGTATCCGTTAGCGGAGTATTCACCGGAATATCAGGCAATAAAATGGTGCCATGACAATAAGACGGAGTGCCATTTTATCGATTTGCCGTCCGAGATTTTTCTTGCCATGCCGGAAAAGGAAGATTATGACGGTGACAGGACGGAGAGCATATATGAAAAACTTGAAAGACAGGCTGGAGAGGACGGGCATGATATGTTCTGGGAGCGCACTGTTGAACACACGCTTAATACGCAGGCATACCACAGAGGAAGCAATCTTTTCGGAGAGAGCTTAAGACAGCAGAGCGTAAAGACAGAGTGGCAGAATGTGTTAAGCCTTGTCAGGGAAGCATATATGCGCCGCAAAATAAATGAAGCTTTAATGGACGGTTACAAGCCTGATGAGATTGTGATTGTCACAGGTTCATATCATGTTGCAGGACTTAAAGAGGTTGATGAAGGCATGACTGATGATGAGTATAAGCTTCTTCCGAGAACGGAGGCTAAGCACACTCTCATGCCATATTCATATTACAGACTGTCTACGCGTTCCGGGTATGGAGCGGGAAATCAGGCTCCGGGCTATTATGAGCTTTTATGGCATGGACTTAAGGAGAGTAATCTGCAATATGCTGCACAGCACTATCTGGCAGAGATTGCAAAGTTTCAGAGAGAACACGGTTTTTTGGTATCATCGGCTGAAGTTATTGAGGCAGTAAGGCTTGCAAATGCGCTTGCAAGGCTTCGCGGCGGACTGGTTCCGGCACTCAGGGATATCCGCGATGCGGCTGTGACATGCCTTGGCAAAGGTGAGCTTGGCACGATTAGCCTTGCCGTGGCAGATGCAGAGATTGGAACAAAAATAGGAAGTCTGCCTGATGGTGTCAGCAGGACATGCATACAGGATGACTTTTATGGGAAGCTTGGTGAGTTAAAGCTTGAAAAATACCGCAGCTTGACAGCTATGGAGTTAAGTCTTGACCTTCGTGAGAACAGAAATGCGGCAACGGTTCGGACAGCATTTTTAGACCTCAACCGTTCATTTTTCCTGCATAGGCTAAGAGTGTTAAATGTCAGTTTCGTAAAGCAGGTACCGGTAAGACAGGATGATGCGACATGGGCTGAGAGGTGGATGCTTTCATGGACACCGGAGGCAGAGATTGAACTTGTTGAGGCGGCTTTAAAGGGTGACACGATAAAGCAGGCAGTATCATTTGTGTTTAAGGAGAGAACGGAGAATTCCGGCGGAATAGATGAGCTTGCGGGTGTGATAGAGGATGCATTTACCTGTGGCATGGAGGAGACAATCAGCTACACGATAAAGGCATTGCAGGCTATGGCGGTGGATGTGGCTGCGGTGAGGGAGCTTGCCGGGGCTGTGAGCCGTCTGTCATTTATAGTACAGTACAACAGTTTAAGAAGGATAGATACGAAGCCGCTTTTACCTGTCATGGAGCAGCTTTTTTACAGGGCATGTCTTATGCTTCCTGGGGAATGTGTCTGCGATGATGCTGCGGGAAAGACTATGGCAGATGCTATTGGACAGTTGAATCGTGCGGAAGCAGAGCATGAATTCTTGGACAGTGAGGCGTGGTGTGCGGCGCTTAGTGAGATTGCAGAGAGAGATGACTTAAATTCAAGGCTTTCAGGCTGTGCGGCGGCAATTCTTTTAGAGCGTGGACTTATGAGCGAGGAGGAGTTAAAACGCCAGATTAAGAGAAGATTGTCAAAGGGGATTCCTGCTGAGCTTGGAGCGGGCTGGTTTGAAGGTCTGTCATTAAAGAACAGATATGCACTGATAGCGCGTGTGTCTGTGTGGCAGAGTCTTGACGAGTACCTTGACACTTTGGACGATGAACAGTTTAAGCGTGCACTTGTGTTTCTCCGCCGCGCCTTCTCGGACTTTACATCGAGAGAGAAGGATGAGATAGCGGAAAATCTTGGCGAAGTATGGGGACTTAACAGCCGGCAGGTCAGCGAGACAGTTAATTCGCAGCTGCAGGCAGATGAGAAGGAGCTGGTGGATAGTCTCGGAGACTTTGATTTTGACTTATAAGAGGCTCTTAGAATGGGAGATTGGTATAATGGAAGATAAGGAAAAGCTGAAAAGGTGGAGGCTCATACTTGGGCAGGACAGCGAGGAGCGGTTTGCAGGTATGGGAGCTGAAGGACTTGATGAGGAGCAGCAGATTATGGATATGGCGCTGGCAGCCATATATAACAGGCAGGAGCAGGGAGGCTTCGTAAATGGAGGCGGTGCCGGAAGAGGGCCGTCAAATCCTCTTATAAGCCGCTGGCTTGGAGATGTAAGATCACTTTTTGACAAGGACATAGTGACTATAATACAGACAGATGCAGTCAACCGCTGCGGATTGAAGCAGCTTATGTTTGAGCCGGAGCTTCTTGAAAATCTAGAGCCGGATGTAGGTCTTGCCTCAACAATCCTGATGTTGAAGGAACAGATACCCAAGCGTTCTAAGGACAGTGTCAGAGAATTTATAAGAAAGCTTGTCGAGCAGATAAACAGTATGCTTGAACAGGATATTAAGCGTGCGGTGACAGCGGCGGTCAATAAAAGAAAGCATTCACCTATTCCATCAGCATCAGCGATGGACTACAAGCTCACGATATCGAGAAACCTTAAGCATTATAATAAAGAGCTTAAAACTATTGTGCCGGAGCATTTTTATTTTTTTGACAGGACGAGCACATCGGCGGCTAACAAGTGGAATGTAATACTCGATGTAGACCAGAGCGGTTCGATGGGCGAGTCGGTGATATATTCGTCAATAATAGCCTGCATACTGGCATCTATGACAAGCCTTACCACAAGGATTGTCGCATTTGATACGAATATAGTGGATCTCACTGAAAAATCAGATGACCCGGTTGACCTGCTTTTTGGCTTTCAGCTTGGCGGCGGAACGGATATTGATCGTTCGGTTGCATATTGTGAGCAGTTTATAACCAATCCCTCAAGGACACTGTTTTTCATAGTCTCCGATTTGGAGGAGGGTGGAAACAGGGCGGCACTCATAAGAAGGCTTGAGGAGCTGAAAACTTCGGGAGTCACTGTTATTTCACTGCTTGCGATCTCTGACGGCGGTAAGCCATACTACGACCCGATGATGGCAGGGAAGGTGGCAGCACTTGGGATTCCATGCTTTGCATGCAGTCCGCAGAAGCTGCCGCAGCTTCTTGAGATGGCGTTAAAGGGGCAGGATTTGGCAAAATTTGACGGAACGGTATAGGCGCATGAACTAGGTTGTACACCACCGGAAAATGTGTTACAATAAACAATGATTGCTTTTTTATAAGGAGATATGACATGGCAGAGAAACAGAACGATAAGAGATTGGATATGCGTAAGATTACCATGGCGGTCAATATGCTGCTGCTGTTGTGCGGACTTGTCTATGTGATGGTGGTTACTATATCGGGATATAATGGCAGATTGTGGTACAAGTTATCGCTTATGATACTTATGATGGGATATTCGCTGTTATTCAATATTGCTGCACTTTATGCAATGAACGCGTTTGACAATATGACAAGGCAGCAGGGAAGAAATTATTTCGGGTATATGATATTTGATGTGGTTGAGCTGTGTTTCCTTGCAATGTTTGTTGTCAATGTGGGGGATTTTGATGAGCCCTTCCATTACATAGCCTTAGGAGTTTTTCTGATATTGACAATACCAAGACATATACTTTATCACTCGGCAGTAGATGATGTGAAGCAGGCTAAGCCGGCAAGAAATGTCTATAATACCATTACGTCTATGGATGGCTATAAGAAACAGGGGCATGGGAAGAAAACGGAAAAAGATGAGGGAGTTCCACCGCGGAATATAAATAAGCTCAATTCACTCAAGGCTTCCAATAAGCTTAATAGAAATGCCTTTCCTGAGCCGGAGCTTAAGGAGGATCGTTTTGTCAGCATGAAGCTTGATGAGCTGGAGGGCTATGTTGATGTTAAATCTGTTGACGATAAGGGAAATGTGGATATAAAACAGTAACATAAATTGTTAATTAGTACGGGCTTTATGGCATATAATCGAATGAATGTATAATGAGTGTATATTGGGGAATTACAGATGGCTAGGAGGCTGCTTGTTATCTGCACATTATTATGTCTTGACCTGTTTGTGTTTGTGCTTATATATGAGAGCAATGTGGAAGACAGTGTCAAGGCATCGACCACTTTTTATGAGAATGTGATTGCACTGACATTCGACGATGGACCGCATGGGACTTACACGAAGGAACTGCTCGAAGGACTGAAAAAAAGGGAGGTTGTCGCGAGCTTCTTTATACTTGGAGAACATATAGAGGGCAATGAGGAGCTGCTTCTTCAGATGAAGGAGGATGGACACCTGATTGGAAATCATACATTTTCACATGTGAAGCTCGATGAACTGAATGATCAGACGGCGTGTGATGAGGTGAGAAGAACCTGTGAGGCGATAGAGAGCATAACAGGTGAGCCGGTTGAATACATACGTCCGCCCTACGGAGCATACAATGAGAAGCTTGAATGTATGATAAATCTTAATAAGGTTCTGTGGACAATCGACCCGCAGGACTGGAATACAACCAACGTGGATGCAGTTGTGAGCCATGTGGTAAGGAATGCGAAGGATGGCGACATCATCCTGCTTCATGATATCTACCCATCATCGGTTGCGGCGGCACTAAGAATTGTAGATGAGCTGAAGGCAAGAGGATTTATTTTTGTCACGGTGGATGATATTCTTATAAATTAAGTCCGGAATATTTTCAGATGATCAGATTCACAGCAATATAGATAAGTAAGTTTACAATACTGCAGATAAGTAAATTCACGATTTTATAGATGATAAAACATAGGAAAGGCATATACTATGGACCTTTTTGATTATATGAGGGAAAATTCCATGAAGGATAATTCGCCGCTTGCGCAGCGTATGAGACCGCGGAATCTTGATGAGGTGGTTGGACAGAGACATATAATAGGACCTGACAAGCTTCTGTACCGTGCAATCAAGGCGGATAAGCTGAGCTCTATTATTTTTTATGGACCTCCGGGAACCGGAAAGACCACATTGGCTAAGGTGATAGCCAACACAACAAGTGCTGATTTCAGACAGATTAATGCCACCGTTGCCGGAAAGAAGGATATGGAGGATGTGGTAGCTGCCGCTAAGAATAATATGGGGATGTATGGACGTAAGACCATATTGTTTGTGGATGAGATTCATCGTTTCAACAAGGGACAGCAGGATTATCTGCTTCCTTTTGTTGAGGACGGAACGCTCATTCTTATAGGAGCGACCACGGAGAATCCTTATTTTGAGGTGAATTCGGCGCTTATATCGCGTTCAATTATTTTTGAACTCAAGGCACTTGAGAAGGAGGATATACTTTCGCTTATACATACTGCAGTGTACGATAAGGAGAGGGGGATGGGAGCCTACGATGCGGTGATCGATGCTGCTGCTGCGGAATTTCTTGCCGATATTGCAAACGGTGATGCCAGAAATGCGCTCAATGCCGTTGAGCTTGGCATTATGTCGACTAACAGGGCGGATGACGGTAAGATACACATAACGCTTGAGGTTGCCGAGGAGTGCATACAGAAGAGAGTTATAAGATATGATAAGACCGGTGACAACCATTATGACACGATTTCGGCGTTTATAAAGAGCATGAGAGGTTCAGACCCGGATGCGGCACTTTATTACCTTGCACGCATGCTGTACGCAGGTGAGGATATCAAGTTCATTGCGAGGAGAATAATGATTTGCGCCAGTGAGGATGTGGGAAATGCAGACCCTCAGGCACTTGTGGTTGCGGTGTCGGCTTGTGAGGCTGTGGAGCGTATAGGCATGCCGGAGGCGCAGATAATACTTGCCCAGGCAGTGACCTATATTGCTACGGCACCTAAGAGCAACGCCGCTTACCTTGGAATAGACAAGGCAATGGCACAGGTGGCAGGAGAAAAGACGGCGGTTATTCCACCGCACCTGCAGGATGCGCATTATAAGTCGGCGGCTAAGCTTGGACATGGCACGGGATACCTGTATGCACATGATTACCCTATGCATTATGTAAAGCAGCAGTATCTGCCGGATACGCTTGTGGGAAGAAGGTTCTATGAACCTACGGACAATGGATATGAGAAACATATCAGTGAGCACATGAAACGACTGGAGGAGAACTCTTGAAGGAGCAGATTAACAGATATGCAAGAGGAACATTTGAATATGAGCCATTGTCCGCCGTTACAGAGCCGGAGATGATAATTGCTGCCGTAAAGAAGAACTGTGAACAGTCTGAAGGAAGCCCGGGACATGCGGGGGCGGAAAAGCCATCTGATACCGGATATGCAGGTAGTGTAAGAATATCCGAAAGAATAGGACGTGAAATAAAAGGATTATTGTTTTCAACCAATAAAAGGGTAAGGCTTTCGACGGACAGATTCATTGGCATGGAAAATACTGTCGGGTACCTTGTGGATGTGCAGGGACTTGCTGCCGGAGATTTTGTGGAAGGCTCAATTGTAGCGGTTACAAATGGAGGAGAGGTTGAGATTCCGTTTGAATTTCAGGTTATAGCAGGCTCCTATAATTCGCAGATAGGGGAAATATCCAACCTTTTCCAGCTTGCGAATCTTGCAAAGGTTAATCAGAATGAGGCTCTGGGGATATTCTCTGACAGGTTCTTTTCAGATGTTTTCTTAAATGGAGACCTGGGGCTGGGTAAGCTGCGTGATGAGCTTATTCTGGGAACGGACATTAAGACGGCTATGGAAGAATTTCTTATAGCGGTCCATAAAAAAAGCCAGGTCGGTATAAGCCTTGAAAGGGAGGAGATATCGTTTGACAGCCTTGAGGGTGAAATGCCTGTAACGGTAATGATAAATAAGAGCGTATGGGGACATGTGAGCCTGCAGGCAGAGGCAGAGGGAGATTTCATCATCACGGACAGGACAAGCTATGATGAGGGAGACTTTATCGGAGGTAAGCTTGAATATACCTTTTATCTGAGCGATAAGGGGCTTCATGCGGGAAGGAATACCGGCCGTATAGTGTTTTCAACACCGTATGAAAGAAAAACTCTTGTTGTTAAGGTCGATAATTATGCAGTGAATGACGGAAGGCTTATCAATATGTTCGAGAAGCGCAATATTGTCACGCTTATGAAAACATATCTGAATTTCAGGCTTGACCGTGTGAATATGGAACAGTGGATACTCACATCAAGGAATGCACTTTCTGAGCTTCTGAAAAATGACGAGGACGATCCGTACTGTAACCTTTTGATGAGTCAGATACTTATATCCGATAATAAGATGAATGAGGCAAAGTTCTATCTTGAATGTGCAAGGGATGAAGCAGCTGCCGGACGCGGCAATGATGAGGTTCTGTACTGCTATTATCTGTATGTAAGTACACTCTATAACAAGGACAGAGCTTATGCGGTGGAGACATCGCAGCTGGTGAAGGATATATATGAGAATGGGGAACACGATTGGAGGATATTGTGGATACTTCTGTATTTTGATGTCGAGATGTCCAAGAACAAGAGCCTTAAGCTTTTAAGAATAAAGGAACAGTTCAACAGAGGAATGAGAAGCCCGGCTCTTTTGCTGGAGGCCTGCCTGATTCTCAATGAACAGCCACTTCTGCTGCGTGTGCTGAATGATTTTGAAATTCATGTGCTGCTATATGGCTGCAAGGAAGGGATTGTCGAGGAAAGGCTTTTAGAGCAGGCCGCGGGTCTTGCGCTCAACTGTGATGGAAAGCAGAGACTTCTGTTCAGGCTGCTTACAGGTATGTACAGGCTGTCCGGGAATGATGAAGTTCTTGAGGCGATATGCGGTATCCTGATCAGAAATGGCATGAAGGGGACAAGGTATATACAGTGGTACGAAAAAGGAATAGAAAGAGGAATAAAGGTAACAAAACTGTTTGAATATTATCTTGCCTCAAGGGACAGGGAGGATACATCGCCGCTTCCTAAGCTGGTGCTGTTGTATTTTGGCTACAATAGCGAGCTAGACAGGGCACAGAAGGCGTATTTGTATGCGAATATAATCAGAAATAAGGACAACAATTCGCAGCTTTATGCCAATTATATTCCAAGAATACGGGAATTTATCGGGGAAGAATTAGAAAGAGGAACGGCGGATGAAAATACAGGGATAATTCTTTCTGAGTTTATGAAGAAGGACATGATAGACAGCCATAATGCAAAAGGCGCTGCGGATGTTCTTTTTACATACAGGATAATTGTAAACAATAAAAATATTAAGAATGTTATAATTGGACACAAGGAGCTTAAAGCCTTTGAAAAATACCCTGTTTCGGATGGCTGTGCCTATGTAAGGATATATACCTCAGAACCTGCTGTAAGCTTTGAGGATGGCTTTGGAAGATTGTATAAGGATACAGTGGAGTATAAGCTTGACAGGGTATTTACAAATGAGCTTATGATAAAGCAGCTTATGCCGTATATGGACGGAAATCTGCTGCTATCATTGTACTTTTGCGAGAAGAGCAGGGCATATAAGGGAAAGCAGCTTGAGCTGATAAAGCTGTATGGGAAGCTCGCGGAAGAAGAGCGGCTTGTGCCGCAATTCAGGAGACAGCTTATTTCGCTGGTGATAGATTATTATTTTGATAATTATGAGGACGAAGAGCTGAAAAGAATGCTTGCCACACAGCATGGCGAAGGAATATTTGAGCATAACCCGCTCTTAGAGGCACAGCGGATTAAGCTTATTGAAATACTTATAATTTATGGAAGATATGAGGATGCCTACAGACTTATGGAAGGAGTCAGCTTTGAGGGAATCAGTCCTAAGCGTGCCATGAGACTGTGTACCGTTATGATAAAGGGGCATAAGGCGGAGGTTAAGCCTGAGGATACACTTGTAGGGCTGGCATATTACGCTTTTTCCAAGGGAAAATATGATAACACTATTCTCAGATTTTTAAACTCATACTACAATGGACCTACAGAGTATATGTACAATATATGGGAGACGGCAGCAGAAAAAGGTGTGGATATGTATGAGCTTGAGGAGAGATTGATATGCCAGATGCTCTTTTCCGGGAATTACACAGAAAAAATCCATAAAGTATTCCACAGCTACAAGGATAACGGAGCCGGAGAGCGCATTGTTGAGGCATACATTGCTTACGGCTCATATATGTATTTTGTGAAGGAACAGCCGGTTGAAGAATGTGTGTTTGAATATATAGAGGCGTGGCTGTCTGCAGACAGGGATGTAATCAATATTTGCAGGCTTGCACTGCTGAAATATTATTCATCGTGCGATAGTCTTGATAATGACAGGATAAAGACAGCCCATGAGCTTATAGCTTCGATGGCACAGAAGGGATATGTTTTTGCAAGCTTTCTTCCATTATCAAGGTATTTTGTGCTTCCGTATCAGATAGCGGATAAGACAGCGGTTGAATACAGGGCAAATCCGCAGAACAGGGTTGTATTACACTATGCAAGGCATGGAACTGATGAATATACGGCAGTTGAAATGAAACATATGTGTTCAGGTGTGTTTGTAAAGACGTTTGTGTTATTCAGCGATGACGAGTATGATTATTATATAACTGAGGAAACGCCTAAGGGAGTAATAAAGACTCCTAAGCCGGTTCTGAAATGTGGGCTTGCCGGAAGAAATGCGGCAGGGCGTTTTGGAATGTTAAACAATATAATCGGCAAGCTCGCCGGCAATGCCGATGAGCAGGAAGTAAAATCAGCGGTCAGGGCTTATGCAGTGCTTGATAACGCTGTGAGGGATAAATTCGATATTCTGTAAGAAATAGTGAAAGGAGCCGCAGAATGTTTATTATTGGGATTGATCTGGGAAACGAATATTCACAGGTGTGCTATTATAATGTCGCAAAGTCGGAGCCGGAATCTGTTTCATTCCAGTCACCTGCGGCAGACCTAAGAGTGCCGACGGTTGTGTTAAGAGAGTATAATAATACAAATGGCTGGATGGCAGGAGAGGTTGCTGTTTCATGCAGCCGGCTTGGTGAGGGTGTCCTCTTTGATAAGCTTTTAGATGCCGCGGCGGCGGGGCAGAAGGTGACGAAGGAGGGAATATCGGTCAGTCCTGCAAGGCTTCTTATGGTGTACCTTACTTTTTTGCTTCAATCAGCGGAAGAAAGCTTTGGCGGGGATGAAAAACCGGACAGGATATGTATTACCATAGATGAGTACACTAAGCCGACACTGGATGTTATTGATGAAGCGGTAGAGCTTATGGGAATATCCAGGGATAAGATAATTTATTCAAGTCATGTCGAAGCCTTTGTCTATTATGCAATGTGTCAGAAACAGGAATTGTGGAAAAATGATAATGTGGTTTTTGATTACGCAAGGCAGGGGTTGACCTACTGCCGTATGGCAGCTGCCCCCTACTGCGGAAGTACGATTGTCATGTCGGAGCGCCTTGATTTGCGGGATGAAGTTGCATATTCAACCGATAAGGATGAGCTTGAGGATACTCTGTTAAAAAAGGCAAAGGAACTGTTTGATGGCAAGCTTATATCAACCGTATACCTGACGGGTGAGGGCTTTGAGGGAGAATTTTCGTGTCAGCGCTTTATCAATTTTGTGTGCAATAAGAGAAGGGCATTTGCAGGACAGAATCTTTATGTGAAGGGCGCATGCTATCAGGCGTATGAAATGAGCGTCGGTGAGAGATTTAAGGACTGCATCGTGTGCTGTAATGAGAGAATTTCGTCGGGCATAGAAATGAAAATCTGCGACAGAGGCGTGGACAAGATTCTGCGTCTTGTGCGCCCGGGCGTGAACTGGTACAAGGCGGGCTGCTCGTATGACTTTATAGTGGATGACTGCCGGGAGATAGAGATATTCTTATCACCGGTCGGAAGAAAAGAAAAGAAGCTGATAAAAATACCGCTCACCGATTTTCCGGTAAGGGATGATAAGGCTTCGAGAATTAACATAACGCTTAAGTTCACGGATGAGGCCTGCTGTCATCTCACTGTTGAGGACAAGGGCTTCGGAGAGTTTGTAAGGAGCAGTGGGAAGACGATAAAAGAGGATATATTGTTATGAGTGGAATGATTCTTTGCAGAAGTGAATATTCGAAGGTTCCGTATTACATCGAGGGTGCAGATGTAAATGTATATTCAATAGAGGAGATAAGCTATTTTCTATATAATGACATATACCTTGTGGGAGCAGATTTTTTCTGTGAGGATTTATTCGTATTTATTGAGCGGAGCATAAAGGAACCGGAGCTGGCACAGCGGCTTCGCAATCTGAAGGAGAGACATGCGCAGCTGTCAGAGCTGGTGCTCACGGTTCTTGGATATGTAGATTTTTATTCGGACAGAGAGATAGAGAAAATAAAGGAGCTGCTTGAAAGGTTAGATACACAGAATCCGCTTGAGAGAATGAAGGCGAGAGCGGACAGCTACCTTAAAAATAAAAGATATTTAAGAGCGCTTAACTGTTATGGAAATATTGTGTCCGGGAAGCCACGGGAGATTATGCCGGAGGACAGGGTCTTCTGGGGAAATGTGCTGCACAATATGGGAAATGCTTATGCGCAGCTGTTTGATTTTGAAGCTGCCGGTGCATGCTTTGAAAAGGCGTATGAGCTTAATGAGAACGAAGCCTCAGAAAAATGCGGGCAGATGGCAGATGAGCTTGCGAAGCTGTCCATTGACGGACAGGTGGACGCAGCGGAGAGCCTGAAGGACTGTGAGGCGCTTGCGGCGGAATGGAAACAGGAGTATCTTGAGTATATCAGGTAATCATAGAGGTAATTGCGAAACTCAGTGTGTGGCAGCCGGACGTTGTATAATTTTACTGGTATCCTTCCGGACACGTTCGCACTCCTTGAAAGCCGTAGCGGTACATAAGCGGCTAAAATACAGCCGCTAAGGACATTAGTTCGCGTAGCGAACTATTATGGCGTTCAAAAGGTCCGGAAGTGTACCAGTAAAATTACACAACTATTTGTGGCAAATTTGCGTTTCGCAATTACCTATCAGGTAATATATAAGTGAGGAATAAAATGGGCTTATTTGGAAAGAAAAAGAAGAAAAAGAGCAGCGAAGGATATGGCATATCCGATATGGATATGCAGGAGATACTTAAGGATGACGAAGTAAACAATAGTATGTTTGACGAGGTATCGCGTATACAGTTTGTCAATTCGCAGTGCGAGCAGATTGTGGAATCGAACAATTATATTGAGGAGGCAAAGAGGGAGTATGCCTCTGTGACGGAGCATTTGAATGACATACAGCTTCTTGATGAGCTTGAGGATGAGCCTAGGAAGCTTATTGCCGAGACTGCAGAGGATATGTCCAGTCTCAACAGGGAGCGGGTTGTCAGCCGCAATAAGAAAAGACGTCTTTCTGCCACTAAATATGCCTACTACAGTGCACATGAGGATGAGCTTGAGGATGCCCTCAGAAGACTTCAGAACGATGAGCAGTACTGCCAGATGGTGCGCAAGGATCTGAGCATGCTTGAAGGCGAGAAGATGGGGCTGAGGGAAGATATAGAAAATTGTGTAAACCGCCGCCATAATGTCAAAAATATTTCTATAATCGGCGTTGTAGCGATTATTGCCATTCTTATTTATATGGGAGTGTCGGGAAAGATTGTTCCTTCCGGGGATAATTATCTGCTTACGGTGATGCTTTTTATAATGACGGTATTTATTGTATTCATGTTTGTGTTAAACCGCAATGCGGTCTACACCATGAAGCTGTCCGAGAAGAAGTTAAACAGGGCTATTATGTTACAGAATAAGGTCAAGATAAAGTATATAAACACAGTAAATACAATAGAGTATCAGTACGCAAAGTATGGCGTCAAGAATTCTTACGATTTTGCCAATGCGTATGAAATGTACCTCGATGACAAGAAGGAGCGCGAAAGATACGCGCGGACGACAGGAATGCTTGGCAGAGCGACAGACCAGCTTACCGTAATACTTGCCGGAATCGGCATGCATGATGCGGAGATATGGCAGAACCAGCTTGAAGCGCTGTATAATCCAAAGGAAATGGTAGAGGTAAGGCATAATCTCAATGTGCGCAGACAGAAGCTTAGAGAGCAGATTGAATTTAACATCAAGAAGATTGATGAAGCGAAGAAGAATATTGCTGAATTTGCGAAGGACAATCCACAGTATGCGAACGATATTTTAGAAATTGCCAGTCGCTATGGATGTGCCGATTTGTAAGGAGATATCGTATATGAGAAGAATAAAGAGCATGCCGGCGATAGCTTTGGCGGTTATGGTGTCCCTTGGTCTGCCGTTTAATGCCGGCACGGTGAGAGCCGATGATGCCGGAGGCGGTACGGACAGGGCAGCAACCGTGCAGGGAGCTGCGGATGACAGTGGACATATCGCGTGGGAAAAATATGGCCGGACAATATACAACACAACAACAGGGCTTATGTCCAACAAGGTAAGCTCAATGACACAGACAAGTGATGGAATAGTCTGGATAGGAACGGACGAGGGTCTGGTTGCTTATGATGGAAATGAATTTACCGAATATGGTTCATTTTATCATTTTGATGGTGTGAATGATATGATTACAACCAAGGATGGAGGCGTGTGGTTTGCCACCACAACGTATGGCGGAGCCATATACCTTGGAAGCCGTTTTCAGCATTTTGATGATGTGAGTGAACATGCTTCTAATTATGCTACAAGCATTGCGCAGGGAAATGACGATGTAATATATGTTGGTACCCTGAAAAACATGATTACTATAAATCCGGCAAGTGGGTATACGATTACTGAGCTTGTGGGTGAGGAGTATTACTATGTTACCTCGGTTGCCTCTGGGGAGAAGCTAAACGCCGCAGTCACGGTCAATGGTGATATGGTTTTCTTAAAGGACTCTGTGCAGGTCGGAAAAATCAAGCTTCCGTATTCCGGGAAAGCGCAGGTGTGCTATGTGAATGGCTATTTCGTTGTCGGAGCCTCAGGCATGGACATGGCGGTCATCGATGAAAATGATATTGAAGCTGGGGTAAAGCTGTGGGTTGATTTGTCCAAGACAGCTTTGTCCGGCGATACGTCGGGAATAAACAGGCTTTTTTATGATGCCGGCAACAGATTGTGGGTGCTCACCGATGGGCAGATAGGGTATTTTTATCTTGGCTACGGAGCTGCACCTGCGTTGGAGAGCTGCCCTTATTACGCTTGTGAATTTGATGGCTTTGAGAGCGGCTTTACCGACATTATGGCGGACTATCAGGGCAACTACTGGATAAGCTCATCAAAGAGAGGAGTGCTTCTTCTGCGAAGCTCTGAGTTCACGGATGAGCTTGCGCGCACGGGGCTTGATACGGATGTCATAAACGCTGTACTTGAGGAGGACGGAATACTCTATGCTGCGACGGACAGCGGCATAGCAGCGATTGATATGAGTGACAGAAGAAATATCAGCAATTCCTTCACGGACAGCTTCAGCAGCAGAAGAATAACAGGTATTATATCCTATAACGGCAGCAAGCATGTAGCTGTGTACGGACAGGGTGTATATTCTGAGAGCGGAGAATTGATTGTGGATGCCGCTAAGATAAGCAGGCTTCAGGTTGTTGACGGTATGCTGTATGTCCTTACCGATGACGGCTGCATTGTGTATGACGGAAAAAATGCAGCTGCCGTCTACGATAAGACCATGGGAATGTATAACACGGAGGCTGCGTCAGTGATATACGGAAGCTTTGGCAGGCAGACACAGGAGAAGTTCTACATCGCAAGCCATGGAGCCGGAATATTCGTATTTGCTGATGGAAAGCTGGAGGCAAATATCGATGAGAATTACGGACTGCCTTCTAAGAATGTGAATGATATGGCGGCATATCAGGAGGGCTTCTTTGTGGCAACGGACAACGGAGTTGCATTCTACAATGGTAAGAAGGTGTCTGTGCCGGAGAATATGCCGGAAGCTTTGAAAAATCAGAAATGCAAAGCTGTTTTTATAAGGGATAATAAGCTGTATGTGGTTTGTAAGACAGCATTCTTTATTATAGAGCTTGACAATATTTTCGCAGGGGTGGATGACAATGTCACAGCCGCTTATGAGATGTATGATGAGAATGCGGGATTTTTCGGTGAACTTACGGAGTCTGGCAGCTGCTTTATGAACGAGGCCGGAAGATTGTATCTTCCATGTGGAAAAAAGATATATTCATACATTGATACGGCGAGGGGATTCGACATATCGTCGCTCAAGCTGATGATTCAGAGCGTGCGCGTTGACAAGAGATTAGGTGAGCTTGTCGAGAAAGGTGGGAATGAGTATGAGCTAAGCCTCACAAAGGATGCAGAGCAGATTGATATCCTGTGCTCAGTGCTCAATTTCTCCAATCAGGATCCTTATGTCAGGTATATAATGCCGGGTGTGGATAAAGCCTATACAACGGTTCGTCTAAGTGAGCTTGAACATATCTTTTATGAGAATCTTCCGGGCGGAAGCTATAACTTCTGGTTTGAGCTTCTGGGGGATGAAGTGGATGAGGACGGTGAACCTGTCGCAGTTGAGACATTGAAGCTTACAATTAACAAGGAGAAGAATATTCTTGAGAGATTATGGGTGAGAATGGTTCTCTTAGGTGCCGCATTCGGTATTCTGATGTATTTCGTACTGAAGGACAGGAATAAAAATATAAATAAAAGCAATATACAGGTTGACAAAACCTTAGAAAAACGTATATATTAAGTATATGTTAAAGGCTGTGACGAAGAGGAGTACCATAGTGCAATCCTACAGAGAGGGAACGCAGTGAATGAACATATCAGGTTATGTTATACGCATAGCATGTGAGATCATCATTGCTGGAAGCGTTTTCGGATATTGCTGTATGGGAAGGTAGCTTCTGAGCTTCATCGGTGAAAGACACACGTACATATAATGGACGATGTGCGATTAGCTGATGGCGGAGTTGTTCCCGTTACAAGAACAGACATGGTGTACGAAGCAGTTCGCGCCGTGACAGAGAGGACTTTTTATAAGTCAATGAAGGTGGTACCGCGGTAAGTATAATCGCCCTTCGCAGAGACTATTTTTCTGCGGAGGGTTTTGTTTTTGGTAAATATAATTTTATCAGGGCAGAACTCTCCGCACACATAAAAAGGAGAATAAAAAGATGGCAAAGGAACTTGAAAAAAATTACAACCCTTCCGAGATTGAGGGACGTCTGTACCAGAAGTGGCTTGACAATAAGTATTTTCACGCTGAGGTAAACAGGGATAAGAAGCCTTTTACTATTGTCATGCCGCCTCCTAATATCACAGGACAGCTCCACATGGGTCATGCGCTTGACAACACACTTCAGGATATTTTAATCAGATTTAAGAGAATGCAGGGCTATGAGGCACTCTGGGTTCCGGGAACAGACCACGCTTCCATCGCGACGGAAGCCAAGATTGTTGAGGCTATGAGAAAGGAAGGCGTTACCAAGGAAGAGCTTGGAAGAGACGCATTCCTAAAGCGCGCATGGGACTGGAAGGCTGAGTACGGCGGAAGAATCGTGAGCCAGTTAAAGAAGATCGGTTCGTCTGCGGACTGGGACAGAGAGCGTTTTACAATGGACGAGGGCTGTTCTAAGGCTGTGAAGGAGGTTTTCGTAAATCTCTATAACAAGGGACAGATATATAAGGGCGAGAGAATAATCAACTGGTGCCCTAAGTGCCTTACATCCATTTCGGATGCTGAGGTTGAGTACGAGGATCAGGCAGGACATTTCTGGCATTTGAGATATCCACTCTCAGACGGAAGCGGATATATCCAGATGGCAACCACAAGACCGGAGACAATGCTCGGCGATACAGCGGTTGCAGTTAACCCTGACGATGAGCGCTACAAGGATATGGTAGGCAAGACAGTCATTCTTCCTATCGTTCACAGAGAGATTCCTATTATTGCGGATGAGTATGTTGAGATGGAGTTCGGTACAGGCGTTGTAAAGATTACACCTGCACACGACCCTAACGATTTCGAGGTTGGATTAAGACATAAGCTCCCTGTCATCAATGTTATGACAGAGGATGCGAAGATTGTTGACGATTATCCTAAGTACGCAGGAATGGACCGCTATGAGGCGAGAGAGGCGATAGTAAAGGATCTTGAGGCGGAGGGTGCTCTTGTAAAGATTGAGGACTACAGCCATAATGTAGGTACATGCTACCGCTGCCATACAACCGTTGAGCCGAGAGTTTCAAAGCAGTGGTTTGTAAAGATGAAGGAGCTTGCAGAGCCGGCAATCGAGGCGGTGAAGAAGGGTGATACCAGGTTCGTGCCTGAGCATTTTGACAAGACATATTTCCACTGGTTAGAGGGAATCAAGGACTGGTGTATCTCACGTCAGCTCTGGTGGGGACACAGAATACCTGCATTCTACTGCGATGAGTGCGGTGAGATGGTTGTCACCAAGGAGGACAGCGCAGTATGTCCTAAGTGCGGCAAGCCTATGAGACAGGACCCGGATACACTTGATACATGGTTTTCATCAGCCTTATGGCCGTTTTCAACACTTGGATGGCCTGAAAAGACACCTGAGCTTGAGTATTTCTATCCTACAGATGTGCTTGTAACAGGCTATGATATTATATTCTTCTGGGTTGTAAGAATGATGTTCTCAGGACTTGAGCACATGGGAGAGGTTCCGTTTAAGAATGTTCTCATCCATGGACTTGTGAGAGATTCACAGGGACGCAAGATGAGCAAGTCTCTTGGAAACGGAATTGACCCTCTTGAGGTTATTGATAAGTACGGCGCGGACGCTTTGAGACTTACACTTGTAACAGGAAATGCACCGGGAAATGATATGCGTTTCTACTGGGAGAGAGTTGAGGCGAGCCGTAATTTTGCAAATAAGGTATGGAATGCTTCAAGATTCATTATGATGAACCTTGATAAGGCTGAGGCAAAGGCTGTAAGCCTTGATGAGCTCACACCTGCCGACAAGTGGATTCTTTCCAAGTTAAATACACTTGCAAAGGATGTCACAGAGAACATGGAGAACTTCGACCTTGGCGTTGCAGTAGGCAAGATTTATGACTTTATCTGGGAGGAGTTCTGTGACTGGTATATCGAGATGGTTAAGCCACGTCTGTACAATGATGAGGACACAACCAAGGCTGCCGCACTCTATACACTAAAGACAGTTCTTATAGAGTCGCTAAAGCTTCTCCATCCATATATGCCGTTCATAACAGAGGAGATTTTCTGCAACCTTCAGGACGAGGAGGAGTCGATTATGATTTCCAACTGGCCAGTATATAAGGAAGAGTTCAGCTTCCCTGTTGAGGAGAATGCCATTGAGACAATCAAGGAGGCTGTAAGAGGAATAAGAAATACAAGAACCTCCATGAATGTTGCTCCAAGCCGCAAGGCAAAGGTATACGTTGTATCCGCAGAGGAGTCTCTTAGAGGTATATTTGAGAACGGAAGGGTATTCTTTGCAGCGCTTGGCTATGCAAGCGAGGTTATTGTACAGGATAATAAGAACGGAATTGATTCGGATGCGGTATCGGTTGTTATACCTAACGGAACAATCTACATGCCGTTTGCAGAGCTTGTAGACATTGCAAAGGAAATCGAGCGCCTTGAAAATGAGGAGAAGAGACTTAACGGAGAGCTTGCAAGAGTTAACGGCATGCTCTCAAATGAGCGCTTCGTAAGCAAAGCTCCTGCTGCAAAGCTTCAGGAGGAGAAGGATAAGCTTGAGAAATATACACAGATGATGGAGCAGGTTAAGGAGCGTCTTTCACATCTTAGAGGATAGTGTGACAGTGCGTACCATAAAAAGGATAGGGCATAAGGTGTATGAATAATGATTTTAGTAAGGTGACAATAGTACTCCCGTCACTTAATCCGGACGATAAGCTTAATAAAGTGGTGGATGGACTGCTAGAGGCAGGCTTTAAGGACATTGTACTTGTAAATGACGGAAGCGATGAGGCTCATCTTGAGCCCTTCCGTCAGGCAGGTCTGCATAAGGAGGTTACACTGCTGATACACGAGGTCAACAAGGGAAAGGGAAGGGCGCTTAAAACGGCCTTCTCTTATGTTGTTAATAACAGAAAGGATTCGGCAGGGGTAATCACGGTTGATGGAGACAATCAGCACACTGTCAGGGACATAAAAGCGTGTGCGTGCAAAATGCTTGAGTGTAAGGATAAGGTCATACTCGGCTGCCGTGATTTTTCACAGGATAATGTGCCGTGGAAGAGCAGGGTGGGAAATGTGAGCACAAGTCTTGTATTCAGAGTTTTCTGCGGAATAAAAATAACTGATACGCAGACAGGACTGCGTGCAATCCCGTACAAATATCTTCCGCTTATGTGTGAGGTTGAGGGCGAACGCTTCGAGTATGAGACGCAGATGCTCTTTGCCATAAAGAGAAATCATATCGGCATGGAGGAGGTCAGGATAGAGACAGTCTATCTTGAGGACAATGCCTCAACGCATTTCCATCCGATTAAGGATTCGCTTAAGATATATAAGATTATATTCAAATTCATGTTAAGCTCAGGGACATCGTTTGTTATCGACTATGGTATATACGCCATTCTGGTCTTTCTGATTGGAGAAAAGCTGGAACGAGGACTTAGACTTCTGATAGCTACCGTATCTGCGAGGGCCGTTTCATCGATGTGCAATTACACGATGAACAAAAAGGCTGTATTCAAATCAAATGCCTCCGTAGGACGTTCGCTGGTGCGCTATTATACATTATGTGTTTTCCAGACGGCAGCCTCCTATGGACTTGTATATCTGCTCAGCTACCTGTGCAGGGCAGGCTCATTTCTTGAGGTTGTCTTAAAGCTGGTTGTCGATGTGGTGCTGTTTGTCATAAGCTTTCAGATACAGCACAGATGGGTATTTAAGGAGGATAAATGAAAGACGATATCGAACTGTTAGACGTCAATATGGACGAGGAAGACCGCCGTAAAAGTAGTGCCAAAAAGAAGCCTGTGATAAATAAAAATAATGCAGCTGCGGATAATAAAGCCGATAAAAAGGTACGCAGAAATAACGTGAAGAAAAGGACAAAGAAGGAAAATAAGCCTCTGAAAATCTGCCTCAGGGTATGTCTTTGTATATTGACATTTGTGGCAGTCACATTTGCGGGGGCATATTTTACCCTGTGGACAATATGCCATGGTCCTTCCAAGGCGGCAAGAGACCTTTTTGTGTCAACCATTCTTGAGACAGGTCAGATGAAATTCCTTGCCTCATGGTATTTCAGTGAGGATGAAATTCTTGCCATAACAGACAGGAATGGCATGGGTAAGACTGAGGAGGACGTCAATCCGGATCTGATTGAGATACCGACGGTTGACGAGAATAACGGGAATCAAGAGTTTGATATTGACGGTATAGAGCTTGTGGAGATATCCGGACGTTCATTTTTTGCGAAGCTGCTTATAATCAATGACCCATCGAGGGTGAAGCTGTCGACAATCTATCCTTGGTCTGATTTTAATAAGAGCAAGTATGGCGAAACTCTTGAGCAGCTTGTACAAAGGGGAGACTACGCCGCAGGTATAAACGGCGGTGAATACTATTCTGAGGGCAACTGGGGCGGTATCCCTAAGGGGCTTGTGGTATGTGACGGAGTTATCCAGTACAACGCACCACAGGCGGGAGATGTGATGGTCGGCTTCACACAGAGCAATATTCTTATGATAGCGGACATCGGGAATATGAGCGCGGAGCAGGCAGAGCAGTTTGTGGCCGATAATCAGATAAGGGATGCGGTAAGCTTCAAGGATATAGATGATGGTGACAACAATCATTTTACCAAGCTTATCATAAATGGAACATCGAGAGAAATTTCAGGAAGCGGAAGCGGTGCCAACCCGCGTACCGTTATAGGACAGCGCGCGGACGGAGCGGTTCTTATGCTTGTGACAGACGGAAGAGGAGCAGCAGGACATCTTGGCGCAACGGCACAGGACCTTATTTCAATCATGCAGGAGTATGGCGCTGTCAATGCCGCTAATCTTGACGGTGGAAGCTCATCTGCAATGTACTATAATGGAACCTATGAGATGACCAGTGTTACACTGTATTATTCTACATCTTCATGGCGTCTTCCGACAGCATTTGTTGTTGAAAAGAGAGGAGAGTAGACATGGCGGAAAAGAAAAAATTTCCTGTATTCTGGGTGTGCTTTGCCGTATTCACTGCGCTTATGGTTGTTTTCTGGGGCGTGGTCATAAACAATGTGAAAAAAAGCCTTGTGGAGTACGAAAATTCACAGCCTGAGTATACAGTGGAGAAATACCTGGCACAGTTCCGGGACGGAAGCATTATCAACAAAATTGATTTTGAACAGAGCACTAACAGATTTGAGGAGAGCGGAATATACCAATCACAGTTTGCAGACAGCATATCAGGGAAGTCTATCACCTATGAGAAGCTGCAGACGAGCTATGACGCAAAGCACCCGGTATACAATGTGTATGCCGGTGGGCAGCTTGTTGCGAAGATAACCCTGAAGGAGACTTCCTCAGAGCCGCTTATGTTCATACTCACCAGGCAGGAGTGGGATATAGACAGCATAGAAGCTGTGTACGAGAAGGGAAGCATAGGTTTTACCATAACAGCACCGGATACATACAATGTTTTTGTAAATGGTGTAAAGCTTGATTCCAGAGAGCAGACTGGAAATGTAACTGAGATAGCTGCACTTAAATATGCGGCAGAGTATGTAAGTGTTCCGCAGCTTGTGGAGTATAGAGTTGACGGACTTTTAAACGAGCCGGATGTCACAGTGTATAATAATCAGGGGGATATGGTTATGTATACACCGGATGAGAATGGAAATATCACAATAGATACCTTCACGACCTCGCCGATAGCCCCGGAATTGTCTGCGACCGTTCTTCAGAATGCGAAGAATTATTCTAATTTCTTCTCAAAGGATATAGATGGCTGCAGTAACAGTGTAGCACCGATTTCGTATATGTTCCCGGCAGATTCATACTATCTTGAGCTGGCGGAGAATTACAGAAGAAATGATATGTGGATGTACAGTGCGCATGAGACACCGTTATTTACCGATGAGACAGTGTCGAATTACATTGTGTACACACCGGAGCTGTTCTCGGTCGAGGTATATTTTAAGAAAAACATGATTTTGAAGCTTAACGGAGAGGCAAGGCAGGATATCGTCAATTCAAGATATTATTACGCAAAGCTTGACGGAAACTGGCTTGTGGTTGATATGCAGTCGGTGACGGAATAAATCATAAAGGGAGAAGATAATCATGCAGGGGACAATGGAAGCGATACTTAACGAAGTAAAAAAGGTTGTTACAGGCAAGGATGATGCGGTGCTTAAGGTCATGCTTGCCATCACTGCGGGTGGACATATACTTATAGACGATATACCTGGTGTGGGAAAGACCACCATGGCGATGGGGTTTGCCAAGGCGATGGGATACAGATGTAACAGAATACAGTTCACACCTGATGTCATGCCTTCGGATATAGTAGGTTTTTCGGCATACAATCCTAAGACCCAGGAATTTGAGTACAGGGAAGGTGCCGCAATGTGTAATCTTCTGCTTGCGGATGAGATAAACAGAACGTCCAGCAAGACACAGTCCGCACTCTTAGAAGTAATGGAAGAGAAAAGAGTTTCCGTCGACGGCAGTACACGGAATCTGCCAAGACCGTTCACGGTGATTGCCACGCAGAACCCTGTAGGTTCGATTGGTACCATGCAGCTTCCGGAATCACAGCTGGACAGATTCATGATAAGACTGTCGATGGGATATCCGGACAGAGAGCAGGAAATCAATATTCTTAAAGCAAGGGCAGTGTCTGACCCGCTAAGACTGATTGAGAAGGTGACGGATGAGGAACAGATATTATCACTGCAATCACAGTCTGAGAATGTATATATCCATGATGCAATATATGATTATATAGTAAGACTTATAGGGGCTACGAGGGAGAATGAGTACATTGAGTTAGGGGTAAGCCCGCGAGGTACCCTTGCTGTTGCGGCGATGGCTAAGGCACATGCACTGTATGAGGACAGGGATTACTGCGTACCGGCTGATGTGAAGTTCGTTTTTCCGGATGTAGTATCTCACAGACTGGTTTTAAGCTCCAAGGCGAGAATGGAGAGACTTACGGACAGACAGCTTGCCGCCAATATATTAGAAACAACAGCAGTACCGAGGCTTAAAAAGGGGAAAGCCTGAGAACAGGGGGGAAGTATAAATGATTTTCAGGAGAATAATGTATTTTGTTCTGCTATACGCAGTAATTACCTACAATGTTCTGTATAGAACCTATGATGGATTTATTATGCTGGTATTTGTGGTGTCCGCTTCTCTTCTTTCATTTATTATGCTTATGTTAAGCCGTTTCAATCTCAGATACGGATTCAGACAGAAAACAATATATGTCACAAGGGCGGGGGAGCATGAAATCAGATATGACATAAAAAATGTCATGCCATTTCCGCTTACCCGTGTTGACATGAAATATGAAAGTCAGAAAAAAACACAGTCTTTTACTGTGGGAGCCGCTAATACAGCCATTGTGACCAGAAAGGACAGAAGGCAGCATTGTGGATGTTATTTTGAAAATATACAGAGAATAACTCTGTATGATTTTTTTCGCGTATTCGGCATGAAAATAAAAAATCCAGGCGTGGTAAAGATAGTAGCTTTGCCGCGCTTATTTGACGTTAATACTGAGGAATATATAGATGGAATGCTGTGTGTGGATAATGAGAGCAGCAGGCTGGCACTAAAGGGAAGCGAAGTCAGCGGAATAAGAGAATATGCTCCGGGGGACAGCATGAAGAATATTCATCACAAGCTAAGCAGCAGAATGTCTAAGCTTATGGTGAAGGAGTATGCAGCCGAGGAGGGCAGTGACGATGGATTCGTGTTCATTGACGATGACAGCGCACAGCCTGATGTCAGGGACTCCATGCTTGAGTTTATGTATAATGTTATTTATCTGCGCCTTAAGACTGATAAAAAGGCAACCGGATATATTTTAAAAGGAACTGCAGCAGCTCCTGTTGAAATAACCTCAAAGGAGGATATTGATAATTTCTTTGAACGTGTGTATGAGGAAAATGAGGCAGACGAACAGGGATTGAATGATATTCCGTCAGGGGCGTTCGTGTTTGCCGTTTCCTTTACGGAAAAGCTATATAGAAGCTGCCTGCAATTACGCGGAAAAGCTAACAATATAGTATTGTATCTTCCGGATATAGAGCAAAGCAGAAAGGACAAGCCCGATGTTGAGGTGGTCTATATTTCGACAGGAGGTGAAAGGGATTGGTAAAGCGTCTGTTCGAGAGAGTGGGTTCGGTTCTGTTTCTCATGGCTGTTGCCGTACTGGGCACAATGGCGACGGTATGGAATTTTACACAGATTTATGCGACTAAGCCTCTGGTGTGGTGGATTGCGGTTCTTTCTGCAGTCTGCGGAGCGTTCGTGTGCGTGGGCATAAAGCTTATGGGAAGGGCGGGCTTTATAGGAAGGCTTCTTATATTTGCAGCCCTTATAGCATTGGTGGCATTCAGATTTGATGTTATAGCCGGAGGATTCGCCTATATATTTAATTATGCTATTGATTCCATAAACTACTACTATAAAAGTGAAATTTATTATATATTGCTTACTGATGGCATGATGAAAAAGGCGGATCAGGAGTTGACCGTGATGCTTATATGTGCCCTTACAGGCGGCTGGTATATGTCTGTGCTGCTAAGAAGAAGGGGAGTGCTTTTGACCGGCATTGTGTCGATGCTCAGCTATTTTATACCGGCTTCCGTTGAGGAGGCACCCTCTGTGCCCACACTTGTATCAGTGCTCTGCTTCATTGTATGTGTCACAGTGCATGGAAATCTCCCGCGGGAAAAGAATGAACTGCGTGCGCGAAAGTCGGGTATACTTGCAATGCTGTGGGTGATTCTGCCATCAATATGTATTATGTTCGGTGCGGTAAAGATTGTCCCGGAGGACAAATTTGAAGCTGCGGATTTTTATGATAAGCTTGCAGGAAAAATTGTATTTTCAGTCAAGGATATACAGAACATAATAGAACAAAAAGGGATAGGAAATAATAATAGCAATAATGATAGTCCTGATTTTGCGAGGGGCGAGATAGGCAGGACAGGCAGCGTAACCTACAGTGATGTTCCGATTCTGTATGTACGTGCTCCGAAAAGCGGGGGTACGCTGTATCTTAAGACCTTTCAGGCTGCACAGTATACGAAAAGACGCTGGAAGGAGCTGGATTCGTCGGTTTACAGGGAATATTCGGATATGTTTGATGAGCTGTGTGCGCAGGAGAATACGCCGTTACTCATGGAATATAATGCTGTAACAGCTCTTGTTAAGGATAAGTCGGATAAGATTAAGAGTGCGGCATTTGACATCGCAGTTATGCAGTATGAGAGCCGGGGTAGCAGCTATATTCCTATGTCGGCTGTGGCTGTGGATGGTACATCCATCGACAAAATCGCAAAGACGGATATGAATATAACGCTTGAAACTGATACTGTCGGTGCACAGAATGTGTATCACAGGTACAGTCTGTTTGAATGGAGAAATTTTTCATCGCTGTATAGTCTTGTTAAAAGCGGGGCAGAGCATATTCCGGATGAGAGGAGCAGTGCAGGCAGATACCGCAGATTCGTGTACGAAAATTATCTTGATACCAACACCTCCTGTGCAGACCGTATAAAGAATGAGCTGATTTCAGATATAATGCAGGGTGAGTACGATATTTCACAGCCGGATGGGAAAGCACAGTTTATTCTTGATACAATCGCTTTCTTTAACAGGGAATATGACTACACATTATCACCGGGAGTTACACCGTCCACAAAGGATTATGTGGGATATTTTCTGTTTGAAAAGAAGAGAGGTCTTTGTGCACATTTTGCCTCAGCCGCTGTGATGATATTCAGATGTGCAGGCATACCGGCGCGGTATGTGGAGGGCTTTGTTGTGCCAGAGAGTCTGTATACACAGCAGGCAGATTACAGGAGACAGGCTAGGCTTTATGAAGACGGGGACTTAGAAACTGAGATGTGGCAGTACTATGATATAGAGGTCACGGACAGATATGCGCATGCGTGGGCTGAGGTATATATTGACGGCATAGGATGGATGACGGTTGACCCTACACCGGGGTATGGTGCAGGGTACATGGATAGTCAGGACTGGTATGATAACTCTTCAACAGATTCTCCCGCAAATCAGCCTATGGATGATAGTGAGGCGGAGACGGATGGAATGATGGCTGACGAGAGTACACAGGATTCTTTGGAGGAGACAGCCGAGGACACAACGGATGACATAATCGGTGGAACATCCGAGGATAATCGAAACACGGAATCCGAAGGCTATATATCTGTGGACAACAGATTACCGGGCGATGCTGAAGCCACAGGTGGGAGCAATGGCATGGGAACGGCTGAGGACATAGGTGAGGCAGCAGCGGCGGATGAAGAAACTACACCGCATTTTGATTTTGCTGCCGCAGCAGGAAAAGTCTATAGTGTGATAAAGCCCGTATTACATATATTGCTTGCTGTGCTGAAGGTGATTGCAATTCCGTTTATAATTGTATTATTTTTGGTAATCAGGCAAAAATATATGGAACAAAAGAGAGCCAGGTTATATAATAATGCATGTGGTCTGTATACAGGTGAGCGCATAGCAGAAATAATGTCATACTATGAAAGACTGTTAAAGGCTGCAAATATCAGGGTGGATCCTGATATGGATTTCTCTGATTTGATAAATAATGCACCTGTAAAGAATATGGATTCACAAAAGGCAGCAATGATAGTTGAAAAAGCAATGTTTTCGGGAACTTTTCCGGCTGAGGATGACACCATGTATGTGATGGCTTATGTTTCAGAGCTGCGAAAGGAAATATATGCCTCGAAAAATATATTTGGAAAGCTACATTTTAAATATATTCTTGCATTGTAGAATTTTAAATGATATAAAAGAGCAGGAATGTTTTGAACGCAGAATAAGCAAAGCGACTGCGTTCATGAGCAAGTAGCGAAAGCGGATTGCGAATGTCCGCTTTATTATCAGGTTTAATGACAAGTTTAACAAACGGAAGGAATGAAAATTGTAATGATACGACAGATCAGAAAAATATTTTCTTATGCGGCGGCAGCAGCGATGGCATTATTAATCGGTGTTGGCTCATGCACCAGTGATGTGTCTGCAAAGGATGCGGACGGAAATATAGTCATTGTCATAGATCCGGGTCATGGTGGTACAGACCCGGGAAAGCAGGGAATCAATGGTGTTCTGGAAAGTGATGCCAACTATGCCATAGCTGAGGCTATGATGGATGAGCTTAAGAATTATTCCGGTGTGAAGGTGTATTTCACAAGACCGGAGGACAGTCTGGTGACGCTCACCGGAAGGGCTATGGCTGCAGCAGAGCTTGATGCGGATTTTCTCATAAGCATCCACAATAACAGTACATCGGATGAGAGCATAAGCGCTAATGGTGCCATGGTTCTCACTTCGGTTCTGCCCCTGTACAGCACGATAACGGCAGATATGGGAAATTATATCCTTAATAATCTGGCGCAGCTTGGAATAAAGAACAATGGCATACAGACAAGAAGCTCTACGGAATATGTAGGTGAAGACTACCATACAATCATGGCTGAGGGAATGAGAGCGGGAGTACCTACAATCATTGTTGAGCATTGCTTCCTAAGCAGCACCACAGATGTGCTTTTTGTATCCGATGAGAATGGAACAGTTGACTATGAGAAGACGGCAGCAATCGGAAGGTCTGATGCTGAGGCGGTTGCCGCATATTTTAATCTTGAGCGCAGGGTTTTACAGGCCGGCCAGACAGGAGAGCTTGAGTTAGAGAAGGGGTATTCAGCCAGGCTTGAGACATCAGGGGATGCTGTGTGGACAAGCAACAATGAGAGCTGTGTAACGGTAGATGAGTATGGCAATATCAAGGCAGTAGGAAGCGGTTCGGCTGTTCTTAGCTATACAGCCTCAGATGGAACAGCGGGTGTTGTGAATGTCAAGGTTGATATTCCTGAGCAGATAGCGATAACCGGATTTATCGACCCGACATTTTATAAAACGAAGGAAAAGTTCTCAGAGATAGATTTAAGCACTGTGAAGGCAGTTATCGCGTATAGTGACGGCTCGGTTATCCAGGTCATACCGGAGAAGGTTGGTGAGGTGGACTATAATAAGCCGGGAATACAGGATATTCCTATAAGCTACGGTGCACTTAAGGGCTTCGTAAGAGTTGTGAACCAGACAGAGGACTATATACCGGAGGTGACTTCAAAAGAGCCGGAGACAGAGACACAGACTGCAGAGCCGGAGACGACAACGCAGATAAGCAGTGAGGAGCCTTCGCAGATTGAAAGTACTGAACAGCCTGAGGTAAATGATGGAAGCTTTGATATAGTTATGATTATCAAGATGGCAGCGGGGATTGTTATAGTGATAGCCCTTGCAACGGTGATTTTCCTTTTGGAGAACAGAGTGAGCGGAAAAAGAAGAGGAAGAAGAAACAGAAGGAGGCGCAGATATTGATGAAAAGAACAGGGTTTCTTAAGGCGTGTTCTAAGCTTATGGCATTTGTACTGACAGCAGGAATAACAGTCGGTGCTTTTGTGGCTGATCAGGGCAATGACATGCTGGTATCCGCAAAGGATGGAAATGGTGACATTGTTGTTGTGCTCGACCCCGGGCATGGAGGCTATGACGGCGGAGCACATTCATCTATAACCGGGGATGATGAGAGCAATCTTAACTGGAATATTGCCAAGTATATGAAGGCTGAGCTTGAGACGTATGCCGGAGTACGTGTATATGTCACAAGGGCAAATAATGAGTGGAATACCAATACCGGGAGATCCCACATGGGAAAGTCGGTTGGTGCGGATGCGGTTATAAGCCTTCATAACAATTCATCTTCCAATACGGATACCAATGGATTCGTGGCATATGGTTCTGTTGCTGAGGGGTATGTTGAGCCGACGAAGAATCTTTGTCTTAATATGGCACGATACGCACAGGCAGCAGGGCTTGGACTGTTCAGCGGCGGATATCTTACAAGGACAGGCTCTAATCCCTCGGAGGATTTTTATACGGTTATAGATGAGGGCATTAAGTCGGGAATCCCGACAATTATAGCCGAGCATAGCTTTGTGACTAATTCATCGGATGCATATTTTATGCATGATACAGAGAATATAAGAAAAGTCGGTGTGGCAGATGCTACGGCTGTTGCAGAATATTTTGGACTTTCCAAAAGGACGATAAGCGATGGACAGAGCATAGAGCTTGACAGAAGCTACAGCGCGTATTTTATTCCCGCTAATCAGCGCGATGGCGGAGTGAGCTTTACAAGCTCGGATGAGAATGTTGCACATGTAAGAAGTGACGGACTTATCACGGCTGTCAATGCAGGCACGGCTACCGTGACTTATACATACGCTGATGGAACAAGCGGAAGCTGTACCTTCACAACAAAACCGGTAACGCAGGTCGGCGTGTCAGCCGGAATCAATCCTACTGTATATAGAACGTCCGATGAGATAGCGGCTATTGATAAGAGCAAGATAATTGTCAAGGCAATCTACAGTGATGGAACAAGCAGACAGCAGACATCGGGCTATACGGTGGGCGATATTGACCCATACATGTCCGGAAGACAGTTCGTCAATATATCACATAATGGCTTTAACGCTTCACTTCTTATAAGACTTGATACTACTGCTGCAATAGGAACCTATTCTGATTATTTATATCAGTTAAAGGGAGATTATTCCGATATCTTCACATTCCCGGAGCTTGTTCAGGTATCAGGTGTTTCCGGCTCACCATATACAAGCAATGGTTTTGAAAACAGCGAAAAGCCTACACAGCAGGAGACAACGGCAGCAGAGACAACAACAAATGAGACGACAGCGGCAGAGACTACAACTGCGGAGACAACGGCAGCAGAGACAATAACTGAGGCGGAGACAACTGTGGAGGAGACAGTGTCCGATGAGGAGACTTCACCGGAGATAACCACAATTGAGAAAGAATCAGAACAGACTGATACAATATCAGCGGACGGTACATCGGATACATTATCGGACAGTTCATATGAGCAGAGTTCTGCGCAGAATACATTTACAGATAATAAGGAGAAAAAATCTATGGATTGGATAATAGCGGTTTTGATTGTCCTTATAGTTCTCATGGTGGCACTTATTGTGTTTGCGGTTATGTCTATAAGGAAGAATAACAGATACAACAGAAGACTTGAGCAGAGAGAGAGAAGACATCGTGAAGATGGTATTGAGTCTGCACACACACAGCATTCCGGCAGAGAAAGCGGGAATGGATATAATAAAGGAATAAATGATGAGGTTCCGAAGAGAAAGAAACACTGATTTTTACTTTACTATGTGCAGTAACGTATTGACTAAATGAGCATATAATGGTATCATACCAATGTATTTATGGTAGAGGTTGCACCGATTATGAGTATCCCAGTGGACATGACAGACATGGATGAAGGTGGGAAAAAGGAAGTGGTGCCGAAGCGGGCAGAATAGTCTGTAGACTGTCCGGCTGGGCGCATGGTTAACAGCTGTGCGACTGTCATCATACTTGATTTGATGGAGAGCTACTTGAAGTTTTGTTTGTATCGGAACATACATAGTCCGTTACATGAGATGGAACCTTAAGGACTGGCTTTTCGTCAGTCCTTTTATTTCTTTATGGGAGCCCTTATAAGACTACCTATAGGCGTTTTAACATTTTTAAATTAATATGAGCATTGTGTACAGGCATGTGGAGCAGTGCGGAAAAGAGGAGAATATGTCATTGTTTACAGGTTCAGGAGTTGCAATTATTACACCGATGAATGAGGATAAGTCAGTTAATTTTGATAAGCTGGGTGAGATTATTGATGACCAGATAAAGAATCATACTGATGCCATCATAATATGCGGAACAACAGGAGAGGCATCAACACTTACGCACGAGGAGCACCTTGACTGTATACGCTTTTGCAGCGAGCGGGTTAACAGGAGAATCCCTGTTATAGCCGGAACAGGCTCTAATTGTACAGAGACAGCAGTATACCTTTCTACAGAGGCGCAGAAGGCGGGGGTTGACGGCCTTTTAGTTGTAACCCCATATTATAACAAGGCAACACAGAATGGTCTATATGAGCATTACAAGGAGATTGCCGCAAGCGTAGACCTTCCGATAATCATGTACAATGTTCCGGGCAGAACAGGCTGTAATATATTAGCACCTACCGCAGCTAAGATTTTTAAGGATATAGATAATGTGGTTGGTATCAAGGAAGCTACAGGAAATATATCACAGGTGGCTAAGCTTATGTCACTGACCAATGGTGAGATTGACCTTTACTCAGGAAACGATGACCAGATAGTCCCTATTCTCTCACTTGGAGGAAAGGGTGTTATCTCAGTTCTTGCCAATGTTGCACCACAGAAGACACACGACATTGTTGCAGCATATCTTGCAGGCGATGTAAGTAAGAGCGCTAAGCTTCAGCTTGAGGCAGTTGAGCTTATAGATGCACTTTTCTGTGAGGTTAATCCTATCCCTGTAAAGACAGCAATGAATCTTCTTGGCTGGGAGGCAGGTCCGCTCAGAAGACCTTTATCACCTATGGAGCCGGCTAATGTTGAGAAGCTTAAGACAGCTATGAAGAACTACGGAATATTATAAAAGAAATGGATTTTTTTGAAATATTGGAGGAAAAATACAATGGTTAAGGCTATTATGCATGGCTGCAACGGCAAGATGGGTCAGGTTATATCTAATCTTGCTGCAGCGGATTCGGATATAGAGATTGTCGCAGGAATTGACCCGCATGATGACGGGCATAACGCTTATCCGGTATACCGCTCAATATTTGAGTGTGATATACCTGCGGATGTCATTATCGATTTTGCGGCGGCGGGAGCTGTCAACAATCTTCTTGATTATGCGGTCAGGAAGAATATACCTGTGGTACTCTGCACAACAGGACTCTCAGCGGAGCAGCTTGATAAGGTTGAGGAGGCTGCTAAAAAGGTTGCAGTGCTTAAGTCGGCTAATATGTCACTTGGTATCAATACATTGTTCAAGGTGCTTGCAGATGTGTCACCGCTTTTATCGGCGGCCGGCTTCGATATTGAGATTGTTGAGAAGCACCACAGACTTAAGGTGGATGCACCAAGTGGAACAGCTCTGGCACTTGCAGACTCTATAAATGCAGCAAATGGAAATAAATTTGAATATAAGTTCGACCGCAGCCAGGTAAGAGAGAAAAGAACAGACAATGAGATAGGTATAAGTGCCGTGCGTGGCGGAACCATCGTCGGTGAACATGAGGTAATATTCGCAGGTGAGGATGAGGTGATTGAGCTTAAGCACACAGCTTATTCCAAGGCTGTATTTGCCAAGGGTGCGATTGAAGCTGCCAAATACCTTGCAGGTAAGCCGGCCGGAAGGTACACCATGAAGGAGGTTATAGGTTAATATGCAGTTAAGCACCTGAATCGTGCAGGATATGCCGATTCAGGTGTTTATTTTTAACAAAATTTTCATCTTTAATATAATTTTTTCCGAACATACTAAGCATATCAGAAGCGCAAAGAGCTCCTGTTATGAATAGATTTGCGTTCAGCCTTTTGCGGCGGAGGCAACAATTATGTATGAAAAGGAGAAAATTATGAAAAAGCTGAAATTATTTCTGGTATGCACTGTTATATCGGTAATCGGCGTTTTTGGACTGACGGGCTGCTTCGGCAATGGGAGTAACCAACAGGGAACTGGTAATGGAAACACCAATCAGACAACCACCGGAAACAACAATTCCACAACAGGCAGTATCAACAATGGTTCTAATGGAATGAATAACAATAACACCAACGGAACTAATGGCACCAACGGCAACACCAATAACAATATGAATGGAACAACCAACGGCAATAACAACAATGGAAACACCAACGGCATGAACAATAACAGGGAAACCAACACTGATGGTGACGGCAACATCATAGACGGTGTCGGCGATATCATCAATGATGGATTGGATGAGATTGAGACAGCCATCGATGACATTGACGGCAATAAAGTCAATGGAAACAATTCAAGAATGAGATAAGGTGCTGCATATTGCATGGGGAAAATGCCGGAAATGCTTTCCGGCATTTTCCTTTTTAAAAATAGCTGAAACTGATAATATACGTTGACAAATATGCGGAATGAACATATTATATATATGTAAATAATGTTCGCCCACCGTTGGCGTCTAATAAATAAATGGCTTGAAAATAAACCCTTTCTCTTTATAAGTGAAAGGGTTATTCTTTTTACAGAAAGGTTACATTCACAGATATAACGCGGCTTAAAAATAAGCTGCTTGAATTGGAAGGGAGATAGACATGAAGGATGGATTTATCAGGGTATGTGCAGCCACACCGGATATCAGGGTTGCGGATTGTGCATATAATGAGAAAAATATTATGAACCTTATGGATGAGGCGTATGAAAAACAGGTTTCGGTGCTGGTGTTCCCGGAGCTATGTATCACAGGATATACATGCGGCGACCTGTTTTTGCAGGACGTGCTGCTTAAGGCGGCGCAGGACAGCCTTCGGCATATAGTCTCGCACAGCGCAGGAAAAAATATGCTTGTGTTTGTCGGTATGCCTTTTATGCACAAGGGGAAGCTCTTTAATGTTGCGGCGGCAATATGTGATGGCAGACTGTTAGGACTTGTGCCTAAGAAGAATATTCCGAACTATTCGGAGTTCTATGAGATGAGACATTTTACACCGGGGATGGATGAGTGCGTTGACACAGCGCTGGGTGTTAAGCTGGGAAGCAGACTGCTGTTCAGATGTGAGAACATAGAGGAGCTTGTAGTGGGTGCAGAAATCTGTGAGGATGTGTGGGTGGCATGCCCGCCAAGCACATACCATGCGCAGGCAGGCGCAACACTCATTGTGAACTGTTCAGCAAGTGATGAGACAACGGGCAAGGATATTTACAGGAGAGCGCTAATCTCGGGGCAGTCAGCAAGGCTTGTGTGCGGATATATATATGCCAATGCAGGCGAGGGTGAATCAACGCAGGACCTTGTGTTCGGAGGACAGAACCTTGTGTGTGAGAACGGAAATGTGCTTGCGGAAACTCGGAGATTCAAGAATGGGACAGCCATAGCGGAGCTTGACTTACAGAGGCTTGTGAATGAGCGCAGAAGGATGAACACATACACCGTGAATACAGACGACGACTATGAGATAGTTGATTTTACACTGGAGAAATATGACCTTGGGCTTACAAGATACTATGCCAGAACTCCGTTTGTGCCGTCGTCCAAGGTGGACAGGGATGTCCGCTGTGAGGAGATTCTATCCATTCAGGCGATGGGGCTTAAAAAGAGGCTGGCACACACAGGCTGCCGTAACGCGGTAATCGGAATATCCGGCGGACTGGATTCGACGCTTGCACTGTTAGTCACTGCGCGCGCCTTTGACAGCCTCTCGATTCCAAGAGAAAATATAACTGCGGTGACTATGCCGTGCTTCGGAACAACGGACAGAACCTACAACAACGCTGTGGAGCTTACAAGGAGACTTGGAGCGGCGTTGACGGAGGTCAACATTAAGGAGGCAGTCCGCATACATTTCAGGGACATAGGTCAGGATGAAAGTGTACATGATGTCACCTATGAGAACGGACAGGCGAGGGAGAGGACACAGATTCTCATGGACATTGCCAACAAATCAGGTGGAATGGTAATAGGAACCGGAGATATGTCTGAGCTGGCACTTGGCTGGGCAACCTACAATGGCGACCACATGTCGATGTATGGCGTGAACTGTTCCGTGCCAAAGACGCTTGTCAGACATCTTGTAAAATATTATGCGGATACCTGTGGGGATTCCTCATTAAGAGAGATATTGGAGGATGTGCTTGACACGCCGGTCAGCCCTGAGCTTCTGCCGCCGACAGAAGGGCAGATATCGCAGAAAACGGAGGATTTGGTTGGTCCGTATGAGCTGCATGATTTTTTCATGTATTATATACTAAGATTCGGATATATGCCGCATAAGGTGTACAGAATTGCATGCCATGCCTTTGAGGGGGAATATGATACACAGACCATATACAGATGGCTTGATACATTTTACAGGAGATTTTTTGCACAGCAGTTCAAGCGCTCCTGCCTCCCGGATGGTCCGAAGGTCGGCTCCGTGGCTGTATCGCCGAGAGGGGACCTTCGTATGCCGAGTGATGCTGTGAGAAGCTTATGGCTTGAGGATTTAGCTTCAATAAATGACCTTAATAAAAGCCGCCAATAAATGACTTTAGTAAATGATTTTAATGGATGATTTTAATAAATGATAGGCAATTGAATATGGCAGGCAGATAATTTACAACGGGGTGAATTATTTCTTAGCTTTGTCCAGTGCCGTGTCTATGGCATTTATAAGGACAAGGGATGTGTATTTGGCATCGGCGGAATAGGTGATTCCGTCGGTGCTTCCTTTTTCTCTCACTTGTTTTTCAAGTGCCTCAAGCGATGACGAGATGAGAGGGTACATGGTCTCAACAGTCTCAGCGGTATTGACAAGGCGGATGGATTTCACGGTGTTGCTGTCAACTGTGACTGCAAGCTCCATGGTATTGCCGGAGAGTGTTACCGATGTTGTGTACACGCCGGGGCTGAAGGTGCCAAGCGACGCTTCGTCAGGCATTTTCCGGGTGCCCGAGGTTATATGTATTATAAAAAGCACCAGCAGGATGACTGCCAACACAGCGAGCACACAGGCAATAACCAGTTCCTTTAGTTTTAATACTACAATTTTGGTGGAAGAACTCATTATAGGCTCCTTGCACTACTATTTTGTATATATTATGAGAGTACGGCATAAATATGCCAAATATGTTTATATTGCGTTTTACATTTTGATACGATAGTATGATGGTGGGGTCAAAACATGTTCTATAAACCTAGCGTGTATAAC
>DNFT01000053.1 GCA_003486385.1 Eubacterium sp. | reverse complement strand
CGTTATACACTCATAGATTAATTGTGCATGTTTTGTCCCCCCTCCCAAAAATTATAAAAACAAAAATAAGAAGTGAGGAATATCATGGGTGCAGGTGAAACAGGTAGTGTATATAAGGTAAGGCGGGCAGCTCATCCTATAAAGGCATGTGTTACGGTTCCGGGTTCTAAGAGCGTGACCAACAGGGCACTGTTTATGGCAGCGATAGCCTGCGGTCACTCGGTCCTTGAGGGTGCATTGTTTTCGGATGATTCGAAACATTTCATAGGGAGCCTTGAAGCATTAGGGTACAATGTGGCTGTCGATGAAGTGGATAAAAAAGTGGAGATAGATGGGCTTGGTGGAAAAATACCTAACAGGACAGGCACGATAGACGTGGGGAGCGCCGGTACTGCGGCACGTTTCCTCACGGCAATGCTTGCACTTTCAGACGGCGGATATACAATAAATGCCACACCGCAGATGCAGGCAAGACCAATGGATTCGCTTTTTGAAGCATTGACGGAGCTGGGAGCCGAATTTGAATATCTCGGTGAGAGGGGACATCTGCCAGTGAAGGTGAGAGGACGCGGCTGTCATGGTGTGCCGGATAAGAACTGCAGTCCGGATAATGCACAGAATACCGCTCTTGTGGATACAGGAACCGGCAATGTGGGAGATAAGCCCGCGGTTGTCCATATAGATATAAGCCGCAGTACCCAGTTTCTGAGTGCGCTCATGATGGCGGGAGTGCTTATTCCTGAGGGGCTTGACATTAAGATAACCAGCGAAAAGACAGATGGGGCATATATAAGGATAACCTCTGCAATGATGAAAGCTTTTGGGTGCAATGTAGAATATGATGGACATGATTATCATGTAGGGGCAGGACAGAGGTATAATCCAGGGAAATATTATATTGAGCCGGATATCTCGGCGGCATGTTATTTCTGGGCGGCGGCGGCTGTTACCGGCGGAAGTGTCACCGTGAGGGAGAGCAGATACGGAATGATGCAGGGGGACATGAAATTTCTTGATGTACTGAAAAAAATGGGATGTACAGTGAACCAGACAGGGGAGGGCATACAGGTGGATGCACCGGATGGTGGAATATTGAAGCCGGTGGACGTTGATATGAATGATTTCTCAGACCAGAGTATGACGCTTGCTGCAATCGCTCCGTTTGCACAGGGAACAACAAGGATACATAATGTTGGCCACATAAGGCTTCAGGAATCGGACAGAATAGAAGCGGTACTTACCAATCTTCGTGCCATGAATATTGAGTGCGGAACATTTACTGAGGATGGAAAAGAGGGTATCTATATCTGTCATGGTATACCGCAGCCGGCACACATTAAGACCTTTGATGATCATAGGATGGCTATGGCATTTGCGGTAACAGGACTTGCAGCGGACGGAATTGTGATTGAGAATCCGATGTGCTGCAGAAAGACCTTTGAAAATTTCTTCGATGTTCTTGAAGCTGTGCTTTCAAAGAATTGACAAGGCAGAGCTTTAACCGGCTGTTTACAGATTATACAGGATAAAACAGGCATTGCAGAAGAGAAAGGTATTGCAGAAAAGAAAGAAGTGAAAGCGGAGAAATTTTTCCTTGTAATATATTTTTATTTTTCGTTTATTGCATTTACATAAATGAGTTTTTATAGTATACTACAACAGTATGGGCTCGAGTCCGTACTATCAAATTAAAAGTATGATAAGATTCATACATTATTATTGACTATTAGGAGGAATAACCATGGTTAAGGCTATTGTCGGAGCAAACTGGGGAGACGAAGGCAAGGGTAAGATTACAGATATGCTTGCTGAGGAGTCTGATATTATTGTTCGTTTTCAGGGAGGAAGCAATGCAGGCCATACTATTATCAATGACTATGGCAAGTTCGCACTTCATCTTCTTCCATCGGGTGTATTCTATAATCATACAACAAGTGTTATAGGTAACGGAGTTGCACTCAACATTCCTTATCTCTTCAATGAGATTAAGAGCCTGGAGGACAGAGGTGTGCCGGCACCTAAGATTCTTGTATCGGACAGGGCACAGATTCTTATGCCGTATCATGTTGATTTCGATACATACGAGGAAGCGAGACTTGCAGGAAAGTCATTTGGCTCGACAAAGTCGGGTATTGCTCCTTTCTATTCAGATAAATATGCAAAGATTGGTTTTCAGGTGAGTGAGCTCTTTGACGAGGCTTCTCTTAAGGAGAAGGTTGAGAGAGTTGTTGCATACAAGAATATTCTGCTTGAGCACCTCTATCATAAGCCGCTTCTTGATGCTGATGAAGTATTCAAGCTTATGCTTTCATACAGAGATATGGTAGAGCCTTATGTTGCAGATGTATCACTCTACCTGCACAACGCTATCAAGGAAGGAAAGAATATTCTTCTTGAGGGTCAGCTTGGAGCACTCAAGGATCCGGATCACGGAATTTATCCGATGGTAACATCTTCTTCGACACTTGCCGCTTACGGCGCTATCGGAGCAGGTATACCGGCTTCGGAGATTAAGGATGTTGTAACGGTAGTCAAGGCCTACTCATCAGCGGTTGGTGCAGGTGCATTCGTGAGTGAGATATTCGGTGATGAGGCAGATGAGCTCAGAAGACGCGGCGGTGACGGCGGAGAGTTCGGCGCAACAACAGGCCGCCCAAGACGTATGGGCTGGTTCGATGCTGTAGCTACACGTTACGGTGTGCGTATGCAGGGAACAACAGAGGTTGCACTCACAGTGCTTGATGTTCTAGGATATCTTGATGAGATTCCTATGTGTGTTGGCTATGAGATAGATGGTGAGGTTGTTAAGGACTTCCCTACAACATATAAGCTTGAGAAGGCTAAGCCTGTTCTTAAGAAGATGCCGGGCTGGAAGTGTGATATAAGAGGAATTAAGAACTATGAAGAGCTTCCACAGGCATGTAAGGACTATATCGATGCCATCGAGCAGGAGATTCAGGCACCTATCACTCTTGTATCCAATGGACCTAAGAGACATGATATCATCAAGAGAACCAGCAGATTATAATTATGGTCAGAGAACTTTATGAGAATGCCGTAAGAGGCATAGATACAAGGCAGAATCTTAGTGCACTCCGCAGTGCAGTCAAGGATGACGCCGGAATGAATGATTTGTTTGAGCTTGTCGAGGATGACCTTGGAACTATGACGGGCTTCCTTGACAGCGATGACCCTAAGGTAAGAAAGAATGCGGCTCTCCTTATGGGAGAGCTTGATATGTCTGATTTTATTCAGCCACTTGTTGACAGTTACCGTAAAGAAACCCAGCTTTTTGTGCGTTCAGCGTACTTAGAGGCACTTAAGGGGTATGATATTGAGGAGTATCTTCCTTTCTTTAAGGGGCGTGTGAAGGAGCTTTCTGATACGGAGATTACGCCTGAGAACAGAAAGCATATCAATGAGGAGCTGAAAGCGCTTACAGAGCTTATTGTCTCATGTGAGGGCATAAGCAGGCATGAATTTACGGGCTTTAAGAGACTTGAAGCCGACACGGAGGGAATCCTTATCACCAACCGCCTTAACATGGACACCACGAGGCTGCAGCTTGAGGAGTGCGGTGTGAAGGTGCTTCCGTTCAAGGGTGGTGTGCGTTTCTCCACCGACAATCTTACTTTTTTGAGGGATATAAGAACCTACAGCGATGTGCTTTTCGTGATACCGGGCTGCCGGACATGTGAGTTTGAGCCGGAGAAGGCAGCGGCTATGCTTGCCGGGTCGGGACTTATGAAGCTTCTGTACAGGCTTCACGGAGGGGAGAACGGACAGCCGTTTTATTTCCGTGTGGAGCTTAAGAGCGCACTTGATATGGAGAAGAGGGGAAAATTCGTCCGCAGATTTTCAGGTGAGCTTGAGCGGCAGAGTAAGAGAACGCTCATCAATTCTGCATCGGACTATGAGATTGAACTTAGACTTATTGAGAATAAGGAGCATAAGCTCAATTTACTTTTGAAGCTCTATACCATTGAGGATGAGAGATTCTCATATTTCAGAAAGCATATCGCGGCATCAATCAAGCCAGTGAATGCGGCACTTCTTGTGGAGCTTGCCAAAGAGTATATGGTTTCCGATGCACAGGTGCTTGACCCGTTCTGCGGTGTGGGAACAATGCTTATTGAGAGGCAGAAGGCTGTTAAAGCCAATACATCCTACGGACTTGATATAAGTGCGGAGGCTGTTGCCGGTGCGAAGCTGAACACGGAGGCGGCAGGGCAGATAGTCCACTACATCAACAGGGATTTCTTTACCTTTGAACATGAGTATCTCTTCGATGAGATATTTACGGACATGCCGTTTGCGATGAATGACAAGGTAACACTCGAATTAGATAATATCTATAGAAGATTCTTTACATGTGCTGACAGGCATCTGACTATGGATGGAAGAATCATAATATATTCAAGGAATCCGCAGATGGCTGTGAAGTACTCTAAGAGTGCGGGCTACAGGATATTAAAAAGAATAGTTATCTCAGAAAAGAATAATGCAGAGCTTATTATATTTGAGCATGAAGTCTAGGACTTCATGCTCATTTTGTTTGCGCGCCATGGGAGCGCTCGCTGGGACAGGGGTCTGACACCGGTGTCCCCAAATTGGGACGCCGGTGTCAGACCCCTGTCCCAATTAGTTTTCGTCATCCCTGTGGCTTAATTTGTAGAACATCATCGCGACATATGCTGTCACGGGAACAAGCACTGTCATCACAAGAGTGAGCTGTAACAGCTTGAAAGCTGCATCACTATGTATAAGTGCGAGCACAAGGCATGCTACATACAGTCCGGCTAATATTACGATGGCGGCTATCGCCAATACTCTTTTTTTCATATAATCTCCTTTCAAAAAAGGCACACGCGCATCATGCGGCATGTGCCATAAAAAGGGGAGGATAATTTTCTGTCATTTAAACAGAAAATCGGTAAATCTTCTTTTGTGATAATAAAAGTATTACCATAAGAAAAAGATTTATGCATTCGCTCCACAGCATTTTTTATATTTCTTTCCTGAGCCGCAAGGACATGGATCATTACGTCCAACCTTAGGCTGTGTGTTGACAACAGTTGTGGAAAGCTTCTGCTCCTTGTAGAGAGCCTTACGTGTGTCAGCGTCAAGAAGAGCATCCCACTGTGGGAGTGTATATAACCACTCTGCCTTGGCAGCTACCATGTTCTTGTAGAGTAATTCCTTGTCGAAATCCATGGAAACAACTGTGTTCTCGTCCATAGTCTCGATAGGGTTAGGTGTCTTTAAGCTGTCATTGATTCCATCGAGAACACCTACCATGGTAAGAAGTTCAAGACCGAAGCGCTCAGCAAGCTCCTTAACTGTGCCGCTTACAGGCTCCTTGGCTGCAAGAATCTGCTCATAAACACCTTTCTCAAAGTTAAAATATGTTGCCCAGAACATCTGGTATTTCTGGTCGTCCATCTCCTGCTCGTATGCAAGATTTCTCCATGTTTCAAGTAATGACATGATTATACTTCCTTTTAAAATATTATATTCTTCTGCCGGTTGCAGTAAAACAACCATAGTAAAATTATTTTATAACATAAGCAGGTCAACGTCAAGACTGAAATTTTCCGGCACTGTAGCCGATGAGTATTTCCGGAAAACGTGTCTGAAGTGCATTCAGAACCAGTTCAACAGAATCCTTTGTCTTATGATGTACAATGTAGTGCTTTTTATCATTTGCGACAACACTGAGTGAATAGCTTATATCGTGATGAAGCAGTCTTGTGTGAAGAGTACCGAATTTATATGCCCATACAATTACATCCAGTGGGACAATATGTATATTGTGCCTGTCATAAGCGATAAAGAAGTTGTCCGTGAGAGTGATTCCCGGGGCATAGGCGTGGGAGGATTCAAATTCATCACAGGCTGTCTGATACAGCTCCACTTTGCTGCCGTATCGGGAAAGACGAAGAACAGTGCGCGAATAAAGGGGATTTATAAGTGCGACAATAATTATTATCTCATGTATGATTGCGAGCAATGTTGTAAGTGCAATAAGTGCGAGGAGAATATATTCCCTGCCCTGTGACATTCTGTATTGGTTTATCAGTACCTTGCTGCTCATCATATTGAGAGCCTGACTTGTCCAGTTGAGATTATAACTTACAAGATTGTTCAGCGTATCTATTTCCGATATATTAGAATCGAGCTTGGCACTACACTTAAACTGTGTAAGCTGTGCCGGTGGTATTGAAGTAAATTCGTTTAAACCCAGTGCTGATGCAGATATCAGGACATAGTAACAGTTGTTGTCATACAGACAGTAGTAGTAGCATGCCTTTATTTTTGAACCATGCATACGGTTCACACCTGTATAGTGCAGGTTGGAAAGATTTGCCTTGACGTAAGGGGTACGGTTATGGTATGCGGCAGCTGCCTGCACCGGATTTTCGACAACCGGGACAGAAAACAGATGATATAACCCTGTAGCATACAGGATAAAAATGCTGAAAATAATGAAAAAACCCGGCATGATAAGCTTGCGGCGGTTTATTTTCTTGATGGTTGCCTGAAGATGGAATGTATTCATTGATATATGCCCCTTTTGATGGTTAATACGATAAGTATGATGTTGGGGTCAAAACATGTGCTATAAACTTAGCATGTATAACGTATTATATTTAT
>DNFT01000126.1:21775-21965 GCA_003486385.1 Eubacterium sp. | reverse complement strand
GACATTGGCTGGTTTGACTTCAAGGGTATGTGTTATCCGACCATAAATCATGTGCTCAGCCAGCAGACGTGGGAGACAGTCGGTGACCATGAAGCATTCCAGGATAAGAGTTCACCTCTGCTTTTCCGCTCCCCATCAGGTGAACTCAGTTCATCTCTGCTTTTTCGCTGCCCATCAGGTGAACTCAGTT
>DNFT01000126.1:0-21649 GCA_003486385.1 Eubacterium sp. | reverse complement strand
GAACTCAGTTCACCTCTGCTTTTACTCTGCCCATCAGGTGAACTCAGTTCACCTCCTCTCTAGGCATAAAAAATCATCCCTCATAAAAAATATGACAAATGTTAAAATCCTCAAAAAAGCAGACATAACAATTTTGTCATGTCTGCTTATCATCAAATCTAAATTTTATTCAGAGATTGCACCCTTTATACTGCACTGTTACAACATAAACTCTCCTTGCATTCTTATCTATTTTATATATGGCAATGTAATTATCTATTATTAACTGCTTGTAACCATTTCCTGCGTATCTACCATTTAGCCGTTCCTGATGTGATTCCGGAAATCTCTCTAATGACTTAATTGCATTCCAGATTCTATCAGTTTGCCCTTTGGCATTCTCAGGAGATAATTTTTCAAATGCAATGTACGCATATATATCATCTATATCTCTATATGCTTTCGGATATAACATTACCTCATACTTATCCATAATATTTTTTGTTCAGCCTTTCAATTGCATTATCTAACGATATAGGCTTAGCACCTTCCATAACTTCTGATTCAGATTCATATATAGCCTGATCAATTTTGTTTTCAAGAACAATTTTTTCATAAAGTTCCACACTCATTACAACAAGGTCACTATAACCATTTTTTGTAATAAAAATAGGCTCTTGTTTTTTATGTGCCAGTTCTGAAATTTCACTTGTATTTCTCAAATCCCTAATCGGCATAATTGTCGGCATAAAATCCACCTCTCCTTCCATGTCATTATTATAGCATAATTATGTCACGCAATCAATATTATTATTCGAACGCCCAAAATTCGCCTCTACTTTCCTGGGGCTCCTCAGGTGAACTCAGTTCACCTCCGCTTTTCCTCTACCACCTCAGGTGAACTCAGTTCACCTCTGCTTTTCCTCTGCCCATCAGGTGAACTCAGTTCACCTCTGCTTTTCCTCTGCTCCTCAGGTGAACTCAGTTCACCTCTGCTTTCCCGCGGCTTCTCAGATGAACTCAGTTCACCTCCCCCTATTCACAATTCATTATTTTAGACTTTTAAATAATGTCGACAATTTTATAGCAAATGCCGACACTATTTTTGTAGACATGGATACTATCTTACGATATAATATAAATATAGAGAACACATTACCGGTAATTACCTCTAAATAACTTACCTAATTGGAGGATAAATAAAATGTGTAAAGTAATTTCAATCATCAATAATAAGGGAGGGGTAGGCAAAACTACCTCTACAGGTATAATTGCTCAGCTGCTCGCCTATCTTGGAAAGCATGTATTAATTGTAGACCTCGATTCACAATCAAATCTATCTATGATGTTAGGTCAATATGAGGAAGATAGCCCGGATGTAATAGAGGGACTTGTCATTCCTGAACATCCCAATATAGCGGAGCTTTTTAAGTACAGATATCGTGACCTTGGAAATGTTACTAAACTTATCAGGCACACGTCAGTGTCTAATCTTGATATCATACCATCAAGTAAACGACACAAAAATACGCAGCTAAATATTGCTAAAAATGAAACCGGAAACAACAATGTTATCTTAAAAAGAGCTCTTTCACTCATTCGTGATAGTTACGATTTTATTCTAATAGACAATGCCCCTGCAAATGACATTCTCACAGTCAACAGTCTTTTTATCTCCGACCTCGTCATTGTGCCTGTAAGGCTTGAAGGATTTTCTTACAAAGGGCTTCGAGAAACCATCGATACATTGCTGTACATAAAAGATGAACATGATATTGAAAGTATTAAATTTGGCGGTGCTTTTATTACCCAGGCGGAAATAAATACGAATATATATAAAGCACTCAAGTCCAATTATACCGATGAGCTTGGCGGACGTTTTTATGAAACACCAATTAGAAAAGATATTCACATCAGCGAACTGGAAACTAATTTTACCCCGCTGCTTGAGTATTGCCCTAATACCAATGCCGTTTTTGATTACAGCAATTTAATCCTTGAACTTGGCATACTCGATGATAAGACGTCCGCAATGCTCCGCCGCTCAATAGGCGCATAAGGTATGAGGTGAACTGAGTTCACCTCACTCACACATGAAAACATTTCAGGTGAACTCAGTTCACCTCATCTACAGAAAGGATATAACAATATGGCAAAACAAAAGTTTAATTTTCAGCTGACTAATCCAGCAGCTCAACCTGTGGCCGTTTCCGGCGAACAGGGCACCAACGCCGGCACTGTTGCCTCCATAGTGCAACGTCTTGATAATAATGATAAAAATCCGTTTGAGATTAAGCTGGTTCCCCGCAGCCGGATTCGCATGAATAAAAAGAACAGCTATCCTATTGAGGATATAGACTCTCTTGCAAAGTCAATTTTAGAGTTCGGCTTGCAGCAAAACCTCGTAGTTGTTTATGAAAGCGAAGAGGATATATACATAATTGAGACCGGTCACCGCCGTGCCACAGCTCTCAATATGCTGATTGACAAGTATTCCGGCAATACAGATTATCCGGATTATGACTTATATATGAAGAATGTAGCTCCTTATGAAAAAGGATTTCCATGTAGGGTAATTTATTTAGAAGATGGAATTGAGTATGATATATCTGGTGACACTGACTTGTCAACTATACCCACAAGCGTCATAGACAGCGAAATCCGTTTATATATTACGAACGAAGAGATAAGAGCAAAAAATCCGGCAAGAACAGCTCAGGCTATAGCAAGGCTCAAACAATTGTATGACGCTAAAAATGCAGCACTCAACCATTCTGATAAAATAAACGTAAATAGTGAAATAGCCGAAAACCTCAATATCAGTCCCCGCCAGGTGGCAAAGTACAACTCTATTGAAAACCTCATTCCTGAATTGCGAAGCTTATTTATCAACAACAATATCACATTATCAAGCGCATCCGGTTACGCACAGCTCACACCCGATGACCAGAAGCAGATATATCAGATTTTCAAAACACATGAAGACCTGAGTACCCGACAGATAAATGAACTTATTCAAAGCAACCAGGAACTTAATCAACAGATTAAAATACAGGAAGCTGCAATTGAAAATTTATCATCTCCCCATAACTCGACCGGTGGTAATAATGATGAAGTTATTAAATTAAAAAAACAAATCTATGACCTAAAATCACAGCAAAAAACTATATTAACCGAAAATTCCGAACTTAAATCGCAAATGCTGGCTAAAAGAAGTCTAAAAATCACATACGATTCTTTAGTTAGTCTATCTTCACGTTTTATCAAAGAAGCCACAGAATACTCCGCTTCTAAGCTATCCTGCGATTCAGCAAAGCTTGATAAAGCACTCTCACTGCTTGCTGAAATATCTGAACTGGATTTATTTTAAACAGGAGATGAGGTGAACTCAGTTCACCTCATCCCCCTCCTCAGCCTTAACACTATCACAAACATTCTCAATAGTTGGAGTCAGCATATATCTTTCCAGCAACTTTTTTATATCTGAAAAATCGTATATATCACAAACTTTAATGCGTAATAGCTTTATACCCGCATCTGCATATAATTCATTTTTAAAAGTATCATTTTTTTGACTTGTTGCAAAATCATGCGTATAATCATCCAGTTCAATAGCCAAAATCGGCTTTGCTATATCTACCTCTGTTATAACGAAATCCATATGTTTAGCTGCAATCCTTTGAAGATTAACTGAATAATATTCATTAATATATTTTACCCTAAAAATATCAGCCAGCCTTACTTTATAGTGTATTTCTACATTATACTGTTTTAATGCTTGCCTTAATTGCGTGTAAAATTTCTGTTCCGTGGGTGTAAGCAATGAATTCATCAATGTGTAATATTTATAATATTTTTTATCCATGTTTCCACTTACAGCTGTATCTTTTTTTATGAAATCTTGCTCTTTGTTCTTCCACGCTGCATATCGCATATTATTATTATAATTCTTCTTTTTATAATCTTTTCTAATTTTTATTTTTTTTCTTATATGTATTACAAATAAAATAAACAGTATGTCAAATATCAATTCAAACCACGTCATTTTTTATTCTCCATATCATGTAGATACTAAACTATCACAGCAAAGATTATTGTACGTTCTCTATATTTATAACAGCTTAATAAATATTATTAATAAATTTTAAATTTTTTGTTGCATTTTTCTAGCATTTTATGTAAGATGTCCTTGTATCAAAAGTGGACAAAATAAGCATTTTGTCTACTTTCAAAAGGCATAAAAAAAGTACTTTTTGTATCTTATATAATCTCATATTTCCGGTTGTGTCTCCATCATTTCCAGCTGCTGATTTTTAAGTTCATTTCCAATTTCCGATATATATTGATTTATATTTCCACCTTTTGTGTAGGCTTGTGCAATATCCTCAAGCTTCCATATCCTGCCGGTAGACTTGACCAGTTCACTTAAATTATCCAATACAGCTTCAGTTAGACGAAGTCCATTTTCACTAAGAGCCGTCTTGAACTGAGCATATGCCACCTGCACACGCATTTCAGTTAAAACTTCCGGTTCGTCTGCTGAAACACCACTATGCTCATTCCACCTATCCTCAATATATTCTACGACATTATCAAGATAACTGCTTTCCTCTGCCGTAATGTTCCTGTTATGTTCATGCTGCAGCACTGTACCGGGATGTATATCGGGAGTATCAGTCATTCGGTATAAACATTCTGATTTTCTGTTTTGAAGAGAAATATCATCAAACACGCCCGACTTATATACCTTCTCAATACTCTCGACAATAGCATTAACTGTATTGTCATGCTGCAGCTTTGTTGTCATTCTTGGTGTAGTACCAATTTCTTTCATTCTCTCATACCGTTCAATCGTACCAACATATGACAGTATCGGGGGCACAGCCATAACAGCAAGCTCCACATGATATCCTCTGCTCTTTAACAGCTCTGCTGTTCTTATTGGCACAGCCGATGTTCTAAGTGTACCTTCAATGATAAGATTATATTTTTCTCTTGAAAGCTCATCTATCAGTCTTTCTGTTACCTGCGACGAAAACTTCTGTGTATAATCCACATAATCATCACCGTATTGAGCATATAGCTGGTTGAAACGGGGATGTTCTTTTCTAAAATCATCACCCGATATCACAACTACATTTTTATTTTGTCTGACGCATAATTGAGTTATTAAGCTTGACTTTCCTGCTCCTGGCTGTCCACCAAGTATTATTGCTTTCGGAAAATCCACTGCATTTGCTTCCTTTATTGCACAACACTTCAAACCGTTATATATTTCATCAAACTCAGATTGAGAAAAATCTTCCACTTCTCTCATATTTTTCACCTCAACTCAGCGTTTTCAATGTTTCATTTACCATTTGCAGTTTTCCTCTAACTATATAAGCAGCTTTTAAATTATCAAGCTCGTAAACATTCAGATAAATTTTTTCGACTTCTTCTTTTAAGTTTACCGCAAAATTGTCCATAGGGTTCTTATCAATATATCTTCTCAAATCTGCACGTATCCCGGCAGCAAACTCCCTAAGTACTTCTATCTCTTTTACAACCTCATAATCTGTCATATCTAAACCTCCTAAAAAATATTTGTATTCTTCTGTCATATTTCCCATGAGACGATTTTATTAAATATTTTAGATTTACATAGTGCCTTACTTTTCTTCCCACACATATACATAAAATACTTTGGTCATTTCGTTACTGAAACAATTATAACACGGAGTATGTCAATATGAAAGAAAAAACGCTAACTATATATTCTTATCCACTTTTTTCGCAACCCTTCTCCTTAGGCTATTGATGTTATCCCTGCCAACCGCCTACGTGGATTTTTCATAGATTTTATAAACTTCCCCTTCCTGATATATGTTATATTTCCCATCATTTTCCACCTCCAAATCACAGTTGGTATAAAATTCGCAATCAGGATTCATGCAGGATATAAAGCCACACTCCATAGGGCACTCATCATCTCTTTTTGGTCTGGATGACAACTTGCCGCTCTTAAGAATTTTATATACTTTGGAAAATTGATACAGGGAATGATATTCCAAATTTGAACCACACACAGGGCATTTATTTAATATCTCTTCCATTTTCACCTCTCATAAATTCACAGTTTAAATACTTAACGAAATCTGCCTGACTTCCGGCTCATAATTCATCCAGAGTATTTCTGTCCTCGCACGTCCTCCCTCTGCTCTGGTAGCCTTTTAACATACTCATCCACCGATAAATTCTCACCCCAAAAATTAATGTTTCTCATACAATTCCCCTCTCTTCCCAGCCTCCGCCAAACATATCATACTGGACCTCCTGCTTGTAAAAATGATTTTTTGTGTTTGGCGCAAAATAGAGTGCTGTCAGTAAATAAGCACAAATATTCTTTATTTTTGTAGTCACATTTTGCATTGAGGTTATGACATACTCAAGATGGCTGTCATTAAGCTTCAGGAATTTTGCCTTGACAAGCGCATAAGGGTAATTCTCACCGCCTATTTTTATAGTCTTTCGACTGACACAAACGGTGTCACAAATAAGCTCATACAGTTCATCAAACAGCTCCCTATCCTGACCTGTATCATGCTTGATATGATAATCATATCTGATATTCTGCTTAATCTGCTCTATGTACGCTTCTACATCATCGATACTATGGACAGAGCTCACTTGAGATATATTTTTATCGCAGAGGTGAACTGAGTTCACTTGTAATTTGTCATTATGCAGAGGTGAACTGAGTTCACCCGATATGCCAATCCAATTTTTAATTTCCGAAATTCTGTCATTGCTGTTATTATCTGTATTATCTGATAGATGGATAGATGGATTAATATTATTAATATCAGTATAATTAATATTAATATAACTAGAGTCCAAATTTTGAACCTCCTGAAGTACAGAATTTGGATTTCCGGAAGTTCGATTTTTAGAATTGCAGAAGTCTAAATTTTGGACTTCTGGAAGTTCACTTTCTGGACTTCTGGAAGTTTTATTATTAGACTTCAAGAAGTCCAAATTTTGGACTTCTGTGGAAATATCGGTATTATCAGGCTTTTTTTCGTCATCCTCAATAGGACCAGAAGCACATGCTGTGACAAAATTTTTTACATAAATAATATCAGGTCTTCCAAGTCCCTGCCTTTTCTTCTCAATAAGCCCAATGCCTTTTCTATTATCAAGTTCAGACATAATCTTGGTGCAGGTTCCATGAGAGCACCCTAGATCATTCATGATTTCCTCAACTGTATAATAGATGTAAGCTCTGTTATCCTCATCAAACCATCTGTTTTTTACTGATAGCGACATTCTATCCAGCATAAGTCCATACAGGAGCTTAGCATCGCTGCTAAGCCCTTTAAACCGCTTGTCCTTAATTAACAGACGCGGAACACGGTAAAACGAAAACTGTTCCGCTTCAATTCCATAATAGTAGTCAAAAACAAATCCTTCTCCCATGTTCATCATCCCTCAACATTCATGTTTTCAATTATAACTTCATGTCCACTGTTTTCCTGCTCTTTAATTTCCTGTTCTTTAAATGCCTCAGCCAGTTCCTCTACACACTCTCTTATTTCATCATTTGCATAGCCCTTACTCTCATAAAGCCTATGCACATCCGCTACGCTGTTATCAACTCCTGTAAGCTCATTTAAACGCAGCATTTTCTTAATTATATTTTCATCAGCGATGTAGCCATCCTCTGCGACACTCATACTTATAATTTTGCGATCCTTTTCAAGCAGTTCTTCCAGATACCGCTTATTCATGCTTTCAAGATTATTACATAATTTATTTACCAGCTGCATTGTGTCATTCAAATTTTCTATTTCTTTCATCAACTTTAACCTATCCTCTAATAATCCATGTGTGTTCAGTTGCTGTGCAATTTTTGTCATTGCGCAAATCTTGTCCCCAATGCTCTCTCCTTCATAGGTATTGAGCATTCTCTCTACAGATTTAGTAATTCGACATGTTATTTTTACCTCTCTCTTTTCACTTCCCTTCACACGTATCACATCCTCTCACACATTTTTCTATGTCAATATAACATCTAAAAAACCGTTTGGTACCACTATTAGAATAAACATCAGAAACACTCATTACGCTGAATTCCGGCATGTTCTGTACAAGCCGCTGAAAAAACGCAATATCTTCTCGTGTACCCATTAATCTGATCTTCAACATAATTAATCTCTCCCTCCCAGCATTGCATATAATTTTTTATTATATGTAACATACTCCGGATACCGGAGCTGTATCGCCTGCCAGAAGAAAGGCGCATACGAACAGCAAAACAACTCACTCACACTATAATTCTGGCATTCCTCTATTTTCTGCCTTGTGCATTTAACACTGGGCATTCCATCACAATACAGATTAAAAGCCATTCTTATCACCCTGGCACTTCCGCTTGTCACCCAACCTTCATGTATACATGCCGGTTTAACCAAGCCGCTTTTAAAATCATAAATCCTGTCTATGTGCTGTCTGGTATCTGCATTTATTCCTAAGCAGTATACCAATGCAATATGATACTCATCCTTATAACGCACCTGTGAAAGCTTCTCATAAAAGAAGCTCTCATGTGCTTCACTTATAAAACTTATTTTCTTTTCACTTTCTGTATTGTTCCTTGCTCCTATCGCTGTACTATTCATGTGTTTTCCTCCAAATTCTAAAAATAGACATAACAAAAAGACATTCTTCTAACGAAAAATGCCCTTCAGTACAAAATATTTACTTGAATCCACATGAATTTAATTTAAAGAGACTTAATATGACCCATTTACAGTACATGTTCTGTCGTACTCCTGTCGTACCATATCACTCAAATGCTTTAGTTTACGGACTTTTTTAGATATAAGAGAATAAATTCGCATAAAAAATCCCCATTCCGTTACATCCCATCCTCGGACGTTTCCCATCGTTCCCTCCCCTGTCCTCCTGTACATAACTTCACATATTTATATAAGGAAATAATCATACCGGCACACATGAGTGCTCTGTTGTGATAATAATTATACCCTATTTTCCAAATTTCTTAATTCTCTACTTGTAATTATAAAAAAATGTGATAAACTAGTAAAGTTGAAAATTAGGTTTACGTTTTTTAGGAGCGCCGGGGGCGCAGAAATGAGGAAATTTATGAAAACAACCCGTAATGATGTCAGAAATATTGCGATTATCGCCCATGTAGACCATGGTAAGACAACATTAGTAGATGAGCTGTTAAAGCAGAGCGGAACTTTCCGTGCCAATCAGGAAGTGGCAGAGCGAGTAATGGATTCCAATGACATAGAGCGTGAAAGAGGAATCACCATTCTTTCCAAGAACACTGCCGTATATTATAAGGATACTAAGATAAATATTATTGATACTCCGGGCCATGCCGATTTCGGTGGCGAGGTTGAGCGAGTTTTAAAGATGGTCAACGGTGTTATCCTCGTTGTCGACGCCTACGAGGGTGCCATGCCGCAGACAAAGTTCGTTTTAAGAAAAGCTCTTGAGATGGATCTTGATATAATTGTATGTGTAAATAAGATTGACCGTCCTGAAGCGCGTCCTGACGAGGTTGTCGACGAGGTATTAGAGCTCCTCATGGATCTCAACGCAAACGACAAGCAGCTTGACTGTCCGTTCATTTTTGCATCTGCCAAGGCAGGCTTTGCAAAGTACAAGCTTGAGGATGAGTCGAATGATATGACTCCTCTCTTTGAGACAATTTTAAAGCATATTCCTGCTCCTGAAGGCGACCCTGATGCAGACCCACAGATTCTTATCAGCACAATCGACTACAACGAATATGTAGGAAGAATCGGTGTAGGTAAGATTGACAATGGTACAATCAAGGTTAATCAGGAGCTTATGTTAGTTAACCATCACAATCCTGATAAAAAGATGAAGGTTAAGATTGGCAAGCTCTATGAGTTCGAGGGACTCAACAAGAAGGAAGTCAACGAGGCGACAATCGGTGCCATCGTTGCAATATCAGGTATTGCTGAGCTTCACATCGGCGATACACTCACCTCGGTAACCAACCCTGTTTCCATTCCTTTCCAGAAGATTTCAGAGCCTACCATAGCCATGAACTTCATCGTAAATGACAGTCCGCTTGCAGGCAAGGAAGGTAAATTCATCACCTCCCGCCATCTGCGTGACAGACTTTACCGTGAGCTCAACACCGATGTAAGCTTAAGAGTTGAAGATACAGAGACAACGGAAGCCTTCAAGGTATCCGGACGTGGTGAGCTTCATCTTTCCGTTCTTATCGAGAACATGCGCCGTGAGGGCTATGAATTCGCAGTAAGCAAGGCTGAGGTTCTCTACCACTTCGATGAGCGCGGTCAGAAGCTTGAGCCGATGGAGATTGCATACGTTGATGTTCCGGATGAGTTCTCCGGTACAGTTATCCAGAAGCTAAGCAACCGTAAGGGTGAGTTAAACGGTATGTCCCCTGCGAACGGCGGCTACACAAGACTTGAGTTCTCAATCCCTGCACGTGGTCTTATCGGTTACAGAGGTGAATTCATGACTGATACCAAGGGTAATGGTATCTTAAATACAACTTTCGACGGTTATGGTCCATACAAGGGAGACATCCAGTACCGTAAGCAGGGCTCCCTCATCGCAAGCGAGGCCGGAGAGACTGTAACCTATGGTCTTTACAATGCACAGGAGAGAGGTACTCTCTTCGTTGGTCCAGGCGAGCAGGTATACGGCGGAATGATAGTCGGCCAGAACGGCAAGGCTGAGGATATCGAGGTTAACGTATGTAAGAAGAAGCAGCTCACCAACACACGTTCTTCAAGTGCTGATGAGGCTCTCCGTCTCACACCACCTAGAGTATTAAGCCTTGAGCAGGCTCTTGAGTTCATCGACACAGACGAGCTTCTTGAGATTACGCCTAAGAACCTTCGTATCCGCAAGAAGATTCTTGACGGAACAGCAAGATACCGCGCTAAGAGAAACGCATCCAACTAACTGGGACAGGGGTCAGACCCCATGTCCCAGTTCTGGGACACGGGGTCAGACCCCTGTCCCAAACACATTTCTCAGGCACAGCGCTCCCCAGCCTGTTCTCTTAGAGGGTACCGGTTCGCCGGGCAGATGTCTCGCCGTTCTTATAAGGTATGCCTTCACCTTCTCACCGTACAGATATGGGTCATTCCGTTTAACAATCCCCCACTGCATGAGAAGCGCTGCGCTTCCGCTCACGAACGGCACCGCCATAGATGTCCCGCTCCTTACCGTATAGCCGCCGTTCACCGCCGTTGAGACAATATTCACCCCGGGTGCCACAATATCCGGCTTGATATTATCGTTAGTTCTTGTATAACCTCTCCCTGAAAAATCGGCATAGGCGTCGGTTCTTGAGTTGTAGGCACCGACAGTTATCACCTTGCCTGCCGCTGATGGGACCGTGAGTGTTGTCTCCTCCGAAGGGCTGAAAAATCTTGTGTCCTCATTGAGTGTTGCACTCTCCTGAAGCCACAAATCATATCTTCCATCCACAATTCTTACCGGAGTCAGCACAATTCTCCACACACCCGGCGTGACATATCCACCTGCAGGCACGAATTCAAAATAAAGCTGCTGATATCTGCTGTACGGTGTCGGCTGTCCATAATATACATACACCTGCGTATTGTCAAGACTCATCCTGTCCGCCCCGTATGTCCTCAAATTTCCGCTCCGCTCTCCGGACGGTGCAATAAGCTCCACGCCATACTCATCCGAATAATTTTTCCATAATTGCAGATTAAAGCCAGACTCATACTCTCCGACCGCAAGCTCCACACTCTCCGCCTTTCTGCCGCTAAGCATGCCGGACGCATGTATTCCGTTCCCTGCCTCATTTCCACTGCCACAGACAATCACATTCTTCCAGACATCCGAAGCGGCGTTAAGGTAAGTCGACAGCAGGTCGGTGCCATCGTGGGAGCCTTGGTTGTTCCCGAAGCTCATGTTAATTACAACAGGCTTTCCCTCCTTCTGTGCCTCCATTATACAGTAGTTGACCGCCTCCATAAGCCTTGTTGTCCGCGGAAACTGTCTCTGCTCACTGTCCCCCAGCTTGACAATGATAAGCTCACTTTCAAATGCCACACCGCGGAATGAGCCTGCCATACCCTGACCGTTTCCTGCCGCAATACCGGTCACAAAGGTTCCATGTCCTGAATAGTCGCGTGACAAATTCATGCTTCTTAGTGCCGCTTCGTCCCCAGACAGTGCAAGATTTATCACATCACGATTGTACTCCGTACCCACAACATAGCCCTCCGGCGGGGCATACCCTGAACTTTCAGGTGCCACCGTCTGATCCCATAATTTAAGTATCCTCGTTGAGCCGTCCGAATTTCTGAAGTCTGTGTTTTTCCAGTCAATTCCGCTGTCGATAACGGCTGCAAGCACTCCTTCCCCACTCAGGCTGTATGGTTCGCTCCACGCATAGTATACGCATGAGCGCTCCAATGCCTGCCGGTCTGAAAAAAACAGCCTGTGCGGTTTTTCGATATATACAACCTCAGCACAATCGGCAAATTCATTGATATGCTCCTGTGGCATGGTAACTATGGCATATCCGCCAAGAAGCACCACCGCACTTGCTCCAAACCTCTTTGCCACGGACTGTATATCGCCGGTATATTTCACAATAAGCTCCCATGTATTACTGCCGGAATCATAGCCCGTATATAGCCCGCTATCAGCCGCTCCACGCTCATACCCCATATCAAGTGCCAGATTCAGGTCGTTCGCAAGCTTCTGGCTGTTTTCCTGCACACTCATATCATTCGCCGGATTTTCAATACCATTGTCCATATCACAACACTCACCATTTTTCTATAATGATTATTCAGAAATCTCCTGAAACATTCGCATAAACCTTTACCCCATTTTCTATATATTCCACCTGATAGATATAATTGGCACTAAAATACAGACATTATCAGCGCACAGCGGATGTATTTTCTCACCGCATGACACCACCTGAAGGAGAATACCCATGATTAAAAACATAACAGACTGAAAAACACAGGACATTATAGGAATAATTATAATCCGGGGAATTATAATGACTTTATTTTTAGTTTCAATTTATGTTTCAAACTCAATGAAGCAACGGTAAAGCGCTTAAAAGAGAAGAAGTAGATTATACTACTTTCCTTCTATAAATAACATAGCATATCACGGAAATAAAAATTACCGTGATACGCTATGTTATTATGACCACAAATCCTTTACTATGATATTACTGGACAAGGGTAAACACTCTGTACAGTATCTTCGAACAAATCCATGGTACCGCCTGCCACGGTATCAACTAAAACACTATAAAAGGAGGTTTCATGGTTCTATATTCTATAGTCTTTTTTAACTTTCTTGAAATCATGTGGAACTGCTGATCTTAGGTGCACATATATGTTCAAGATCCCTGTTATACAGTTCAAGCAGATAGGAGCGAAGCTTCATTGCATCGTCATATAATCCCATGCTTTTAAACATCACATAGGCACTTATATATTCTCTAAGAATATGCTCTTCAGGGCAGTTCATGCTTAAAAGAACTGCTGCTTTACAACAACAGAAGAACGGGAGCATGCGCATTTTTCCACTCTTTATACAGGCTTCCCGGCCGATTTCGATATATTCATCCGCTTCTTCATATCTTTTCTGTTCATTAAGCCATTGTGCTAAATTACACAGAACCATAGGATATCTGAAGCTGTCAATACCGATTGTCGAATACTGTTCACGCAGTGCATCAGTGAGATTCATAAGCAGGTTAATGGCTATGATATTTTTTCCGCTCCACCAATATGAGACAGCCATCACATTAATGATATTCACTTCCATGTCGGTCAAAAAATATCTTATTTTCTTGGATTTTTCAAAATGCGGACAGGTATACCTGATTGCTTCCTCTGTCATCGTGATTGCTGTTTCATACTGCTTGTCCTCATAGCACAGCTTGATAGCCTTAATGCCGCATAAGAACTGCTTTCTGAACTTGTTTTTATCCATGTATTGTTTATTCTCCATGACATATTCATAAGCTTCCTTATACTTTCTTAGAGCAAGCATCTGTTCCACATCGCAGTTTATCCGGTAAAACTCATGCTCATCCTCTGAAACGAATGACAGATACCTGCTCCCTTCAAGCCCCAATCTGTTTAATAATGCCATTGCTTTTTCCATGGTAGGAGTCTGCTCATTATGCTCTATCCTTGACAATGTACTTACCGCGCATATTCCAAAGCATAACTCCTCCTGTGATATCTTATGTTTCTCCCGCTCATTTTTTATAATCGAGCCCACCGTATACATGATACTCTTCTCCTTTTTGTGAGTAATTTTTCACCCCATATTTACCGAAAGAAAAAGCATATCAGATATTTGTCAAAATGACCATACAAGCTGGTTATAATTTTATTTCACGGTTAACTGAAACTGAATATATGATACATTCCTTTACCTTTACATCGCTTATCTGCTCAAGAGCATCCGCATATAATCTAAGCTGCTCTGTATATCTCTTTTTCAGGATTTTCTCCGCATTATCAGGCTCAACGTGATCCGTCTTATAATCGACAATCACATATCCGTCCTCCTCCTCAAAACAGCAGTCAATAATACCCTGAACCATTATTATATCATCACAGGCTTCATATTCCTGCCTTATCCTGTTCGCCGGAAATCCGGTAATAAACTGCCGTTCCCTGTACATTCTTCCTGAAAGTGCCGCTTTTTTCATTCTCTGTCCAAGCCTGGAATTTAAAAAGGCAACATACTTTCCGGCTCTCACCAGCTTCTCATACTCTGCGTCCATCCTTCCTGAAAGCACAAGACCATGAATGAACTCACGCACGGAGTCCTCATCCGGATTCACATTGTAATCGAGCAGCTCAAAAATCTTGTGGTAGGCATTACCTCTCTCCGCTCCCATGTTTTTCTTGGTATCACCATCGGCTTCAGGCACAGGCTTTTTCCGCTCACTCTGTACGATATGTACCGCTTCGTCCTGCGACTCATCTATATCCCGGTGCTTTAATTCCGACACAGAAAATTTTCCCGGAAGGTGTGTTGAAAGCTCATGCGGATACTGATAGTCAAAACGGCTTCTGAATATATCCGCAAGCTCTCTATTGCCGTCATCGTTTTTGTCCACGTCATTGCCGTCATCACTGCTATTACTACCGCTCGCAACACCATCCTGTGCCTCACTGCCTGTATACACCTCATACAATGTATCCCTTGTCACAACATCATGGCTATCCATCCCCTGCGTTCCGGTTTCAGGCATTTTATCTAAGCTATCAACATTTCCATCCCCCCTGCCAAACGTAACCGTCCTAAGCTCCAGCACCGCCGATGTCACGCTCTTGAAAAACACCGGTGCCGCAAGGTCAAGGTAATTGGAATAGGTGTACACATAGCCGTAATCTCCGCCGTGCGTCTGTGCCCTTCTCTCCCATCTTTCCATTGAGCTGTCATACTTAGAATCAGCGATTCCGCCTACAAGAATCAGCTTTTCGACAGCTCTTGTGAGTGCAACATACAGCACCCTTAACTCCTCACCGATTGAATTGAGCCTGATCCCCTCCGCCATCGCCCGCTTCTGGAAGCTCTTTTTCCTAAGCCTCAGCGAAGTGTCGACCATGTCCAGCCCCACACCGAATTTCACATGGAAATTAACTCTCTCCGTTGTGTCCTGCAAATTATATTTCTTGTCCATATCCGGCACGAAAACAATAGGGAACTCAAGTCCCTTGCTCTTATGGATACTCATTATCCTTACAACATCATCATTCTCGGACATGGTGTCCGCCTCTCCCATGTCCACCTCATATTTTTGCAGCTTGTCAATATACCGCAGAAAATTGAACAGACCGTGCAGGCTTGTATTTTCGTACTCGGCCGCCTTGTTCACAAGCATGTCAAGATTCGCCATCCTGCGCTTTCCATTTTTCTTCGATGCCGCATAGACTATATATTCCGTATCGTATATGAGGTCTTTTATCAGCTCATGGATTGGCATATAGGAAGCCTTCTTTCTGTATGCGTCCACAAAATCAAGGAATTTATCGATTTTGACGGATAACTCTGTGTCAAAGCCCTCCTCCCCCTCATGGCTGCGGTATTCTATGACAGCTGTATATAAATCCGTATCCTTGGATGAATTTTTAAGGGCTGCAAGCTCCTGCGCTGTAAGATAGCAGAAATAAGAGCGCAATGCACCCGCCAGCGCGATGTCCTGTCTTGGATTATCTATCACTCTCAGCATATTGAGTATCTCAACTATCTCCGGCGCACCAAAATATCCATACGCCGTACTGCACACAGCCGGAATCCCCGCGTTATTTAAGACCTCAGCATACACATGTCCCGCCGAATTGGCGCTTCTTAACAGAATAACTATATCCCTATAGTAGGCTGCCCTGTAGCCGCCGTCCCCATTATTCAGGGAATCATCCCATATCATCTGCGGCTTATCCCCGGTCAGTTCCCTTATCCTTCCGGCTACCGCCTCAGCCTCATACTCGCGCTTTTCCTTCTCCTCCTGTTCCTCCTCATCATCCTTCGGAATACGGCACAAAAGCAGCTCCACTGAACCGCCCTTCGGTGTGACCGGCTCCGCTCCTTGATTTTCAAACGGCTGGAAAACCTTTCCCGGAACAAGCATTGCGTCCGTATCATACTCGACACCACCTAACCCGGCGTGCATAATGTCGCGGAAGATATCGTTCACCGCATAGAGGATATTAGCCCTGCTTCGGAAATTATTGTGCAGGCATATAAGCACGTTATCAGCCTGCGGATTGTTCTCCTCATAGGTCCGGTATTTTTCCAGAAAAATCCCCGGATCCGCCTGCCGGAAGCTATATATGCTCTGCTTGATATCGCCCACCATGAAAATATTATTTCCGCGCGATATCGCCGTGAGTATAAGCTCCTGAACCATGTTGCTGTCCTGATACTCATCAATATATATTTCCTCATATAATGACTGTAACTCGCATGCCGCAGGTGTAAAGCCGTCCTCCCTGCGCAGCACCCTGAGGGCTAAGTGCTCCACATCGGAGAAGCTTAATATATTATCCTCATTTTTTCTCTCCGAATATCTCTTCTCAAATGCCAGCACAAGATCTATGAACGCCTTCGCCGACGGAGCCATGCTCTCTATCATGGCAAGGTTATCCTCCACCGACCACTCAAGCAGCTCATCGGAAAGCTTTCCCACTATCTTCTTCTGCCTGTCCCTTAGCTCCTTTGCGCGCTCCTTCAGCTCCTCGTCCGCATCCTTTGGCGCATTGGCAAGTCTCTCAAACTTAATCTGCAGCTTTTCCCTCAGACTGCCGTAGCTGTCCGCAGCGTAAGCCGCCTCAAAAAGCGATAAATCGTTCCTGAATACCGGGACATATTTATCTATGCCGCCAACGTCCGCAAGCTGCTCTATTACATCCTTATACTCATCTATCGCAGCCTTTAGAAGATTCTTTACATGCTCCTTTGTAAACTTAACAACCTCCGAATTTTCAAATTCATCCTCAGTTGTTATGTCATACCATTTTTTACACTGCAAAAGCCACTCCTCAGGGTACGGATGGCTCTGCGAAAAGGTGTACAACGATATAATCCATTCGGACAGCCTTTTATCGCTCTTAGCCGGCAGTTGTCCATCCACAAACTCAAGAAATGCCTTGTCGCCGCACGAATATGCCTCCTCGATAACCTCATCGGCTACATCTGACATCAACAGCTTAAGCTCCCCCTCGTCACCGATTCTGTAGGATGGGTCAAGGTCTATGGTATTAAAATAATTTCGCAGTATATAATTGCAAAAGCTGTCAATTGTACATATAACTGCGTTTTCAAGCAGAGCAAGCTGTCTTCTTATAAGCACCACCCGCTTTTCATTCTTTTCCGACAGCATGACGGACGAGAGCGCCGCAGCGATTCTCTCCTTCATCTGTGCCGCAGCAGCCTTTGTGAACGTCACGACAACTATTCTGTCGATATCCACCGGGTGCTTCTCGTCAAGAATCCTCTGTATAATTCTCTCAACCATGACAGCTGTCTTTCCCGAACCTGCTGCCGCAGAGACAAGGAGATTGGAATTATTCTGCGCTATAACTCTTTTTTGTTCATCAGTCCACGTTCTCGCCATCTTTTTTCATCCCCTCACTGAATTTTTTATAACAGCCATCATCATTGTTAAGCTTAGTGTGATACCTGTAGCTGTCCCGCGCCGGATCAAAGCCGCATATAAGCTGATACGGACAGTAATCGCAGCTATCCGGGTATGGATTAGCCCCTATCTCACCTTCACTGATACGTTTTCCGAACCGGACAAGCTTCATTGAGGCATATTCACCCAGCAATTTCAGCCTGTCCGTGCTTGTGGCGGATGAGGTCTTAGACAGCGAACCATCCTTGTTATATGATACCGGTATATAGCTCGATTTGCCCGATGTGGTCACCTTATCTAAGAGCTTTAATATATTGCCGTCGCTGTTTACAATTCCCTGCGGCTGCAGCGACGCCAGAATACTGTCATCGACATCCGCTCCCGCCTTATAGTCAACTATAGGATTATCAATATTGTAATACATTGCCGCAGCCGGAATATTGTCCTCCATAAGGCTGTTAAGGTACACCATGAGCTGTAAGGACAGGCCATCATATATTTTACCAAGGTCAAGGGTTCTCTTTCCTGACTTGTAGTCTATTATCTTGACATAGCTCGTGTTCTCATCCCTGGCGATGTCTATTCGGTCAATATTACCTGCTATCTTCATGCCGTTCTGTTCAAACACGAAGCTCTTCTCGAACCTATCCGGCACAAAGCTTCCCGCCTTTGTCTGCTTTCCAAGCGCCCACGCCGTGCGCTCTAACATGGAATATATCTTTTCCTTCATGTATTCATTTCTCTTGCTGTCATAGAATATCGAATTGTTGTAATCTGTCATCGCATACTCGACAGCCTCACGGATGTACTGTCCTGCCTTGTCCCCTACGCTCGCAAAATCAAGCTTTTCCTCGGCAAGCCTCATGGAATATAGCTTGAGAGCTTCATGAAAAAGAGTTCCAAGGTCCGCAGCTCCTATCTCATACAGCTTCCTCTCCTCAAGCTGCAGCCCATACTTCGCAAAATGTGAAAATGCACATGAGGCAAATGTCTCCATTCGCGACACGCTTCCCGACAGTCTCTCTCCGTACAGAAGCTTCGCCGCATTCTCGGTTATCCTCTGCTCCGTGACATTCTTCATCGCCGCATAGGCAAGCTCATTGTACTTTCTGGCATATTCTGTATCATTTTTGAGCACCATAAGAAGGGCTTTTTCCGTATCATTCAATTCATTTCCCTCGTTAAATCTGGAAAATATATACCTGAAGCCCTCAATACTGTTATATATAAGCTCTGTCGGCTCAAGCGAATCGTCCGACATGCACACGGCGTATGGAAACATTCTCAGCATGTCGGCGATAAGCTTGGACGGCTTACCCTCGCGGTTCACCGTGAAGGTCAAGGTCTGTGACGGCTTTGTTAAAAGCAGATACAGATAAAAATTCTGCATGAATGCCTTATGCCTTGACGTCGGCGCAAGCTCAAGCTGTACACCCTCTAACAGCTCCCTCTCCGCCTCCGAAAAAAGTCCATGGTTGGAGCTGACCTCCGGGACAAGCCCTTCATTGACACCTATAAAAAACAGCGCGCTGATATGGTCAAGTCTCGTTCTCTTTACATCTCCCACCATGACCATGTCAAGCGTCGGAGGAATGATACCTATTTTTATTTCATTAAAGCCCGCGTCAAGTATATCCGAAAACTCCCTGATTCCCATTTTTTCTTCGCCCAACAGCTTTTTTGTCTGCTCAAAAAGGGCAATAATCTTCTCATAGCTCTGACCGTATTCCTTCGCAGCCGCAGCCTGATTCTCCTTCTCCATCAGCTCCTTTAACTGTTCAAGCTGCTCATACACCATGCTCTCGTCAAGAAATTGAAGTATGGTGTCAATATAATCCGCAGCCGTGCTGTCCTTGTCATGGAATACCTGATAAACCGGTTCCATAAGCTCAAGCAGCTTGACCCTGATATCATTTATCACATCTAAATCCATGCCCCTTCTGGATGGATACCTGCGCCTGAAGGCTTCAGTATATTTCTTATGTCCCCTTATCCCAAGAGCAAGGACGTAATTCTCAAATATATCAAGGCTCCCCGCACTGTCAACAAATCTCCCACTGTTCTTACACATGTATCCCTTAAGCAGCCTGAATACGGACTCGTACGAATAGTCCTTCTCCACTATGGCAAGCGCAGCCCTTATATATTCGACAGCCGGGTTTGCAAGAATTGACCTTTTATTGTCCATAAATACCGGAATTTTATTCTCCTCAAATATGGACGCTAACAGCTCCTTATAATCCGCCATGCTGCTGACAATAACACCAATCTGTCTGTACCTTAGACCATTTTCAACAAGGCTCTTTATCCGGGAAGCGACATACGAAACCTCCGCCTTCTTTCCAAGTGCCGAATATATGGTTATATTGTCCGCCTCTCCATCATACTGCGCCATGTCCCTGTACAGGTTTCTCTCAAGATGTGCAAGCTGCGGTGAATCCTTAAATCTGTATGGCACCGCTTCCCCGACATTCATGCGCCTTACTCTTACATGGTGCCTGTCGGCACATTCACCGATTCTTCTCAGCTCATCATAACTCATGTCAAAGAGCCATCTGTCGCCGTCCTGCGGCAGTGTGAGCGTAAAATACATTGTATCCGCCTTGTCAAACAGCAGCTCTATAAGCTGATACTGCACAGGTGTGAAGCCGGTAAACCCATCGAATGCAAACACCGCTTTTTCTAAAAGCTCCGACTTGTCTACATACCTGCACAGAATAGCCGTGACCTCCTCTGTTGTGATATATTTGTCCGATATATACTCCTTAAATGCACTGTATATAAGTGAGATATCCTCAAGCTTTCTTCTCAGCCTCTCATTGTTATTGATACCGCCGGTGCTAAGTCTGCCGCAGGCATCCTTTAACATATCCGCTGTGACAGAATACTGTAAAAGCTCCGATATGACGGACTTAATCTCACTTACGAAGCCCTGACTGTCCTTAGCCCTTATTATTTTGAAATCCTTCTTGTTCTCATCTATGATTTTCCTGAGTATCAGATTCTTTCCCGTATCATCTATCGCTGTCGGCAGCTCTATTCCAAGCTCCTCAAAAATCCTGTACGCCAGTCTGTTAAAGCTGACAATATCTATATTGAACGTGCCATGCCCCGGACTGTTCTCAACAATATTTCTCTGTGCCTGCATTGTGAACTGCTCAGGCACAACCAGAAATATTTTCTTGTCCGGATTTTCCTGCGACATATCCAGCAATATATCATAAAGCCTTTTCGATTTTCCGCTTCCGCTGCTTCCCGTGAGGAATTCTACATGCATTCTTACTCCCTCCAATATCTATGATTATTCCTAAATTACTGCTACGGTGTTGGAGTCAAAACATGCCAGCTTAATGTAAGAGTGTATAACGTATTATATTTATGCATACCAGCTCCATTGTCCGAAGCAAGATGTTCTAAGAACTCTGATATGGGTTATTGTATACATTCGCCACCGAAGCAAAGCATACATCCGTGTATGCA
>DNFT01000039.1:587-5681 GCA_003486385.1 Eubacterium sp. | reverse complement strand
AGCACATGTTTTGACCCCAACATTATTATAATTATATTTATATCTGAAATGGAGAAAACTTATGAATCTTATAGATATTGTGGGGCCGGTGATGGTAGGACCGTCAAGTTCACATACTGCGGGAGCCGTGAGGATAGGGCTTATTTCCAGAAGGCTCTTAGGCGAGCCTGTAGCTGAAGCCAGAATTTATATGCATGGCTCCTTTGCGGCTACCGGAAAAGGGCATGGAACAGACAGAGCGCTTGTCGCCGGACTTTTAGGCATGCAGGTTGACGATGAGAGAATACCGATGAGCTTTAAATACGCTGCAGATAGAAATATGGCATATTCTTTTCATGCCATAGAGCTGGTGGAGGCACACCCTAATTCAGTTAAGCTTGTGCTTACAGGTATTGCGGGGAAGCAGCTTGAGATAGTTGCGGCATCCGTAGGAGGAGGTCAGATTCAGATATGTGAGATTGATGGACTTACCGCCAATTTCGCCGGAAATTATCCAACGCTGGTTGTGCATAATCAGGATCAGCCGGGGCATGTTATGTGTGTGACAACACTTCTTGCACACAGGTCAATAAATATAGCTACCATGCAGCTTTTCAGAGATGCGAGAGGCGGGTATGCTGTCATGGTTGTTGAATGTGATCAGGAGATACCGGATGAGGCTATTGACTGGCTCAGACGTCAGGAGGGTATCATAAAGGTAACTTATTTGAGCAGAACAGGTATGGAGGAATGTGATGTATAGATCGTTGGCTGAGATTGTTGAGGCGGAGAAGATGTCTGGAAAGAGCTTCTGGCAGGTTGTGCTGGAGGACGATATAAAGGAGCAGGGGATTACGTTCAATGAAGGCTTTGCACAGATGAAGGATATGTACCTTGCGATGAAGCATGCGGATAAGACGTATGACGATAAACTACGTTCGGCAAGTGGAATGGTGGGAACCGATGGTGGCAGACTTGAGCAGGCAAGGCTTGCGGGAGGAAGTATATGCGGTGATTTCATAATGAAGGTTCTCGAAAAAGCCGTCAAGATGGGAGAATCTAACGCATGCATGAAGAGGATAGTAGCAGCTCCTACTGCAGGCTCCTGCGGCGTTATTCCCGCTGTGCTTATTTCTATGGAAGAGGAATATGGATACTCGGAGGATGAGATAACCAAGGGGCTTATTGCAGCGGCAGGTATCGGTGGCGTTATAGCGCAGAGGGCATTTCTTGCAGGGGCGGCAGGAGGCTGTCAGGCAGAAATCGGTTCTGCCTCAGCGATGGCTGCAGGAGCTGCGGTATGTCTTAGAGGTGGAGACGGACAGCAGATTATACAGGCTGCTGCCATGGCACTTAAGAATCTTTTAGGACTTGCATGTGACCCGGTCGGAGGTCTTGTGGAGGTTCCCTGCGTGAAGAGAAATACGATAGGCGCTGTAGGTGCGCTCACTGCGGCGGATATGGCTCTTGCCGGCGTGTACAGCAGAATTGTACCTGATGAAGTGATAGATGCAATGAGAAATATAGGCATAGCGATGCCGGCATGTATAAAGGAAACAGGAAGCGGCGGACTGGCTGTGACACCATGTGCGAGGAGCATGATGCAGGAGCTTGAAAAGAAAGAAACTGTTGCGGAGAATTGTTGAAAAGCTTGTAAGGGCAGCTGATGGGGTGGCTTCTAAGCCTGCGTGGCTCTGTGCATGAATCCGGCTGTATATTTTATAAAAGAAAATGGCTCGCAATACCTTAATCAGTATGCAGACGGATGAGATATTGCGGGCTTTTTTTCTTCTGTTGTAATGTTAAGAAACAATGTAATAACCTTAACAAAAAAGTAACAATAATTAACTTTAGTGTAACAAATTTTAAAACAAATGTAACATATATTTGTAAAGTATGTGATAACATATGTTTATGAAGGGCTTAGAATGAAGGAGCCTTTATTTAACACAGATAAAGGGGCAGCAGGGGTATGGTCTTTTCCAGTCTTGAATTTATTTTTCGTTTTTTACCTATTTTCTTTTTGGCTTATTTTGCAACACCGGCAAGGTACAGAAATATTGTGCTGGTGGTCGGAAGTCTTGTATTTTATGCGGTTGGGGAACCGGTGTATATATTTCTTATGATGGCATCAATTCTTTTAAATTATGTATTGGCGATAGGAATATCCGATAGCAGGGGACGTGGACGTGCGGGCATGCTACTTGCTGTTGGTCTTGCGGTTGACCTTGGACTGCTTTTCTTTTTTAAGTATCTTAACTTTTTTGTTGAAAATATATGTGCTGTAACCGGCTTTAGGGCACCCACAATCGATGTAGCACTGCCGCTTGGAATAAGCTTTTACACCTTCCAGATTATGTCATATATAATAGATGTATACAGAAAAAAGTATCCTGCAGGCAGGAATCTGATAGAAGTAGCTGCATATATAAGCATGTTTCCACAGCTCATCGCCGGACCTATCGTGACCTTCGACGAGGTACAGCCGAGGCTGAGGGAGAGAAAAATAAATCCTGCAAATATTGAAAATGGACTGCTGCTTTTTGTGGTTGGGCTTGTATATAAGGTCATGCTGGCAAATCAGATAGCGGCGTTATGGAATGATGTCATGGTGGCCGGTGTGATGGGAATTAATACGGCAACGGCATGGCTTGGTGCGTGGGGATACTCGATGCAGATATATTTTGATTTTCTTGGATATTCGCTTATGGCAATAGGTATGGGGTATATGCTGGGCTTTAGGTTCCCTAAGAATTTTTCCAATCCGTACTGCGCGGTATCTGTCACGGATTTCTGGCGCAGATGGCATATAACCCTTGGAAGATGGTTCCGCGAATATGTCTACATTCCGCTGGGAGGAAATAAAAAAGGACAGTTCAGACTTGTTATCAATACCTTCATTGTATGGTTTCTCACAGGTCTGTGGCATGGCGCGGCATGGAATTTTATTATATGGGGAATGTTTTTCTTCGTTCTTATGATGCTTGAAAAGTTCATTTACCTGAGGTTTTTGGAAAAGCATCCGATAATAGGGCATCTGTATATGCTCATTATAATTCCGGTATCATGGGTTATATTTAATATCAGCAATCTTGGTGAGCTTAAATTGTATCTGCTCAGAATGTTCGGAAATCATGCTGTATCCGGTGTGCCGCTCGGCGGCATGGAGAAATTCGTCAGTCTTTTTGGAAAATACTGGTGGATGCTGGCAATATGCATGGTGTGTGCAACACCGCTCCCGATGAGACTTATAAGCAGGTACAAAAATAATATTTTTTTGAAGATACTTTTTGTATTTCTGTTCTGGATATGCGTATATCTGCTATCAGTACAAAAGAGCAATCCTTTTTTGTATTTCAGATTTTAAAATATCAGTAATGTACTTAAGGAGGTGCGTCTTACGGCAGCTAAATTTATTAAACAATGTTCTTTTACATGGATGCTGATTTTATCGGCTGTCATGATATATATAGTCAGCTTCGCAGGCGTTAAAAGTGGTAAGCTTAAGAATGATATTTCATGGACAAGGCCTATTTTTGTGGCACTTTTTAGCGATGATATAAATGATGGCTGCACGGAGAAAGCCAATACTCCGGTTGAAGTGGTTATAAAGGAAGGAAAGCTTGATAAAACATCGGCTTCCGGTACGACGACATCCGATGGGAAGGGTGGAACGGAGACTATTGATAAGGATGACAGCACAGAGCCGGTGACTGATGTGACGGATAAGGAGACAGAGGCAGGAAGCGGAGAGGTTGATATAGTGGACAAGAATGGTATTGACAGTGAAAGCGGCACTGACAGTGCATACTCTGGGCAGGTAGAGCTCGTCAAGGTTGATATGCGCCATGCAAGGTCGAGATATTACAATGATTTTGACACTATAGCACTCACCTCTGAGCTTGATTATATAAAGGTGGACAGTGATTATTTTTCAAATGCCTGTTTTATCGGCGATTCACGAATGGAGGGGCTGTATTTTTATGGCGATTTAAAGGAAGCGGATTTTTTGTATAAGCCGGGAGCCACAGTGTATGACATAATGAATATAAAGCTGTCCATGAACGGCGGCGGAGGCTGCCTGTTGACGGATGTACTTTCCGGGAAGCAGTATTCACATATATATATGATGGTCGGTGTGAATGAGCTTGGTGACAGGACTCCGAATGAATATGCGAAAGCTTATTCAAACGATATAGAGACTATAAGACAGCTTCAGCCGGATGCAGTCATATTCATAATAGGCATGATGCATGTGACAACACAGTATTCCAATTCAAGTGATGTGTTTAACAACGATAATATAGATGCCAGAAATACGGCAGCTGCCGCTATTGCCAACGGCAGGGATATTTTCTATCTTGATATGAATGAGTGCGTGGATGACGGTGTGGGAGGAGTTATCGGGGACTACAGCTATGATGGTGTTCATCTGAAGGCTGAATATTATAAGCTCTGGACAGAATGGATGAAAGCACACGGCATAAAAAACTTAATAAAATGAAGCGGTAAACAAAATGGTGCATTTTATTTAATAATCATAATTTTTTTATTGCGCATGATTTACTTTTATTGTATAATGCATTAACAGAGCAAAGTGCAGAAAGCTTTGTCATGAATCAGCATAGGCTGATACAACTTTCAGGAGGTATAATTTTATGTCATACGTTGATGAAGTGCTTGCAAAAGTTAAGGAGAAGAACGCATCAGAGCCGGAATTCCTTCAGGCAGTAACAGAGGTTCTTGAATCACTCAGACCTGTTATTGATGCAAATGAGGAGCTTTATAAGAAGAATGCAATTCTTGAGAGAATCACTGAGCCGGATCGTCAGATTATGTTCCGTGTACCTTGGGTTGATGACAATGGACAGGTTCAGGTCAACAGAGGCTTCCGTGTACAGTTTAACAATGCCATTGGACCATACAAGGGCGGTTTAAGACTTCATCCTTCTGTTAACTTAGGTATCATCAAGTTCCTTGGTTTTGAGCAGGTATTCAAGAACTCCCTCACAACACTTCCTATCGGCGGTGGCAAGGGTGGTTCTGACTTCAACCCTAAGGGAAAGTCTGACAGAGAGATTATGGCATTCTGCCAGAGCTTCATGACAGAGCTTT
>DNFT01000039.1:296-463 GCA_003486385.1 Eubacterium sp. | reverse complement strand
GGTCAGTATAAGAGAATCCGTGGCTGCTACGAGGGTGTGCTCACAGGCAAGGGACTTTCCTACGGCGGTTCACTCGCACGTACACAGGCTACAGGCTATGGTCTTTTATATCTGACAAATGCACTTTTAAAGGATCACGGCATTGACATCGCAGGCAAGACCTGTGC
>DNFT01000039.1:0-173 GCA_003486385.1 Eubacterium sp. | reverse complement strand
CAGCTTGGTGCTAAGGTTGTTACCTGCTCAGATTCAACAGGCTGGGTTTATGATCCGGAAGGCATTGATGTGGCTCTCCTCAAGGAGGTTAAGGAGGTTAAGCGTGCACGACTTACTGAGTACGCAGCAGCACGTCCATCGGCAGAGTACCATGAGAAGAAGAACGGTGAGCA
>DNFT01000123.1 GCA_003486385.1 Eubacterium sp. | reverse complement strand
ATAAATATAATACGTTATACATGCTAAGTTTATAGCACATGTTTTGACCCCAACATCATATGTATTAGGCTATATCAATAAAAACAGCCTTAAATAAATATCCAGCTTCATAATAACCACGCAAAAAGGCACTTCCCGCCAAGCAGGAAGTGCCTTCTGTTATACGTCTTAAATTAATCTAATGTGTATGGCATTAAAGCGATATGACGTGCTCTCTTAACTGCAACAGTAAGAGCTCTCTGATGCTTTGCACAGTTTCCTGTAATTCTTCTAGGAAGAATCTTACCTCTCTCAGATACATATCTCTTTAACTTATTAACATCCTTATAATCAATAACGCCATTCTTGTCTCCGCAGAATACGCAAACCTTTTTTCTTCTGCGACCAAGCTTCTTCTTCATTGGAGCGTCGGAAGACTTATTTTCTCTGGTATTTGGCATTGTTGTGACCTCCTTATAAAATTTAGTTGCCGAATGGAAGACCTTCATCCTCAACACCGATTGGAAGGTTCATAAAACCATCAGCCGGTGCTGCCGCAGCAGGCATTGGTCTGCTGCCCGGTGCAAAGCCTCCGTTATCGCCGGAACCTGCGCCCTTACTGTCCGCAAATTCCTGATCCTCTACAATAACATCTGTTGTATATACCTTCTGGCCGTCCTTGTTAGTATAACTTCCGGTCTGGATACGACCTGTAATCAATACTCTCATTCCCTGATGGAAATACTTCTCAGCAAATTCAGCCGCACGGTCAAACGCAACGCAGGATATGAAATCCGCTGTCTGCTCTCCGCCGTTATCGGTTCTTCTGCCTCTACGGTCAACTGCCAGTGTATATCTTGCAATTGACATCTGTCTCTCGCCTGTGCTGACACGCACATCCGGATCCCTTGTCAATCTACCCATCAAAATTACTTTATTCATAGACTATTCTCCTTTCGGATTATCTGTCACAAGATTATGCCTCTACGGAAACGCAAAGATATCTTACAACGCCGTCCATGATACGAAGCTGTGCCTCAAGCTCTGCCGGTGCAGTAGCAGGTGCATCAAACTCAACGAAAGTATAGAATGCTTCGCTCATCTTCTGAATATCATAAGCAAGCTTCTTCTTTCCCCAATCGTTCACATTAGTTACAGTGCCGCCAAAACGAACGATCATATCCTTCACCTTCTCAAGTGTAGCAAGTCTTGCCTCGTCCTCTAACTTAGCACTGATAACAACTGTTAATTCGTACTTGTTCATGCTTTCTTGTACCTCCTTATGGTCTCTGGCCCTGTAACCTGTGTACAGAGCAAGGAAATAAATAATATATCACAAATGTAGATGTTACCATATACATTCGGATTATGCAAGTGTTTTTTTCACAAAGCCCCTGAAATTCTTTTCCACAAGTCTGCGTGGCAGCATAACCTGATGACCGCACCCCACACACCTGAGTCTAAAATCAGCTCCTACACGAAGAATCTCCCAGTCCCTGCATCCGCATGGATGTGGCTTCTTCATTGTAATAATATCACCCAAAGCGAATTCCATACTTATACCCCGCGCCTTAATTGATATATCTTAAATAATGTAACTTATCAACTTAAAAATCCTGAAGATAATCAATCTTCAGGATTCCATGCTGCTGCAAAAGAGGCGACTGTCGGACTCGAACCAACGATCAGGGAGTTGCAGTCCCACGCCTTACCACTTGGCTAAGTCGCCATGTCATCAACAGCTTTTACAGTATACCAAGTAATGCTGCTGATGTCAATACCTTTTTTATATTTTCTATATTTTTTTAATTTCAGATTATTCCGTAAGCTTTATCTTCTGCACCTTTCTCGAATTGATATACACATACACATCATCACCTGACACAGGCACAAGGCTGTCAATCGCCATATCGAAGGTGCAGGCGAAGCGTTCCGCTCCGTTAAAGTCCAGCATGCGCACATCATTGTCATCATACATAAGGACATTGTCCTTCACGAAACAGTATTTTTTATAATCTGTAGCGACAGGAATAGTTCCTGTCAGGTTTCCCTTTAAATCATACACAAGTATCCGGTATGGATATCCCGATTCATGATTCGGAAATATCAAGCCTATATATTTTGACGAATAAAATATTCCATGTAGTTCATTGTCAAAAACAATATCCGTCATAAGCTTAGGATACTGGGTAATGCTGTATATGCTGAGTTTTCCTGTTGCGACGGCTATGGCTGTGTCCGCCGTCAAAAACTGCACCTTTGGCACGAGCATTCCGTCATACTGATCAAACCCTCCAACCAGTCTCTCAGACATATTCTTTCCGACTTCTCCAAAATTATAGAATGCTATGCTTGTCGATATATCATTGTTTTCAATATCCGTATATGCCACCATAAGCTTAACCGCATCGTTTGATATGCTTATTGACATCGGGATTCCGTTTCCGCTTATATTGGTTTTTATACGATAAGCCTTATCCCCTGCAGTATCATACATATCGATATACTGCGTGTTTCCGTCTTCCAGCATTACAGCAACGCAGCCATTCGCCGCTACGCTCATCGCCGCAATAGGCAGCACTGTGTCTACGGACATGACTGAACCCGCCTTGTTAAATACATATACCCATGAACCGCCAATTCCGGCAACAGCACAATAGTCCTCCCTTATGTCAACTACAGGCTGCGAAAGCTCGTAAGAGGCATTCCATTGAGGAACATTGTCTGCATTATAATACGCTATCCCATCCTTACTATATCTCAGAAAGCCGTCACCATACTCCACATACGATGCTGTTCTGCTGTCCGCCCTGTCTGTTGACTGAAGTGTTGTGTAACCTGTATATACAGTTTCCCTGAAAGCATAGATCCGCACAAAATAGGCTCCCACTGCAAACACTGCGATAAGTGCCGCCACCACTATCAAAACCTTAATCTTTTTTGACATATAATCATTCCTAACCTTACTCTTTTACGGAAGAATAAGCTCATCCCCCGGTGCGATGGAATTACCACCGTCCGTGATTCCGTTTAAATCAAAGAGTTCCTGAAGCTTCTGCGGATCCTCGCTTCCATATTCCCTCTTTATAATTCCATAAAGTGTATCACCGTCCTGTACAATATAAGTCTTGTGTGACGCTGTTGTCTCCTGCGGTGTTGTCTCCTCCGACACAGGCTCAGTTACCTGTTCTGTCTCGGTTTCAGTCTCAGCAGGAGTGGTGTCCTCCTCAACACTGCTTGTAATCTCCTCCTGTACATCATCCGAAGGAGCCTGCGTTGTGTCAACATTTCCGTTCGCATAGTCAACATTGAGTGTCTCATCCTGAACCGCTGAAGGTGTTGCATTCACGGCTGATGTATTGTCCACATAATCTCCACCGCTTTCAATAACATTGTCATTATTAACTGCATTCTTTTCAGACTGAAGTCTCGCCGCTCCGGCTACAAGAACGAATATAACTAATATTGCGCTTAGTGCATACATAATCGATAACTGCTGTTTTGCCTTTGGTTCATTTTTATTTTCCTTCATAATCTGCCTGTACCTCTTCACCGCTGCCTCGTCGACCGCTGTTTTCTTTCTCCGGCTGTCCACATCAGCCATATATCTTTGCATCTGCTCATTTTTGTCAAAGTATACTACATATCCATCAAGACATTCAAGTCCACCGTCAAAGCAGCTGTATATTTCCTCAGTCCGCTCGGTAGGATTGACATACATAAATGCCTTATAACGTCCTATGGAATCCGAATGTACTCTTTCAAGCGCCTCATTATTCTCAGGTCTTATGCCAGAGGAGACCAGATACCAGCCCACCATACTCATTCCCGGAAAATATGCAGCACAATTAGCTTCAACAAGCGGCCATGTCTCCTGCGTGAAGCTTACCTTTCCATCATAAACCGACGCATTCTGTACTTCCATGGCAGCATACACAAAAGTATATATCTCCCCCTGTATGTTCTTTTCCTCTCCTAAAAGTATTCCGACTTTTCCCTCATCGTCCTCATCTATATCTGTTTCTTTTATAAATGAAAATGCATAGTCCTCAATATACACCCTTTTATCTAAATCCAGATCTCCAACCTGACGTATATTCTTAGGGAGCTCGTGATTATCATTCTTTTTTACAATATGTTCCTTCACACTTAACCTCATTTCCGCACCGCATATCTGTGTCTGCCAAATCCGTCCAATAGAGGCGGTACTCCTCTATCCCGGCTGTAAACATTATCAGTTTACCATTTTCTATCCTCATGTGCATTATTTTTTTGCGACTTTTTAAGTGTTTTTTCGCAATAAATCTCCGTTATCAAATGTATATTGAATAAAGTTGTCCCAGTCTACATATAATTCCAGTATGAAAACATTAACCGAAAATTATTATTTTGACACTTCCAAACCTAACGCAGCATGTAAAATCGGTGTACAGCTTACCGAGCTGCTGCTAAAAACCGACCGTCCGCTTGACGATGTCATCATTATCTGTATCGGGACAGACCGTTCTACCGGTGACAGTCTCGGACCGATTGTCGGCTATAAGCTGTCCAAGGCTCTCCGAAAAAGCGGAAAAAAGCAGCAAAAAAATGGTATTACCGTGTACGGAACACTGTCATCCCCTGTACACGCAACCAACCTTGAAAGTATATTGTCCGAGATATATTTCAGACACAGCAAGCCCTTCTGTATTGCGGTGGACGCCTCGTTAGGAACGCAAGGCCATATCGGCTATGTCACTGTCGGAACAGGTCCTCTGAAACCCGGGCTTGGAGTTAACAAGCAGCTGCCTGATGTTGGGGATCTTCATATTACCGGGATAGTGAATCTATCCGGAACCAATGATCCGATGCTTTTGCAGACCACAAGGCTCAATGTTGTAATGGAGCTTGCGGACATTATCGTAACCGGACTTCTTTACTGTCTTGACCCAATACATTCAGTGCAAAAGCCTCATATCTCCTTTTTTAATCCAGTTAAGCTTTCTCATTACTTCACTGACCGCCAGACAGAGTAACCCAGGAAGCAGGAAATGCATGAGAAAGATTTCTATTACAACGATAGGCACAGGTGTTCCCGGAACCATGCAGCGCCATGTCTCGAACTGGCCAATCATAACAAGCGAACCTGTTCCCGCTCCATAGGCGGTATCGGACAGCTTTAAAAGTGCGGCTCCGAACGGTCCTAATATTGCACTTGATATTATAGAGGGTATAAGAATAAGCGGTCTTTTAAGTACATTCGGAAACTGTAATACTGCTGAACCGAAGCCGTGTGCAAATACACCTCCAAGCTTATTGTCACGATATCCGGAAACGGCAAATCCAACCATGCTGCAGCATACCCCGATAGTCGCCGCACCTGCTGCCACACCGGAAAGTCCCAGTGACATGGCAAGTGCCGGAAGGTTAAGCGGCATTACAGCAAACAGTGAGAACAGAACTGCCACAACTATTCCACCTATAATCGGTGAAGCAGCAACATTATAGCTGGCAAGACCTACAATCCAGTATATAAACCTTGTTATATATGGTGTAGCAAAGTATCCGACAAGTGCTCCAGACAATATTGAAGCAAACGGCGTCAATATGAGGCTGAAGCTTGTTTTTTGCGATATAAGCATTCCAATTTCTATGGCTATATAGGCAGCAATAAACGCACCCAGCGGCTCCCCGGAATTTCCAAGTGCCGTCGACCCTAATCCGTGAAACGCTCCAAGCATTCCTGTTATTGCTGCCGAAACAGTCACAAGTGAATCCGCACCGAACATAGCTGCCACCCCCACGCCTATCCCGGCTCCGGTGAGCAGTCTGGCAATATTGCCGAATATAATAAATTGCGCTCCAATGTATCCGCCAATCCACGTTCCAATCTGGACAAATGCAGTCCCCATAATAAGAGTCACAAACATTCCCTGCGTCATCCCCGTGAATCCATCAATAAAAATCTTCTTAAGTACTTTCTTCATATTATTCTGACCCCCATCAAAATAAAGCTTTTATTCTATTTTGTCCATTACACCTTCTATATTTTACAGAATCCACAGCTTTTTTTCAATTGCATAATAAAAAAATATATATGCACAATTAACTTTTACGGTTATAATATAAAATTGATGCCGTTATCCGGCATGAACTAATTAAAAATGGTGGATATCCTCCGCCGGAAATGAGGACGCATGTTTCGACTATGGGTAAAAGAAATTAAACACAATCATCTTATACGTGATATGGTAGTCTGCAATGATAACCCTGATATGAACCGCACAAAAAAGGTTTTTTCCGCACTTGATGAGGCCTGCCATGCCTTCGACCTTCAGATACCTGCATGGCTTGATATCAACATAAATGACTTTAAAAAATTCAGCAAGGCTCGTTTCACACAGGACAGCTTTGTTGAACATATAGACTTCGACTATCTCGAAATCCATGTTATTGAGGAGGATTAGAGATGCCGGCAATTGCAGAAAAAAATAATATCATAAAAAAAATATCCGGATTCATAAAGAAGGAGGCCGTGCTGTCCGCAGCCGCCATTCTCGCTGTGATTTCAATGTTTTTTGTGCAGCCGGACAAAGCTTATGCCGGCTATATCGACTACAGGGTAATATCATTGCTGTTCTGTCTGATGCTTGTGGTTGCAGGCCTGCAGAGCGTTGGGCTTTTCAGGTCACTAGGGTCAGTGCTTCTTAGACGTGCAGGAGGCACACGGCAGCTTATCTTTATACTTGTATTTTTATGCTTTTTCTGCTCAATGTTCATAACAAATGATGTGTCATTGATAACCTTTGTACCATTTGCTGTCATGCTTTTAACCGCCTCAGGCATGACCGAACTGCTCATTCCCGTGATAGCATTGCAGACAATAGCCGCCAATCTCGGAAGCATGTTAACTCCTATAGGCAATCCGCAGAACCTTTATCTGTACTCAGGTTTTCATATACCTATACAGGAATTTTTATTGCTCATGCTTCCGCTCACGATTATATCCGCACTACTGCTCGTGGCGGCAATTATGCTCCTGAAAAATAAGCCTATAGACACTGATACCTCCGTACCGGACAGCCATCTGGACGGGCATGCCCGTTTAATAGCTTATCTGATACTTTTTCTGGTATGTATTGCCTGTGTCATACATATAATCGAATATCCCATCATGCTTATCATAACGGCTGTGGTCATCTTCCTCTGCGACAGGAAGCTGTTCGCGAAGGTGGACTATTTTCTACTTCTGACCTTTGTATGCTTTTTCGTTTTTATCGGAAATATGGAAAGAATACCCGCTGTTTCCTCTCTGATGAGTCATCTTATCACCGGGCACGAAGCCTTCGCAGGAATCGTTCTCTCCCAGGTCATAAGCAATGTTCCCGCAGCAATACTCTTATCGGGATTTACCGGCAATTATTCCGCTCTGCTGTACGGTGTCAATATAGGAGGTCTCGGAACCCTTATCGCCTCGCTCGCAAGTATAATATCATACCGCGGTTACTGCACCGCACCGAACGCACGCAAGGGAAAGTATATTCTTGTCTTTACAATATACAACCTTATATTTCTCGCTATATTGTCCGGCGCAGCCTTCCTGTTGCTGTAGGTGCAGACAAAAATTGGGACAGGGTGTCTGACCCCTGTCCCAAGCCCAGAGCTTGCTATTCGTAGCAGTCTTCGCCTCTGCTGTTAGTCCTGTTCTGACTCTTGTTCTCGGACTTGTTCTGTTTCTTGTTCTCAGTCTTATTCTCAGACTTGTTCTGATTCTTGTCAGCAGACCTGTTCTGCTCCTTGCCATAGTTATAGGACTTACTCTGTTCACTGTAATTTTCGCTCATAATTGACCTCATTTCCACATTTTATTGATGACAGCTTTTGTTCAACATAACCTGTTTTCTGCCACGTCAATAGTATGTGCGATATCAAATCAATCATTCATTAATTACACACATATTTTTTTATTCATATTTCGGGCGGGCTCTGTCTGCTCCATGGAGTACAGACAACCCTCTTCATCCTCCCAATAAGTGACTATCGACACACTCTTTACCAGCTTTTCATCTGCAACCGCATACTCATCAAATGCCTGCCCCGGCTTTAACATCCGGCACTCCAGCCGGCTCCTCAAAACACATATTCTATGTCCCTTCGGTATGTAAAAATTAACATTATATGCCGGCTGTGTGCCACTGTTCCAGATTCTGAGATAAATTTTTTTATCCTCCTTGCGGATTATCTTTGCCTGGACATAGGCTCCGCTTATGCTTTCGTGCTCTCTTTTTTCTGAATTATAAAGCATCCTGATAACCCTCCATTTTCTTTTTGCTTCCCAATCACAGACAACAATACCTACCATTGCTTGTGTCCTGCTTCCGTTACAACTAAATTTTAACAGATGATTATCATAGATAGCTTATAAAGTATTCGACAAAAAAAGCCATCCGCCGACATCATACGCGGATGACTTTTTATCAGCCCCTAATGCTCCTCTATATATCTTGCGCAGAAATCTGCAACCTGCTTCACGGTATTGAATGCATTTATCTCATCAGCATTCCACACATGCGGCTTCCGGTAAAACTCAAATGATACTATGACCCTAACCCCATCAGTACATTCAAATCCTGCCTGCGCAAAGCTTCTGACAGAGCTCAGTCCAACCATTCTGCCATATTCACTGCTGTCCGGGTAAGAGTAGACATCATTTACAATATATGGCTCCCAGAAGTTAACCTTGCTTTCAATCATCTTCTGATTTCCCTCTATATTAAGCAGACAGCCCTCCGGAATATCTGAAAGCTGAGCATCGCTCCACTGCGCATATCTTTCATATCCGCCATCGGTACATATACTCATTGAAACTCTGTCAAACCCATACCTGATGGCAACCTTTTCAAGAAGAATATGTATGCATGCCTTAACATGTGCCTTAACCTCGCCTTTATCAGGTATCTCATCCGGCTCCTCATCCTCAAGAAGCTCTATGATATACTCAGCAATCATATCCTCCTGTTCCGAGCTTGCAGCCTCATAACCGGTGACATCCTCATCCAGTTTCTTATAAAATGAGATTTTTCCTGTCTTTTCCCTCTGCATATTCTCCAATGCAGCTGTCGCCCTCTCGTATATAACATTTTCTATGCCATCATGGTTACTTTCAAAATCTATTCCGGCATATACATCAAGCGGACGGTCAGAAAGCTGCTCCTCATACTGCCTGCCAAGCGAAGCAATCTCTTTCATGCTTCCCGTGACAGACTCTAAAAGCTCATTAGCTCCTGCAAATCCACCCGAAAACAGGGCGAATCTATGTACACCAACCTTACATACGAATGTACCATGCGGGAAGCAGCTCTTAATCCGTCTTAAAAGGCTGATAAGAAGCTCCTCCGATTTAGCCCTGCTAAGCACACACACAATATTATCATATTCAGGAATATCGACAAGTATACACGCAAGCATGGTATCTGCCCTGTGTTTTTTTACAAAGCGCACAATATCATTTTTGATATGAGCCGGCTCCGAAAAGCCCCTCACGTCTATCTTATGTCCCATGATTTCGTATGTATGGCGCTTCTCCTCTGCCTTAATCATATAATTGTGTATATCGGTAACGCGCCCTAATACCTCAACAGCTCCCGTACTATCGCACTTCGTCCTTGCAACCAGTCTATACCAGCGGTAGTCTGCGCTTACATGCAGCCTCATTCTGAATATTCCCTCAATAGTTCCCGCAGCACCCCTTTTTATCTCCGCAGTAAGCTTAAAAAAGTCATCTATATCCTCCCGGTAAATCATATTGGCATTAACCATTGCAAAATCAAAATCCTGAAGCCATGAGCCGTACTTTGACAGCTCACTTTTATCCGAATACTGCATAAACTTCTTCGTCTTTAAGTCGTACCTGAAAACTATATCTCCGGCAGCCTGTGCCACCTCCCTGAAAATATCTCCCGCTTCCTTCATACCTGTCTCTCCTCCCGAAAATACCCTCTTGTAAATTAATTCCATAGCTCTTTATTCCGTAGTATAGCACAAACAGCGCCACATTAAAAGCTTAATGTGACGCTGTTTTAACAGGTTATACCTTACTCAGCTATAACCATCTTGTTATTCTCTTTAAGATAATCACTTATAATGTCGAATATGAAGCTCTCCCTTACGTATTCTTCGCCATACTGCTCAATAAATGCGGCCGCTGAATCGAAGCCGTTCGTTTCGGCAACCTCCTGAGCCCTTGTATTGTATTCCTCATCTGATAATGTCATACCAAGATCCTTAAAAATCTCACATGACATCATAATGTACTTAACCTCATTCTCAGCCATTGAACGGCACTCTGTTCTGAGGTCATCGTCTGTCATATTGTACATGCTCGAAAGGAATGATGCCATATCCATGCCGTAAAGTGAAGCATAATATGTGAAATACTGTACATAGTAGCTATAATAATCGTCTGCTATTGTAGTAACCTTCTCCTCCGGAAGTGACTCGAACGTGCTGTTTTCCATAACCTTAGACCATACTCCGTTAGTATAGTTGGTAAGCTGCTCCTCCTGAGCAGAGGCAATCATCTCATCTGTGAAGCTCTTCTCATACTCATCCGCAGATGTGTACTTTCCATCGGTATAAGCATTTACAAGCTCATCACCCCACTCAAGCTCATCCTTATCGCCTTCAATCCAGTTGACAGTAACTACGAAGGTTACTTCCTTGCCTGCAAGCTCTTTATTGACAGTGTAATCCTCAGGGAATGTACACTTAAGCTCATACTCCTTGCCAACCTCAAGACCTGCAAGCTGCTTATCAAGATCCGGGATAAACTTTCCCGAACCGACAGTATACTTCTGTGAAGTAGCTGTACCGCCATCAAATGCAGTACCATCAAGAAGTCCGCTGTAGTCAAGATTGATTACATCACCATCGGCTGTTGTGCCCTCTGTGATATGCTCTCCCTCAAGTACGTTAGTGTTATAATAGGTAACTATCTGATCCTTCCTGCTCTGTATCTGCGTATCAGTAACAACCGCCGCATCAACCTCTATCTCCAAATCCCTGTATGCACCTATCTTTACATATCCGCTGTAGTCTGTAAGCGGTGTTGTCTGTGTAACCGGCTGTGCCTCTGTAGTCTCTCCTGTTGTAGTCTCTCCTGTTGTAGTTTCTCCTGAAACAGTTGTTGTCTCTGTGTCTGTTCCATTGCCGCCGTTATTGCTTCCACCCTTATTACATGCTGTAAGTCCGAAGACCATTGTTCCGGCAAGTACAAGTGCCAATACTCTCTTTTTCACTATATTCCTCCAATTCTTCCCCTTATCAGGAAATAAAAAAACTAAATAGCTGTCACTCTCGGACAGCTATTTAGTTATAACACATCTCATATATAAAAGTAAAGCAAATACACAAAATTCACAATTTTTTCATCAATTTCTAGCTCACACTCACAAAATTCTCCAAATCATCCGCCTCGATGGTAAGAAGCATCTGCTCGTCAATTGAATTGATATTCTTTACAAGCCTTGTCGCCTGCTTAGACACAGCCTTTTCAAAATAATTTCTTACCTCTCTGGCGTTGGCAAAATTCTCCGTTTTATTGGCACATGCCTGCTCGAAATACTCCTTAGCCTTAACCTTGGCAGCCTCGGACAGAACATAATCCTGCTTCTTAGCCATTCCTAAAAGTATCTGAAACAGCTCGTCCGGCTTATAGTCATCAAAAAATATGAACTTGTTAAATCTTGAGCGGAGTCCCGGATTGGAATTAAGGAATTCATCCATAAGGTCAGGATATCCTGCTACAATCACAACAAGATTATCCCTGTTGTCCTCCATAGCCTTTAAAAGGGTATCGACTGCCTCCTGTCCGAAATCTCCCTCACCCTTTTTCGCAGTCAGCGTATATGCCTCATCTATAAAGAGGATTCCTCCAAGAGCCTGCTCTACAACACCATTAACCTTCGTCGCCGTCTGTCCGATATACCCGCTCACAAGCCCTGAACGGTCAACCTCGACAAGCTGCCCACCCGAAAGGATTCCGAGTGAATTATAAATATCAGCAAGCATACGCGCAATCGTTGTCTTGCCTGTTCCCGGATTTCCTGAAAATACCAGATGCTTTGACACATTCGGCTGCTTCATCCCCTTTTCCTCGCGAAGCTTCTGGATACGGAGCAGATTGACCAGACTATTGACCTCCTGCTTCACACCGTCAAGTCCCACAAGCTGGTTTAATTCCTCGAGAACCTCGTCGACTGAACGTTTTTCCGCCTTCCTGGCTTTTACGGACAGCTTGCTGTCATAAAGACCATATTCCTTAAGAAACTTCTCCATCACTGCAAGATAGTCTGTGAGCATATTGACCTCGCGCTCACTGGTCACATCATTGCAAGCGACAAATTCCTGACCGAGGGCGCGGAATGTATTGACAAGATTGTTTGCCCGCTTCTTATCATCATTGAGCTTTCTTCCTGCATCACACAGCACAAATCCCTTCAGGGCAAATGGAACCTTCCTGGTATATGAATCGTCATGAAGCTTGTCATAGAACATTATAGACTTTATCTGTCCCTCAGTCATGCGGTATCCAAGCGTACTGTTGATAAATGCTATCTCCTTCTCGTCAACATAGCCGTCTCCGTCGCTGAGATATACTAAAAACTTGAGGAATTCGTATCGTAAATTCTCACGGAACGTAGTATTCAGCTTGTCCTTTATCACTCCGGCGCGCTCAATCTCCTCCGCCTGCTTAAGGCATTCTTCAACCTGTGATTTGATATCTGACATTACAATCCTCCCCACTCATGTTAAAACCTACTGTTCTTCTATACCTGCCCTAATCTTAGCAGCCATATCCGCATACTCTGCATCTGTAAGATACTTCTTATCCGGATTCATAAGGAACACACCGCCCCATTCAAACTCATCCTTATACTTAGGTACAAGGTGAAAATGAAGATGATGACCTGTATCGCCATAAGCTCCGTAGTTAATCTTCTGAGGATTGAATAGCTTCTGAAGCACTGTGGATACCTTAGCAATATCTTCAAAATAAGCCGCTCTCTCCTGCGCTGTAAGCTCTGTCATGTCTCCCACATGCTTCTTATGTGCAAGAATCACTCTGCCCGGATGACTCTGCTCCTTAAATAAATACACCTTGCAGGTGTCCATCTCACAAATCTTAATTCCGAACCTGGCAACTAATTCGCCCTCCATGCAGTATGCACACGTTGTATCTTTTTCCATAATCAGCCTCCGCTTTATCGTATATATCTTATTTGTCGTGTTTTATTAAGTTTTTAACACTACATCTTATAATATATAACTATCATGCCGCATTGTCAAAGGCTTTACAAAAACATGAAAATCTGTAATAAAAAATAAGTCTTGCTGGAATATAGCAGCAGGTTGTAGTATAATGTACATATTATATAAGATTTAATTTTTACGGAGGTTATAGATATGACCACAGCAATTTCGTCAGACATTTATGCTGAACATGCAGCCATTGAAACCGGCTCCGGCTATCGTATGACGTACAATTTCGGAAATACGCCAAGCGCAGACAGCCTAGGCTCAAGACACATAACACAGGTTTATCCTGAGGACAGCTTTTCATATAAAAAGGGCTATGGATTTCTGACAGAGGAATCAAGAAGTTCCGATTCCAATCTGAAAATTAATGAAATCAATGATGGCTTCCAGCCACAGCGCTGGTACTCCGATTCCAAGCTTATCTCCCCACAGGCTGATGATAACGGTGTCTATCTTGAGAACGGTATCGTCGATGATGGATATATTCCTATAACATTCAAGGCTGTTGTTCCACATCAGGGCAACTATAAGGTAACTCTTGTTCTATCCGCCGGAGATATACCTATCAAGGGAATTACCATATTTTCCGGAAGAAGAAGACTTGAATCCCTTAAAGGAGACTACTGTCCGCGTGAGGTGCGCGCCTATGTATTCAATGTCAATGTGTGTGATATCATTCCGCAGGGACACAATGAAGTATACACAGACAAAACAATTGACATTACGATAATCGGAAGCAGACCTGTATTCACAACTCTTACAATAGAAGAATTTGACACACCTACCATATATATAACCGGTGATTCAACTGTTGCAGATTGTCCTGCATGCTACCCGTATTACCCTGAGAGCAGCTACAGCGGCTGGGGACAGTTCTTTACATATTATGTTTCGAACCTCGCAGCGGTATCTAATCATGCCCACCCGGGACTCAACACAGAGAACTTCCGCACTGAGGGTCACTACAATATCATCAAGAAGAACATCAAGCGCGGTGACTATTGCATTTTCCAGTTTGGACACAACGATGCTAAGTTCTCACACCTCGCAGCCGATACAGGATATACCGATAATCTCAGAACCTTCATTGATGAAGTGAGAAGCTTCGGTGCCACCCCGATTATCGTCACCCCGCTTGCCGGCAACACCTGGAATTCCGACAAGACAGCCTACGATGATACAATGCTAAGCTATGCGGACGCATGTAAAAAAATCTCAGCCGAAAAGCATGTCCCTATAATAGACCTTCATCAGGTCAGCATGGACTTTATAAAACGTGTGGGCAGCTCCGATGCGGCACGTTACTTCTATCCCGGCGACTGCATGAACACCAATGACTTCGGTGCATACCTTATGTCAGGCTTTATCGCCAAGGAAATTAAGCGCATACATGATATCTGCCCTATTCCTATCCGTACATCGCTCTGCGGAAAGGTATATGACCCTGTTATGAACCTGAAGCGCCCTATGACTATGGAGGAGCTTATGGAATCGGACGATTTTGTTCCACCAATGCATATACATGAAGCTAAAGAACCACAAAAGAAATGAGGATTTATATGGCAAAATTAAATTACAGCCGACAGCGTGAGGCAATCCTTGATTTTCTCTGCCATACAACTTCACATCCCACAGCTGAGGAAGTATATATGTACATCCGCGATATATATCCTAATATAAGCCTCGGCACAGTATATCGCAATCTTGCACTGCTCGTTGAACACGGACAGGCACTCAAGATTCAAGGGGAGGACTGTGACCATTTTGACGGCAATACCCGGCTGCACTATCATTTTCTGTGCGACTCATGCCATCATGTGTACGATGTTGAAATGGAACCTGCTACCTTCTTATTAAAGAATACGAAAGCCGGTATTCCCGGCAAAGTCCGTGGACACAGTGTTATTTTCTACGGAACCTGCGACAACTGTCTTAACAATGAAATGACACAAAAAAATACGGATTAACAGCACACTCCCTATTCATGTCCTATTAACCTTACAGACAAATATGTCCGGTCATACGGAATATTGGCAAAAGAAAATAGAATATCCATGAATAGGGATTTTTTAGTTGACAAATTCGGATTTATGTGATAAATTAAACTCAGTAATCATTACTGATTTTGTTTAAGCTTTATTTTCATTCTTTTAGGAAATACTGTTTCATGAATTTATAAATTTTAATAAAATCAGTATGCTAATTACGCCCTATAATTTTGTATGCAATTAATTTATAGCAGCGATGCAGGAGATACCTATATTCCTCGCACGCTGCAACAATATTATTTAAGAAAAGGAGAATTACTATGGCAAAGTTCGTATGTACTGTATGTGGTTATGTTTATGAGGGAGATGCAGCTCCTGCTGAGTGTCCTGTATGTCATGTCGGAGCAGACAAGTTCAAGGAGGTTACAGGTGATCTTTCGCTTGCTGCTGAGCATGAGTATGGCATTTATGCAAAGACAGTAAAGAATAATCCTGATATCAGCGATGAGGACAAGAAGTATATCTTTGAACAGCTCAAGGCTAACTTCGAAGGTGAGTGCTCAGAGGTTGGTATGTATCTTTGCATGGCACGTATCGCTCACCGTGAGGGATATCCTGAGATTGGTTTATACTGGGAGAAGGCAGCCTATGAGGAGGCTGAGCATGCTGCAAAGTTCGCCGAGATATTAGGTGAGGACTTAGAGCCGAACATGAAGGCTTCGACAAAGGCTAACCTTGCATGGAGAGTTGACTGTGAGTTCGGTGCTACTAACGGCAAGTTCGACCTTGCAAAGTGTGCTAAGAAGAACAATCTTGACGCAATCCATGATACAGTCCATGAGATGGCTAAGGATGAGGCAAGACATGGACGCGCACTCAAGGGTATGCTTGACAGATACTTCGGAAAGTAATCTATCACGACTGCACATGCAATCATTGTGATTTTATATACCATTAGGAACTTAAAAAGGCTGATATACCGCATATGCGGTGTATCAGCCTTTTTAAATATTGCAAAGCAATACCCCCACAGATGTACCGTGGGGGTATATTTAACTCTGCCGCTTATTCTGTACCAGAGCTGTGTCGATTAATTCTGTGCGCTTTCCTCTCTGCGTCTTTTAACAGCCGCAAAAGCAGCGCCTGCCACAATGATCATTCCAACCATAGCAATAGGAGCGAAAACATTGTTCTCTCTTCCCGTGTTAGGCGCGATAATCATTCCTGTCTCAGCATATATGAGAGCGTAGGTTGAGAACGCATCTGTATCAAATGTGAAGTAACCAGTGTTCTCATCGTAAGTTCCGTCAATAACAGTTGCTGCTCCATCATGAATTCTCACAACCTTGAGCGCTTTTCCTGTCAGCTCCTCAGGTACTCTTATTCTCAGACTTATGCTGCCCGAAGTTTCCGTAACCTTAGAAGCTTTATCATGACCAACCTTCATCATCAGCGATATATCGAAATAAGCGCCAACCTTATATTTGTCAAGAACTGATTCAACCAACTGCTTGTCATTTTCACTTACTGAATCCGTTATATTCTTCACATCAAGGAAAATCTCAGCAGACTCACCGTTGGCAACTCGTGCCTTCTGTGCGTCAGAGAGTACCTTCTCCATCAGATCCGATGTGCCGTTGGCTATACCAAAATCGTACTTTGACGCATTATCTGTTGAAACGGAATCCGTCTTAATTATGTTACCTGCTGCAGGCTTTGAAGGAGCAGTAGGTTCCACTGTCGGAGCTTCTGACGGCTTTTCTGTCGGCTTCTCAGATGGTGTCTCTGTCGGCTTCTCTGTCGGCTTCTCGGATGGTGTCTCTGTTGGCTTTTCTGTCGGCTCCTCCGTTGGCTTTTCAATCTTATCGATAACCTGTGTCTCCATTACATAGTGGCATACGGTACACTCCTTATGCCTGAGTCCGGCAGCCTCTGTTGTGGCCTCCTTGTCAACAATCCAGTCACCTGCTGTATGCTCTGCCTTGTCAGCAATTGTGCCATCGCAGCCCTCAGCAACACATTCATGCCAATGGCTGTTCTCGTCATACTTCCACTCTGTTCCGAAGAAGTGTGTATGCTCTGCACCCGGAAGAACCTTCACCATGCAGTAACTTGATACACCATTGTTCACTGCCGTATATACTGAAATAAACGCATAGCCTGCAGAATGAGCTGTTACCACACCGTTTGCATCAACGCTTGCAACCTCCGGGTTGTATGATACCCATACCAACGCTGCATCATCTGATATTGAAGGTTCAGGTGAAAGAGCTGCTGTAAGTGCAAGTTCATCTCCAATATTCAGCTCTGAGCTGTTGGTATTGAGCGTTATCACATCCGCCTTGACAGCCGTGCTTACAACAGCAAAGTTAACATGGTACTTACCATCCTTGCTAGTGGCTGTGATATAGCTTACACCAGGTGCATCCGGTGTAAAATATGCCACATTCTTTACTGAATAGTTGACAGTCACATTCTCTGCTGTCTCAAGCTTTCCCTGACCGCCTGTTAAATTCCAGTCAAACGGTCCGTATGTGCCATCAGGTCTTGTGTAAACCTCACCTGACAGCTCACCTGCCGCAGTGCCCTCGCTTGCAACACCGTCTGCACGGATTACAACCGTTGTACCGCTTCCTGAAGGAGCACGGAAGGTAATTACACCTGTTGTATTATCATAGGTGTAGCCGCTGTACTGGGCATTCTGTGTCAATTCATACTCATACCCATAATCATATCTGAAGAATACTCTGATTGACTCAGGAAGAGTATAATTCTCCTTGTTCACGAGCTTACCGCTCCAATCAACATCCGTTGCGGAGAAGTCCGGTCCGTCAAGAACAAGACCTGCTGCATCTGTCAGTGGATTATCATTGCTTCCGTCTACATATCCCTCAGCCGTGCAGAGCTTAATCGGAATAAACGAATGATTCTGCATATACTTTGCAATAAGTGTTGCAGTCTCACCTGTCTCTACATATACCGTCTGCTCATTGTAATATGCATCGGAACTTAAATCATCCTGTGTTGAAGAAGTATATAAATCTTCCCAATCAAATGTCATCTTACGGGTAACTCCGTTAATTGTAACCTCAAGGTATCCGCTTCCGGCAGGGATTAAATCCGAGGAGCCTGATGCGGTAAGTTCTATACGTCCGGTGAATGCATCCGAGCTGTCCTTATATACATTTACAAGACCTGCCCAGTCTTCATCATCCTCGTATACCTTCCATTCGATCTGATTAATCTCAACATCCGCCGGTATCATATCCTCTACCTTGACAGTGATCGAACCATTTGGCTTAAGTCCTGAGAAGCTGTCGATTGAAAGTTTGAAATCCTCTACCTGTGTAGGTCTTTCTTTTACGGCAACTATACATACCGCACTGGAAGTTCCGTTCGAAACAGTTATAACTGCCTGACCTGCCGAAACAGCGGTAACATGTCCAAACTCATCAACCTTAGCAACCTCAGGATTGCTTGAAGTTCTTGTTATTGCATCGTTTGAACCTGTGTTGTTGTTTACGCTGAGGTCAAATTCCTGACCCGGATATAAAAGTGCTGACTTCTGTGAAAGCACAAGTCCTGACTCAGCGTTTACACGGATAGCATAGGTGCGGTCATTAGCACCGTAATCACCACATGAGAGGAATACATTTCCTGTCCAGTTGTAGTAACCCTTGTACTCTGTAACATCTGCCGTAAAGGTAAATGTATGAGTATCCTCATCATAGATTGTCTCCTCAAGGAAAGGATTGTTCATATCAATGCTGTACTCTGTAACTTCCTTACCGTTTGAGGCTGTATATGTACGGCTTATCTGCGGGTCAACCTCTATCGAGGCTATAGAACCATTTCCGTCCTCAACCGTACCTGTCATGTAAGTGCGTCCATCCTGCTCATAGAAGGTTACACAGTTATTTACAAGTTTAGGCGCCTCTGTATCAACCAATACATCAAATGTAAGCGTATCACCTGTCTTGTCCATAGCATGTCCGTTGAAGGTAGGCTCCTTGCCATCCTTGAAGGACTCAAAATCAGTAACATCGCGTCCTGCCTCATCATCGTATACCTTGTCGCCGTAATCGCCGTCGCCGTATGCAACTATTGAGTATACACACTGTGTTCCGTTTGGAAGTACATTTCCATCAAAGTCTGTACCCTTCCAGCCGTTTGTAAAATAGTATATTGTGTATGGAATTACCACACCGTAACCGCTGTTGTAAACACTTCTTGGCATGTACGAAAGGAAATCACGATAATAAAGCTCACCCGTCTCCTTATCATGTACCTCGCTCACGATGAGCTTAGCATCTCGAAGCTGATAGAGTTCCAAATCATCAAAGCTGTCAAGATAGCCATTGCCATCCGGTGATATAGTGAAGTTACCCTGATGGAATACAGTCTGTGTGCTTGTCTCCGTGATGCTGTTTCCGAACGGGTTCTGACCAACATTGATAAAGTTGACAACCTCACCGTTGTTCTGAACAGTGCTGCCCATTACATTTACACCAAGTGCATAATGATTGTTGTTTACATCGTTTCCATCCTCAGGTTCATCAAACCAGTTGGTCTCATCAAAAATAGGAGCTGCCGTCCAGTCACCTATAAATGCAAGCATAGGAAGTCCGAGCTGCGGAACCGCCTCATCTGCTGATGTGAGGGAGATGAAGCCCTCTACAAATGTACCGTTAGGGAAGAGCGCTCTTATTGCCGCTATCTCCTCAGCCGTAAGGCTGACGTTCTTAGATACCTCAACTGTTGACTTTGCAGGAACCGTAACTTCACCAAGGTCAACCTTCTTTACAAGCACATCCTGCTCAAGCACCATGGTCATGCCGTCCTGCTCTGCCGTGTCAGGGCGTAAAATCGAAGCACTTATGCTGTAAGTCTGTGTCTTGTCCGATACATTCACTACATTGAATTTCAAATCATAGCTTCCGGTCCAGTCAACATCGTCGCCAAGCTCAAGCTTACCTACAAGCTTGTCCTCGACATCGATATATGCAGGAGAAGTGATTGCCGCCGCAACATTTACAATACCTGCACCCTGACGACGCGGAGAGACATATACTCCGTCCTCAACCGTAGGGACAGCCGTGCTCACGAGGAGCTTGCTTGCTATTGCCGCATTGTCATGCTTTGATTCTAATGAAACCATATTGGCATCGACATACTGACGCACAATGGCTGCAAGACCTGACATATGAGGTGCTGCCATCGATGTACCACTCATCATTCCGTAAGAACCCGTGTAGTCGTTATATACACCTGCACCGCCCTGGTAGGTCTGATCCACGATAGTTGACCAGATATTTCCGCCAGGTGCCGTTATCTCAGGCTTGAGTTCAAGTGAAGCACCTGCTCCCCATGAAGTGAAGGAACTCATGTTTCCTGCATCGCTCCAGCTTACAACCTTGTCATTCTGCTCTACGGAAATCTTGACCTCTTCACCGTTCTTGAGAGTCTCAACCATAGCGGCTCCATCCTTACCACCGATAAATGCAGAGGTGAGTGAAGTTCCATCCGTGCTCATGTTTATAAGTGTATTTGTCTCTGAATCGCTGTCATAGATGATTACAGCGAGAACACCGTATGACTCTCCGCGGTAATTTACACCTGAAAAGCTGCTTGCGTTATTAATCTTTGTCACAAATGAGAGCGGATTACCACTGTAATCTGTTCCGCCACGCTTTACAAGCGCAATACCTGTCTTGCCTCCATTGTAACCTGTATCAAAGCCTGCCTTCTGGTAGTCATCATATGTACCATAGCCGGCGTCATACACAACGAATTCGCCCTTGCCTGCGAACTTACTCTTCATGGCTATTGAAGTAGGGTCTGAATAACCAATCTCCATATCGCCCCACTTTAATATGCTGAGTAAATCAACACTGCTGTTTACGGAAGCAACAGAAAGATTGGATGGATATACGGCAGGGGCAGAAATCACTGAAATATCAGGATTTTTGCTCTCGTTGAGTCCACCGAGCTCGTTACCCATCGAAGGTGAGGTCTCGCTGTTTCCGGCAGAAGTCATAAGAATAATTCCTGCCTGCTCCATGCGCGCATATACCTCATTGTTCACTGTATCATCCTGTGAAAAACCATTATCTGAACCAAGTGACAGATTGACAATATCTGCACCCAGAACCATTGTATCTTCAAGTGCCTTTAATATTGAACTGTCCGTAGCGCCACCGCCAACATCCGAAAACACCTTCATCATCATAAGCTGGGCATCAGGCGCAACTCCTGAAAACAGCACCTGACCTTCATCGTTCTTTGCATAGCCTGCAATTGTACCTGATACATGGGTACCATGGTCGCTGCTTGTGTTGCGGACATTGACATCTCCACCGATAATCTCACCTGTATAGGAATCTGCCTCTCCGGCATAGTCAAATGCAAACGGAACCTTGCGCGTCTTATACATATCCTCATTGCTGGCAGCACTCATGCTGTTAGCGTTAAGCTTCTTATCTGAAAGGAAACCTAAGAGTGACTCCTTCGTATAACGGAGTTCACTGTCCTTAACGTCTGACTTAAATGAATTGTCGCGGAATGCCTCGTGCACACGACGTATTCCGAATACATTCTCATTCTTCTCATCATCAAACCATGCTGCACTCTCGATATCAACACCTGTGTCAAGAACTGCAACGAGAAGTCCCTTGCCTGTATAGCCTGCCTCCCATGCCTCGCTAAGATGAACCATGTCATAGCTGTAACCTGCGATAGCGCCTGCCTCAGTCACAGGCTCCTTCGGCTCGTCATATGTATGCTCAACATATGCACGTTTTACTCCGTCAAGCTCCCTGATTCCTGCAAGCATACCATAAGGCGCTTTTACAGCCATACCGTTTACAAGAACAGTCCACTGTGCCGTAAGTGTAACAAGAGATAAAGTCTCATCCTCCTCCGTGCTCATAGCTGCCGGCTGCATTGCCTGTATCTCATTAAAAAGTGCCTGCTGTTCACTGCGAAGCTCGTCTGCTGCCTGCATTGCCGCATCGCTTGCGAGGAACTCTGCCACTGCCTCTCCGGCAGTCTCATCGTCTCTAACTGTATACAGATTCATGGCATAAGCATCCATAAGCGGAGCCTCCTCAAGCTCAACGATGATTGTAACCATCTCATCATCGCGGTAGCTTACAGGTCTGTCTTCGGCTGAATTGCCAATATTTCCGGAAATAGCATCCAGACGCGGGGTTCCGCTGACCTCCTCAGCCTGCACATTCTTAAATATACCATCAACTGTACTGTCATCCGACTGTACCTGTGTCTCTTCAACAGTACTCTCGCCAGACTGTACCTGTGTCTCTTCAACAGTACTCTCGTCGGACTGT